>DAOTEJ010000023.1:0-32824 GCA_035454085.1 Burkholderiaceae bacterium | reverse complement strand
CCCCTACGTTCCCACGGTGCACATGAACGTGCGCTTCTTCATCGCCCGAGCACCCGAGGGGAGCGGCGAGGACGTGTGGTGGTTCGGCGGCGGCATGGATCTGACGCCCTACTACGGCCACGAGGACGACGCGCGCCACTTCCACCGCACCTGCCGCGACGCCGTGGCGCCCTTCGGCGAGGGGATGTATCCGCGCTTCAAGACCTGGTGCGACGAGTACTTCTATCTGAAGCACCGGCGCGAGCCGCGCGGGGTGGGCGGGATCTTCTTCGACGACTTCCACGCCCTGCCCTTCGATCAGAGCTTCGCGCTGATGCGCGCGGTGGGCGACGCCTTCCTGCCCGCCTACGAGCCCATCGTCGAGCGCCGCCGCGCCACCGACTGGGGCCCGCGCGAGCGTGACTTCCAGCTCTATCGGCGCGGCCGCTACGTGGAGTTCAACCTGGTGTTCGACCGCGGCACGCATTTCGGGCTGCAGTCGGGCGGGCGCACGGAATCGATCCTCATGTCCATGCCGCCCAAGGTCACCTGGCGCTACGACTGGACGCCCGAGCCCGGCTCGGCCGAGGCGCGGCTCTACACCGACTTCCTGCGGCCGCGCGACTGGGCGAGCGAGTGAACCCTGCCGCCGCCTCGCCCGGCGCGTCGCGGCCGTCCGCCACGGGCGCGGGCAGCGGCGCCGTGGGCATCCTGGGTGGCAGCTTCGACCCGGTGCACCGTGGCCACCTCGCCCTGGCCCAGGCGGCGCGCGCCGCCCTGGGGCTGGAACAGGTGCGGCTGATGCCCGCCGCCCAGCCCTGGCAGAAGGGCGCCCTGGCCGCCAGCGCGGCCGACCGCGCGCACCTGATCGAGCTTGCGCTGGGCGAGCAGCCGGGCCTGGTGCTCGACATGCACGAGATCGCGCGTGGCGGCCCGAGCTACACCATCGACACCCTGCGCGAACTGCGCGCCGCCCTGGGCCCAGCCACGCCCCTGGTGCTGATCGTGGGCGGCGACCAGTTCGACCGGCTCGACACCTGGCGCGAGTGGCAGGCGCTCACCGAGCACGCGCACCTCGCGGTGGCGCAGCGGGCCGGGGCGGCGCTGACACCAGCCGCCGCCGTGCAGGCCTGGGCGCTGCCGCGCCGGGCCGCGCCGGCAGCCGCCCTGCGCCGGCCCGCCGGCGCGGTGATCGAGTTCGCCATGCCGCCGGTGCCGGTGTCGGCCACCGCGCTGCGCGCCGCGCTGGCCGCGCCGCCCACCCCCGAGGGCGAGGCGCAGCTGCGCGCCGCTCTGGGCCCGGCGGTGCTGGACTATATTCGGGCGCATCACCTGTATCGGAATCCGCATGGACATCAAGAAACTGCAGCGCACGATCGTTGACGCCCTCGAAGACGTGAAGGCGCAGGACATCGTGGTCTTCAACACCACCGGCCTCACCACCCTGTTCGACCGCGTGCTGATCGCCACCGCGAGCTCGAACCGCCAGACCCGCGCGCTCGCCAGCCGGGTGGGCGAGAAGGTCAAGGCCGCGGGCGGCCACGTGATCAGCACCGAGGGCCTGGACACGGGCGAATGGGTGCTGGTGGATCTGGGCGACGCGGTGGTGCACATCATGCAGCCCGCCATCCGCGCGTATTACAAGCTCGAAGAGATCTGGGGCGGCAAGCCGGTGCGCATGGTGCTGGGCGGCGGTCGCCCGGCCCGGCCCGAGGCCGAGCCCGAGCCCGAGCCCGAGGAAGTCGCCGCGGAGGAACCCGCGCCGGCCGCGCGCAAGCCGGCGGCGCGCAAGCCCGCGGCCAAGGCGCCGGCCCGCTCGGGCGCGAAGCCCGCGGCGCGGTCGGCGGCCAAGCCGGCAGCCAGGTCCGCCAAATCAGCCAAGTCAGCCAAGTCAGCCAAGTCGGCCCGGCCGGCCAAGAGCGCCGGCAGCGCGCCCCGCCGGGCCGCCGGCAAGACCGCCAAGCCGGCCGCCAAGCCGCGCGCGCGCAAGACGGCCGCCAAGCGCGCGGGCTAACGCAAACGCACGATCGCGCCCCCACCGCGGCCCGATGAAAATCAGCATCGTCGCCGTCGGCACCCGGCAGCCTGCCTGGGCCGACGCGGCCGTGCAGGACTACCTCGAGCGCTTTCCCGCCGACTTCGCCGTGGAACTCAAGGCCGTGAAGGCCGAGACCCGTGCCGGGCAGAGCCCGGCCCAGCTTGCAGCCGCGGAAGCCCAGCGCCTGCGCGCCGCCGTGCCCGCGGGGCACCTGGTGGTGGCGCTCGACGAGCGCGGCGATGACTGGACCACGGCGCAGTTCGCCGCCGCGCTGGGCCGCTGGCGCGACGCCGGCGAGCATCTGGCCTTTCTGATCGGCGGGGCCGACGGGCTGGACCCCGAGCTCAAGCGCGGCGCGCGCGCCCGGCTGCGCCTGAGCTCCATGACGCTGCCGCACGCCCTGGCCCGCGTGCTGCTGGCCGAGCAGCTCTACCGCGCGTGGTCGCTGCTCGTGGGCCACCCCTACCACCGCGCCTGAGGGCCTGCGCATGACACCCATCTACCTCGCCTCGCGCAGCCCGCGCCGCCGCGAACTGCTCAAGCAGATCGGGGTGCGCTTCGACCCGCTGCTGCTGCGCCTGGCCGGGCCGCGCGGCGCCGACGTGGACGAGCTGCAGCACGCCGACGAGCCCGCCGAGCGCTATGTGGAGCGCACCGCGCGCGAGAAGGCCGCCTTCGGGGCGCAGGTCACGCGCATGCGCGGCATGCTGCCGCGCCCGGTGCTGGCCGCCGACACGGTGGTCATCGTGGACGGCGAAATCCTGGGCAAGCCGGCCGACGCGGTCGAGGCCACCGCCTTCCTCAAGCGCCTGGCGGGCCGCAGCCACGAGGTGCGCACCGCCGTGGCGGTGGCCACCGAAGGGCCGGTGCTCGAGACCCTTTCAGTGTCCACGGTGCGCTTCCGCGCGCTGGCCGACGACGAGATCCGCCGCTACATCGCCAGCGGCGAGCCCTTCGACAAGGCCGGCGGCTACGGCATCCAGGGCCTGGCGGGCGCCTTCGTCGAGCACATCGAGGGCAGCTACACCGGGATCATGGGCCTGCCCGTGTTCGAGACCGCACAACTGCTCGCCCAGCTCGGCGTGCGCGTGGTCTAGGGCGCCGCAGCGGCTATCCTCGGGCCGGGCACGCCGCCCGCGAAGAGCCAGCCGTGGAAGACATCCTCATCAACCTCACGCCCCAGGAGACCCGCGTCGCGGTGCTGCTGGCGGGTGCCGTGCAGGAACTTCACCTGGAGCGCAGCGCCAACCGCGGCCTGGTGGGCAACATCTACCTGGGCAAGGTGGCGCGCGTGCTGCCGGGCATGCAGTCGGCCTTCGTGGACATCGGCCTGGAGCGCGCCGCCTTCTTGCACGTGGCCGACATCTGGGAATACCGCCAGATGAGCGCCGACAAGCCGCCGCCCATCGAGCGCCTGCTGCGCGAGGGCGACACCCTGGTGGTGCAGGTGATGAAGGACCCGATCGGCACCAAGGGCGCGCGCCTGTCGACCCAGGTGAGCATTGCCGGGCGCATGCTGGTGTATCTGCCGCAGGACCCGCACACCGGCGTGAGCCAGCGCATCGAGGACGAGCCCGAGCGCGAGCGCCTGCGCGCGCTGGTGGCCGGACTCAAGCCCGCCGACGAGGCCGGCGGCTACATCATCCGCACCAGCGCCGAGGGCGCCGACGAGGCCGGCCTGCAGGCCGACCTGGCCTACCTGGCCAAGCTCTGGGGCAGCATCCGCGACGAGAGCCGCCTGCGCGCCGCGCCCAGCCTGCTGTACCAGGAGCTCTCGCTCGCGCAGCGCGTGCTGCGCGACATGGTCACCCCCGAGACCGCCAGCATCCAGGTGGACTCGCGCGAGAACTTCATCAAGCTGCGCGAGTTTGCCGCGCAGTACGTGCCCCAGGTGGCCGAGCGCCTGCTGCACTACACGGGCGAGCGGCCGCTGTTCGACGTGTATTCCATCGACACCGAGATCGAGCGCGCGCTCGAGCGCCGCGTGGACCTGAAGAGCGGCGGCTACCTGGTGATCGACCAGACCGAGGCGATGACCACGGTGGACGTGAACACCGGCGGCTTCGTGGGCACGCGCAACTTCGACGAGACCATCTTCAAGACCAACCTCGAGGCCACCCAGGCCATCGCGCGCCAGCTGCGGCTGCGCAACCTGGGCGGGATCATCATCGTGGACTTCATCGACATGGCCGCCGCCGAGCACCGCGACGCCGTGCTCGCCGAGTTCAAGCGTGCGCTGTCGCGCGACCGCACGCGCATGACCGTCAACGGCTTCACCCAGCTGGGCCTGGTGGAGATGACGCGCAAGCGCACCCGCGAGTCTCTGGCCCACGTGCTGTGCGAGCCCTGCCCCACCTGCCGCGGCCGCGGATCGCTCAAGACCCCGCGCACCGTGTGCTACGAGATCCTGCGCGAGGTGGTGCGCGAGTGGCGCGCCTTCAGCGAGACGCGCGAGTTCCGCGTGCTGGCCTCGCAGCAGGTGGTGGACCTGTTCCTGGAAGAAGAGTCGCAGTCCCTGGCGCAGCTCTCGGACTTCATCGGCAAGCGCGTGTCGCTGCAGGTGGAGGGCGCGTACCACCAGGAGCAGTACGACATTGTGCTGATGTAGGGCGTAGTCGCAGAAACGTGCGATCCGGTCCTACGTCTTGTTAACCCACCTCCTGCCCTACTGATCTACTCGCGCATGTCGCGCTTCCCGATCGCGTCCATGGCTTCAATCCAGTTCAGGGATGCCGAGGCTGCGTAGGTACGCATAGGTCTCGTCATAGAAAGTTGGGTCACGGGTAGGATCTTCTACGTCCCCGTTGGGCACGACGAGAACCATCCCTTGTCGCGCCCTGGTGAGAAGCACGCGATAGGCGTTCTTCTGATAGAGCTGCCGCTCTGGCTTCTTGATCCTCTGCCACCGGTCGCCAACGAAGGACCAGTGCTCCCAACCTCTCTTTGTGTACCGATAGTCCGCATCCCACACGATCGCGGCCCAGTCCACCTCAAGACCCTGGACGTGAAATTCTGTTGCCGCGTCCTCGAGGTAATAGGAGGAGCGCACATCATCCTTCGAGTCCAAGAACCAGTGAACCGGATCCACGGGCGCCCTGACATCGATCGCGTGCGGTCGAAGCCGCTGGGCCTGCGACGAAACCATTAGTCCGTACCGCTCGCTACCTCGCGCGCGCGCCTTGAGCCAACGCTTCGCGAGACTGACGTCTCTAGTCAAGGCGACGGGATAGCGTCCGATCAGGCTACTTAAGGTCCCACTGGCCTCCTCAAGCTCCAAATCGAGCACTTGCTTCACCCAATCCGATACGCGCTCCGCGCGATAGGACCTCATCGAGACGTTGAGGTGCAAGGCTTCGTCGTAGGTCACTGACGTGTGCTCGTCGAGCAAGTGGAGCGCCTCGCCCGAGCCGTACTCGGCATCGCCGAGTCTGGGCGACACGTGCACCAACCAATGTGGAAACCGCGATCTGAGCGCGTGAATCCACTCCGAGATCCCGCCTTCGCCGGTATTGATCTCTTGGCCGCCGCCTATTAGGCAAATGATGACCGCCCAGTCCCCGTGCCGATCCATGCAAGAAATCAGGAACTCGGGCTCAGAGACGTCGAAGTCGCTACGACCTCGCTTTCTCTTCATGAACGAGGCCGTCTGATCGCGATTCCAAGCTCGCTGTGCCTCATCGAAAATCGTCACGTGCTCCACGGGCGCAGCAGGATTGCTCAGTCCCTCGTCGCGAAAGTGATGAACGTTCTGAATGAACGCTTCCACTTCGCGGCGTGCTTGCCCCTTGGCGAGGCGTCTGCCCGCCGCGGCCTCGCGCGCCACGTGATCCCGCGCGAGCGCCTCCCGCAAGATGGCCACCAGCGGACCGTTGCCTGACAGGAAGACGCTGTAGAGATCGCCCGCTGGATCCATGTTCCTAGTCGCCACGTCTAAGCCCACTAAGGTCTTGCCGGCGCCCGGGACACCCGTCAGCAAGCAAATTGCCTTCTGCTTGCGGCTTTGCGCATCAGCGATCACCTGCGCCACATATTGCGAGGTGACCAAGAGGTTTGTTGCCCCCGCGTCGCTACGCGAAATCTCTGCAACCGAGTGCTTCTGGTACAGCGCGCGAGCAGCCTCGATGATCGTTGGGGTTGGACTGTATCGACCCGCCGCCCAAGCGAGTCCATCCACGGAGGGTCCGCGCGTTTGCTCAAGGTAGGTCTGAATCGCGCGCTGCAGTCCTCCGGCGCCAATTGGCACCGGCGCGTAGACGCCATCGTGTTGGGGCGGCACATAGTCCGCGTTGGACGTCTTCGCGTCCGTTGCCACCAGCAGTGGGACGAGGTCGACCGCGTGCGACGGCTCATGAAAGTTCTTCAGATCGAGGGCGTAGTCCCACACCTGATCCATCGCGTGACGGGAGAACGTCGCTTCGCCTACCTTGAATTCAATGACGAAAACGAGGTGATCCATCACCAAGATCACGTCAACTCGCCGCCCTATGCGGGGAAGCACATACTCAAGCAAGACTTGGCCGCGCCCAGGAAATGCGGCAAGCGCTTCCTTCAGAACATGGACCTGCGAGCGCCATGCCCCGACCTGACTGAGTTCGACTGCGAACTCGCTGCGTCGAGTCAGCGCCCCGATGACTGCGTCACTCGATAAGTGAAGGAAGTCTTCGATCGACGCGTGGAAGTAGGCTCTACTCAGGGCAGCTTTCCTCGTCAAGTAACGTGAACGAGACCTCAAGAGTCCGCAGCGACAGATCCATTCCTGCACGCAGACCTACGGGCTCGCCGATATCGATCGAACTCACCGCACCACCCGTGCATCCGCATCGCGCAGCGGCACCTGCACGCACTCGGGCCAGGTGCGGCCCTTCCAGGTCAGGCGCGCGGTGCGGCTGTCCAGTTCCAGGCGCGTGCCGGGCTCGGCGGCGGATTCGAAGATGCGCGTGCCGCCCACGGGCTGCATGATGCGGCCGGCGTCGCCGGCGATGCGCAGGCGCATCGCGTCCTGGGTGTAGCCGATCACGATGCGCAGCTCGCCGCATTGCAGGGCGGTGGCAAAGGCATCCAGGCTCGCGGGCGCGAGCTCGATGCGGCCCAGGTCCACCCGGCCGGCCCGCGCGGGCAGCTCGCGCGGCTCGCTGAGCCACTGCACTCGCCCCCCGCTGGCCACCGCGGCGCGCAGGCGCAGCGTGCGCGACGTGCCCAGCCGATCGGCCGGCACCACCAGCTCGAAGGGCACGGCGCCGCCCGATCCGCGCAAGGCGACCCGCGACTCGGCCAGCACGGGGCCGGGCGACTGGGCCTCGGCCACCGCGCGCAGTTCGACCACGGCCTGGGCATCCGCCCCCGGCGCGGCGCCGGGCGGCACCACCAGCAGGCCGTGCACGGCCAGGGCGTTGGCGGGCGCGTCGGGTGCGGCAGGCGGCGCGGCGCAGGCGGCCAGCAGTGCGAGCGCGGCGGCCCCCAGGCCGCGCGCCACCACGCGGGCAGCGGCGCCCAACGCGCTGCTCACTGCGCCTTGCCCTTGGGCGGCGGCGGCAGGCGCCCCATCAGGTAGAACTCGTCGTTGGGGCGCAGGGCCATGAGGTCGGCCATGCGGTTGCTCATCGCGAAGAAGGCGGCAATCGCGCCGATGTCCCAGATCGCGGCCTCGTCGAAGCCGTGGGCGCGCAGGGCGGCGAAGTCGGCTTCCTCGACCTCGTGCGAGGCCTGCGAGACCTTCATCGCGAAGTCGAGCATGGCGCGCTGGCGCGGCGTGATCTCGGCGCGGCGGTGGTTGAGCGCCACCTGGTCGGCCACGCGCGGGTTCTTGGCGCGGATGCGCAGGATGGCGCCGTGCGCCACCACGCAGTACTGGCAGCGGTTGGCGCCGCTGGTGGCCACCACGATCATCTCGCGCTCGGCCTTGGTCAGGCCAATGTCCTTCTCCATCAGCGCGTCGTGGTACGCAAAGAAGGCGCGGAACTCCTCGGGCCGGTGCGCGAAGGCGAGGAACACGTTGGGCACGAAGCCGGCCTTCTCTTGCACCGCCAGGATGCGCGCGCGCACGTCCTCGGGCAGGTCGGTCAGCTCCGGCACGGGGAAGCGGCTGATCGGGTTCATGCGGCCTCCTGCGGGTTGGCGAACTGGATGCGGTACAGGTGCGAGTAGATGCCGCCCGCGGCCAGCAGCTCGGCGTGCGGGCCCACCTCCTGGATGCGGCCGTGCTCCATCACCACGATGCGGTCGGCGTGCTCGATGGTCGAGAGCCGGTGCGCCACCACGAAGCTGGTGCGCCCGCTCATCAGCTTGTCGAGCGAGGCCTGGATGAACTTTTCGCTCTCGGTGTCGAGTGCGCTGGTGGCCTCGTCGAGCAGCAGGATGGGCGCGTCCTTGAGCAGCGCGCGCGCGATGGACAGCCGCTGGCGCTGCCCGCCCGAGAGCTTGGCCCCGCCCTCGCCCACGCGCGTGTCGAAGCCCTGCGGCAGGCTCTCGATGAAGGGCAGCAGGTAGGCGGCCTCGGCCGCGGCGCGGATCTGCTCGCGGCTGGCGCTGCGCTGCGCGCCGTAGGCGATGTTGGCGGCGATGCTGTCGTCGAACAGCACCACGTCCTGCGACACCAGCGCGATCTGCGCGCGCAGGCTCGCCAGCGTGAGCTCGCTCTGCGGCACGCCGTCGAACAGGATCTCGCCGCCGGTGGGCGCCAAAAAGCGCGGGATCAGGTTCACCAGCGTGGTCTTGCCCGAGCCCGAGGCGCCCACCAGGGCGATCATCTCGCCGGGCTGCACCGCGAGGCTGAAGCCGCAGAGCGCGTCCTGCTCGGCGCCGGGGTAGCGGAACACCACGTCGCGAAACTCCACCGCGCCCTGCGCGCGGCCCAGCGTGCGCGAGCCGGGGTCCTGCTCGACGGGCTCGTCGATCATGGCGAACACGCTGTCGGCCGCGGCGGCCATGCGCGCCACCGAGGCGTTGATCGCCGCCAGGTGGCGCAGCGGCGGCAGCATGAGCAGCATGGCCGAGAGGTAGGTCATGAACTGGCCGATGGTCAGCTTGCCGGTCTGCGCCTGCAGCAGCGCCACCGCCACCACCACGGCCACCCCGCACATGGCCACGAACTGCGTGAGCGGCGTGCCCGCCGACCACGCCACCTGGATGCGCATGGCCAGGCCCTGGAGGCGGCGGTTGAGGTCGCCGAAGCGCTCGTGCTCGTAGGCGTAGCCGTCGTAGATCTTGACCACGCGCTGGCCCTCGTAGCCCTCTTGCAGGGTGCTGGTCATCTCGCCCAGCGCCTCCTGGTTGCCGCTGGCCAGGCGGCGCAGGCGCTTGCTGGTGAAGCGCAGCACCACCGCGATCAGCGGGGCAAGCACCAGGGTCACGAGCGTGAGCTGCCAGTTGTGCCACACCAGAATGGTGCCCAGGGCGATCACGGTGAGCGTGTCGCGCACCAGGGTGGTGAGCACCTCGGCCGCGAGGTTGAGCGCGTTGGAGGCCTCGTTCACGAACTTCGAGATCACCGTGCCCGACGGATAGCGCTGGTAGGTGGCCGCCGGCCAGCGCAGCACGCGCTCGAACATCTGGCCGCGCAGCTCCACCAGCACCGACTGCGACACGCGCTGCAACAGGTACGAGCTGCCGAAGGTCGAGCTGCCGTGCAGCAGCGACACGCCCACCAGCGCCAGCGGCGCCCACACCACCACCATGCTGTGCTTCTCGTAGAAGCTCATGTCGGTGAGCTTGCCCAGCAGCAGGGCGATGAGCGACGACGACGCCGCGGCCACCACCAGCCCGATCAGCGCGTAGCCGATCAGGCGCCGGTGGCGCGGCAGGTAGGCAAAGAGCCGGCGCAGGCTGGGGTCGTTGACGAGGGCAGAGACTGAGAACTTGGCCATGAAGACGGGGCGGCGCGCGAGCCGCCCTACAATTCGAAGCCTCAGTGTAAGGGCGCCGCTGCGCCAGCCTCGATCCATGCCAACCGTCCTCGTGCGCCTGCCCAACCATGTGGGCGATGCCTGCATGGCGTTGCCGGCGGTGCGCCTGCTGGCGCAGGCCGGACTCGCCCCGGTGCTGGTGGGCAAGGCCTGGGCGGGCGATCTGTTCGCCGGGCTGGGCTGGCGCTTCGAGCCCATCGAGGGCCCGGTGGTGAGCGACACGCAGCGCATGCGGGCCCTGGCCGCGCAACTCGGCGGTGCGCCGCGCGCGGTGCTGCTGCCCAACTCGATCGGCTCGGCCCTGCTGTTTCGCATGGCGGGCGCGCGGTCCGCGGGCCTGGCCACCGACGGGCGCGGCTGGCTGCTCGAGGCCGCCCTGCCCGAGCCGCCGCCGATGCACGAGGTCGAGCGCTTCTGGCGCGTGGCCGCGGGTGCGCTGGTGCACTGGGGTCTGCCGCTCAAGGCCGACGGCCCGGCTCCCGAGCTCGGGCTGACGCTGGCGCGGCGCCACGAGGCCGCGGCCAATCGTGCCCTCAAGGAAGGCGGCGTTCCCGCCCGCTACGCCCTGCTCGCGCCGGTGGCCACCGGTCTGCACAAGGGCCGCGTCAAGCACTGGCCGCAGTTCGCCGCGCTGGTCGAGCCCCTGCGCGCGCGCGGGCTGGAGCCCATCGCCCTGCCTCCGCCCAACGAGGCCGAGGCCACCCGCGCCGCGCTGCCCGGCGCGCGCATCCTGCCTGCGGTGACGCTGGGCGCCTACGCCGCGCTGGCGGCGCGCGCCGCCGTGGTGGTGGCCAACGACTCGGGCGTGAGCCACGTGGCCGCGGCCGTGGGCGCGCGCCAGGTGACGATCTTCGGAGTCACCGAGGCGGCGCGCACCGGCCCGTGGAATCCGCGCGCGCTGGGCGTGGGCGCCATGAACGCCTGGCCCGAGCCCGCCGCGGTGCTCGCAGCCATCGACCAGGCGCTGGCCCGACCGTGAGCCTGGCGCTCGAACGCGCGCCGGCCAGCGCGCTGGTGATCTCTCTTCGCTACCTGGGCGACGCGCTGCTCGCCACCCCGGTGGTGCACGCGCTCAAGCAGCGCTGGCCGCAGTGCGCGGTGGACATGCTGGTGTTCGACTCGGCGCGGCCCATCCTGGCCGGCAACCCCGAGTTGCGCCGCGTGATCACGCTGCCCGAGCGCCCCACCCGCGCGCAGACCTTCGCGCTGATGCGCGCGCTGTGGCGGCGCTACGACCTGGCGCTGGCCACGCAATCGGGCACGCGCCCGGCGCTGTTCGCCTGGGCCGCGGGGCGGCAGCGGCTGGGCTTCCTGCCGCCCGAGGCGGGCAAGGCCTGGTGGAAGCGCGCGCTGTTCGACGCCGTGCCCGCCGGCCCCGCTCCTGCGGCGGTGGTGCTGGATGCGATGCGCCTGCCCGCGCTGCTCGGCATCGAGGCCGCGCCGGTGGTCGTGCCGCCGCGCGCGCCGGATGGCCGCGCGGCGGTGCTCGCCGCCTGCGCGGTGGACATCGAGGGCGCGGCCTACGCGGTGATCCACCCGGCGCCGCGCTTCCGCTACAAGCAGTGGACCCGCGCGGGTTGGCTGGCGGTGATCCAGGCCCTGCGCGCGCGCGGCCTGCGCGTGCTGGTCACCGGCGGCCCGGCGCCCGAAGAGGCGCACTACCTCGACCAACTGCTCGCCGGACTGGGCGACGACGAGGTGCAGCGCATCGACGGCCGGCTCGACTTCGCGGCCACCGCGGCGCTGCTGGCACGCGCCCGCGTGTTCGTGGGCGTGGACACGGCCACCACGCATCTGGCGGCGGCCTGCGGCGCGCCCACGGTGGCGATCTTCGGGCCCACCGATCCGGCGATCTGGGGCCCCTGGCCGGCGCGCGACGGCGCGGCCTACGCCTCGCGCGGCGCGCTGCAGGCGCGCGGCCAGGTGATCCTGCTGCAAAACGATGCCCTGCCCTGCGTGCCCTGCCAGCAGGAAGGCTGCGATCGCCACCGCGCGAGCCGCGCGCAGTGCCTCGACGAACTGCCCGCCGCGCCGGTGCTGGCGGCAATCGAGTCGCTAGCCGGCCGCGCCTGAGTTGGCTGCGCCCGAGCCAGCCGCGTCAGAGCCGGCCGCGCGCGGTGGCCAAGGCCCGGCGAAGAGCGCGCCGATGAGCAGCACGAAGATCGTGCCCTCGGCCGCGTCCCACAAGAAGGAATTGACCAGCGCGCCCGAGGCGTAGGCCACCAGGGTGCCGCGCGCGAGCCACGCCCGCGCCGTGGGTAGCCGGCCCGCCAGGCGATACAGCGCGACCAGCGCGGCCACGAAGAGCGCGATGCCCGCGAGGCCCAACTGCACCCCGATGAGCAGGTAGTCGTTGTGCGGATTGCCCAGGCCCGGGAAGGTCTTGAGGATCTCGGGGTCGTTGGCGTTGCGCCGCTCGTACTCCACGCTCCACGAGCCGGTGCCGGTGCCGAGCCAGGGGTGATCGCGCAGGATCTGGATGGCGCGCTTGTAGAAGTGCAGGCGCACGCCCGAGGAACTGATGATCTCGCCGCTGCGGTACTCGCTCAGGTCGCTGCGCACCATGTCGACGCGCTGGCGCACGCTGGGCACGGTCGAGTAGACCGTCACCGCCACCGTGGCGCCCAGGGCGAGCGCGGCCACCGCGCCCTTCCACCCGAAGCGCTGCAGCCCCGCCCACAGCAGCAGCGCCGCCACCAGCAGGTAGCCGGTGCGGCCGTGAATCATGGTGAGCATGTTGGCCAGCGCCAGCGCCGCGATCGCCAGCGCCACGCCCCGCTGCCAGGGCACTCGCGTGCGCCAGGCGAACACGCCGCTCGCCAGCACCAGCAGCGCCATCATGGTCGAGTGCGTGATGTGGCTGCGACGCACGATCGCGCCCTGGTACCAGTCCATCTCGGGCAGGCCGGGCACGCCCAGGTAGATGCCGGTGGACACCAGCAGCAGCACCGCGACCGAGCCGAAGAAGGCGAGCAGCACGCGGCTTTGCCAGCGCCAGTCGCCCAGCAGCACCACCAGCAGGGCCAGCAGCAGCAACTTGCGGTACTTCGAGATCGCCTCGGCCCAGGCCTCGGGCGGCGCCGAGGACCACAGCGCCCCGGCACACAGGGCCAGCACCGCGAGCGTCGCGCCGACGGCCACCGGCTGCCGCGCCATCAGCCGCACCGAGGCCAGCACCTGGCCCGAGGCGAGCCAGGCGATCAGCGCGAGCGCCATGAACACGTTGGTCGCCGCGGTGGAGAACGGCAGCACCGCCGCCATGCCGACCACCGACCAGCGCGCAGCGTCGAGCATCGTGCGGCCGTAGCGCGAGGCCGGGGCAAGCAGGTCGGGAGCAGGAGCGGGCGTGGCGGGCATGAGCGGGCGCGGGCCGCGCGAGGCGACGAGCGCGGCGTGATGCAGGGCGCACGATATCGCACGGCTGCCGCGCCCCGCGCACTGGCCGGTGCACGCAGGGCCGGCCAGCGAAGCGGGAGCGGCTGGAGCCGACCTGACGCCGACGCGGCGCCGACGCGGCAACGCAGCGGGTCAGGGCGCTGCGCCGCCGGCCGCTCGCTTAGACTGCGCCCGCCACCCTGCCCCGCCTGCCCCACCTGCCCGTGCAACTCACCGCTGCCGTCATCACCAAGAACGAGGAGCGCCAGATCGAGCGCTGCCTGCGTTCGCTCGCGTTCTGCGACGAGTTGCTGGTGCTGGACTCGGGCAGCACCGACCGCACCCGCGAACTGGCCGCCGCGTGCGGCGCGCGCGTGCTGCTCGACCCGGACTGGCGCGGCTTCGCCACGCAGCGCAACCGCGCGCTGGCGGCGGCGCGCGGCGAGTGGGTGCTGATGGTCGACGCCGACGAGTGGGTGCCGACCGAACTGGCCGACGCGATCCGCGCCGCGCTGGCCGCACCCGGGGCGCACGCCGCGTTTCGCATGCCGCGGCTGTCGAGCTACTGCGGCCAGGACATGCGCCACGGCGGCTGGTGGCCCGATCACGTGACGCGGCTCATGCGCCGCGCGGGCAGCCGCTACGAGGGCGAGATCCACGAGCGCTGCATCGTGCCCGGCGCCGTGGGCACGCTCACGCCCGCGCTGCGCCACGAGTCCTTCCGCGACCTCGATCAGGTGCTCGCCAAGGTCAACGCCTACAGCAGCGCCGGCGCGCGCGAGCTGGTGGCCGCGGGCCGGCCCGCGAGCCTGGAGCGCGCGCTGCTCAAGGGGGCCTGGGCCTTCGTGCGCACTTACCTGCTGCGCGCCGGCTTCCTCGACGGGCGGCGCGGGCTGATGCTGGCGATCTCGAACGCCGAGGGCACCTACTACCGGGTGGCCAAGGCCTGGCTCGCGGCGCAGCAGGACAAGCCGCGGTGATCAGCGTCGTCGTCACCACCTACAACCGCCCCGACGCGCTCGCCGCCGTGCTCGCCGGCCTGGCGGCGCAGAGCGAGCGCGACTTCGAGGTGGTCGTGGCCGACGACGGCTCGCGCCCCGACACGGCCGAGCTCGTCGCTCGCGTGGCCAAGGACTTTCCGGTGCCGCTCGCGCACGAGTGGCAGGAGGATCGCGGCTTTCGCGCGGGGGCGGCGCGCAACCGGGCGGCGCGTGCGGCACGCGGCGAGTACCTGATCTTTCTCGACGGCGACTGCGTGCCCCGAAGCGACTGGATTGCGCAGCACCGGCGCCTGGCCGAGCCCGGCTGGATGGTGGCGGGCAACCGCGTGCTGCTGTCGCAAGCGCGCACGCGCGAGCTGCTCGCGCAGCGCGCGCCGATCCACGCCTGGACACCGGCGCAGTGGCGCGCCGAGCGCGCCGCCGGCGGCATCAACCGCACCGCGCCCCTGGCGCGCGTGGCGCTGGGGCCGCTGCGCAAGCTGGGCGCGCGCAACTGGGAGCGCGTGCGCACCTGCAACCTGGGCGTGTGGACGGCCGACTTCGCCCGCGTCAACGGCTTCGACGAGAGCTTCGAGGGCTGGGGCTTCGAGGACTCGGACCTCGCGGTGCGCCTGCTCAACGCCGGCGTGCGGCGCAAGGAAGGCGCCTACGCCACCGGGGTGCTGCACCTGTGGCACCGCGAGAACGACCGCGCCCGCGAGGGCGTCAACTGGGAGCGCCTGGGCGCGCGCCTGCGCTCGGGCGAGACGCGCGCCGAACGCGGCCTGGCCGAGGGCGGCGCGCCCTAGTCGTAGCGCATCGCCGCGCGACGCACGCGCGGCATGGCCTGCAGTTCCTCGAGCAGGCGCGGCAGCGGGGCCACGCGCCAGGTGTCGGGCAGCACGATCTCGGCCGCGCCCCGGGCATTGGCGTAGCTCACGACCACCCGGCAGCCCGCGCTGCGCGGCGCACCCGGGGCCGGCGCGCCGCCGTTGACGCGGTAGGGCTCGAGCATCTGGCGCAGGCGCGCGGGGTCGATGCGCTCGGCCAGGTCGATCGCCACCCGCGCCTGGGCCAGCGCGCGCGCCGTGGCCAGGTCGATCACGTCCTCGGCCGAGACCGACATGCGCTGGTTGAACTCGTCGTAGCGCACCTTGCCGGTGACGAACACGAGCTCGTCTTCCTTGAGCAGGGCGCGGCGCCGGTCATAGACCTCGGAATAGATCATCAGTTCGAGCTGCGCGCTGCCGTCGTCGAGCACCAGCACGCCCATGCGGCCGCGGCGCGTCTGCTGCTGGCGCACGCTCACCACGATGCCCGCCAGGCGCACCGTCTCGCGCCCCGGCTTGACGTCGACCAGCCGGGTGGGCGCGAGCCGGCGCGCCTCCTCGCGGAACTCGGTGAACAGGTGGCCCGAGAAGTAGTAGCCGAGCGCGAGCTTCTCGTTGGCGAGCTTCTCGCGCTCGCTCCAGCGCGGCACCTTGAGGTACTCGACCACATGCTCGACCTCGCCGGGCGTGCCGAACAGGCTCTCCTGGCCGGCGCTGGCGGCGGCGTTCTCGGCCGCCTCGATGGCGCGGCCCACGCTGGCGTAGAGCTTGGCGCGGTCGTCGTCGATCGCGTCGAACGCGCCGGCGCGCACCAGGGCCTCGATCACCCGGCGGTTGGCGAGCTGCTTGTCGACGCGCCGCGCGAGGTCGAACACGTCGCGGTAGGGGCCGTTCCTCTCGCGCTCGGCGACGATGGCCTCGATCGCCCCCTGCCCCGTGCCCTTCACCCCGCCCAGCCCGTAGCGGATGGTGCTGGCGTCCACTGGCTCGAAGCGCCAGCCGCCCAGGTTGATGTCGGGCGGCAGGATGGCCAGGCCGTTGTCGCGCGCGTCGTCGATCAGGTCTTGCAGCTTGTCGGTGGCGTCCATCACCGCGCACATGTTGGCGGCCATGAAGGCCGCGGCGTGGTGCGCCTTGAAGTACGCGGTCTGGAAGGCGAGGTAGGCGTAGGCCGCGGAGTGGCTCTTGTTGAAGCCGTAGCCCGCGAACTTCTCCATCAGGTCGAACAGCTCGGTGGCCACGTTGGCCGGCACGCCGTCCTTGGCCGCGCCCTCCACGAAGATGCCGCGGTGCTTGGCCATCTCCTCGGGCTTTTTCTTGCCCATCGCGCGGCGCAGCAGGTCGGCGCCGCCCAGCGAGTAGCCGCCGATGGTCTGCGCGATGCGCATGACCTGCTCCTGGTAGACCATGATCCCGTAGGTCTCGCCCAGGATCTCCTCGAGGCGCGCATCGAGGTACTCGACCTTCTGGCCCCCTTGCTTGCGCGCGACGTAGTCGGGGATCAGGTCCATCGGCCCCGGTCGGTAGAGCGCGTTGAGCGCGATCAGGTCCTCGAGCCGGTCGGGCTTGGCGCGCTTGAGCAGCTCGCGCATGCCGCGCGATTCGAACTGGAAGATCGCCGCGGTGTTGGCGCGCTTGAAGATCTCGTAGCTCTTGGGGTCGTCGAGCGGCAGGTGATCGAGGTCGATCGCGAGCCCCGGGTTCAGGCGGCGCACGTACTCGAGCGTGATCGCCAGGATGGTCAGCGTGGTCAGGCCCAGGAAGTCGAACTTGACCAGGCCGATGGCCTCGACGTCGTCCTTGTCGAACTGGCTGATCACCGAGTCGGCCGCGCCGCCCGCGGCGTAGAGCGGGCAGAAGTCGGTGAGCTTGCCCGGCGCGATCAGCACCCCGCCGGCGTGCATGCCGACGTTGCGCGTCAGGCCCTCGAGCGGGCGCGCCAGCTCGATGAGTTGGCCGTTCTCCTCGTCGGCCTCGACCGCCTCGCGAAACGCGGGCTCTTCCTTGAGCGCGCGGTCGAGCGTCCAGGGATCGGCCGGGTTGTGCGGGATCAGCTTCGAGAGCTGGTCGCACTTGGTGTAGGGCATGTCGAGCACGCGGCCGGCGTCGCGCACCACGGCCTTGGCGCCCAGGGTGCCGAAGGTGGCGATCTGGCTCACCGCCTCGGCGCCGTACTTGCGCTTGACGTAGTCGATCACGCGGTCGCGCTTGTCCTGGCAGAAGTCGATGTCGAAGTCGGGCATCGACACGCGCTCGGGGTTGAGGAAGCGCTCGAACAGCAGGTCGTAGTGCAGCGGGTCGAGGTCGGTGACGCCCAGGCTGTAGGCCACCAGCGAGCCCGCGCCCGAGCCGCGCCCCGGACCCACCGGGATGCCGTTGTCCTTGGCCCAGTTGATGAAGTCCGCCACGATCAGGAAGTAGCCCGAGAAGCCCATCTTGGCGATCACGCCAAGCTCCATGTCGAGCCGAGCGGCGTAGCGCGGGCGGGCTTCGTCGCGCGCGGCGGCCTCGGGGTAGAGCGCCGCCAGACGCCGCTCCAGGCCCTCGATCGACAGCTGGCGCGCGTAGTCGTCGAGGCTCACGCCCTCGGGCGTGGGAAAGCGCGGCAGCTGCGGCTTGCCCAGCACGAGCTCGAGATTGCAGCGGCGCGCGATCTCGACGGCGTTGGCCAGCGCCACCGGCAGGTCGGCGAACAGCGCGGCCATCTCGGCGCGCGACTTGAAGTACTGCTGCGCGGTGTAGCGCCTGGGCCGGCGCGGGTCGGACAGGGTGTAGCCCTCGGCGATGCACACGCGCGCCTCGTGCGCGGTGAAGTCGCCGGGCGCGAGGAACTGGATCGGGTGCGTGGCCACCACCGGCAGGTCGAGCTCGACGGCCAGCGCCAGGGCCGCGCGGCACGCCGCCTCGTCGCCCGCACGGCCGGCGCGCTGCAGCTCGAGGTAGTAGCGCCCGGGGAAGATCGCCGCCAGGCGCCGCGCGGCAGCCAGCGCAGCGTCGCGCCGGCCGCCGGCAAGGTGCGCGCCGACTTCGCCTTCGGCCGCGCCCGACAGGGCGATCAGGCCCGCCGCGCCGCCGTCTTGCTCGAGCCACTCGAGCCGCACCTCGGCGCGGTCGCGATGCTGGTTGTGCAGGCTCGCGCGGGTGAGCAGTTCGCACAGGCGGTGGTAGCCGGCGCCATCCTGCACAAGCACGAGCAGGCGGTAGGGCTGGTCGCGGTCGTCGTCGTTGGTGATCCACAGATCCGCGCCGAGGATGGGCTTGACGCCCGCCTTGCGCGCAGCGCTGTAGAAGCGCACCGCGCCGAAGACGTTGGCCAAGTCGGTCAGCGCGAGCGCGCCCTGGCCGTCGGCTCCGGCCGCCTGGACCGCGTCGCCCAGGCGCACGATGCCGTCGGTGACCGAGAACTCGGAGTGCAGCCGAAGGTGGACGAAAGGCGGAACGGCGGTCTCGGTCATCGCGGAATTCTAGCGAGCGGCTCGCGCGCGCCCGGGCCTGCGCTCGCGGCCGCACGGCGCACACGGCGCCCCCGCCGCAAGGACTCGCCTGCATGCGCGAGCATCGCTTGGCACGGGCGCGCGCGGCGGTGTAGGGTGGCCGGCAGGAGGCTCCCGCCATGACTTTGCATCACCCTGTTCGTTCGTTCGCCCTGCTGCTCGCCCTGGCCTGCGCCACCACCGCCATGGCGCAGACGGTGATCTACAAGGTGCGCTACGCAGACGGCCGCATCGGCTTCACCGACAGCCCTCCGCGTGACGCCACGATCCTCGAGCGCCGCGACGCGAGCAGCCTGCCCAACCCGACGCCTGCTCCCGCGCCCGCTTCTCGGCCCGTGGTGCAGGAGAACGCCGCCGGGCGCCCGGCGGCGCCCGCGGCCTCGGGTGGCGCGGCAGCCGCGGACCTCAACGTCGCTTGGCAAGAGATCGCCGATGCGCAGCGGGCCGTGGATGAGGCGCGGCGTGCGCTCGAATCCGGGCGCGAGCCCCTGCCCGGCGAGCGCCTGGGCCTGGCGGGCGGCGGTTCGCGCTTGTCGCCCGATTACGACGCACGCATGCGCGGCCTCGAGGAAGCGCTGGCCGCGGCCGAGGCACGCCTCAAGGATGCGCACGCGGCACGCAACGCCGCGCGCTGAGGCGCTTCAGCGCGCCAGGTTGACCATGCCGTTGGCCACGCTGACGCGGTCGCCCGGCTTGAAGGCCGGGCGGTCGTAGACGCGCACGACGCGGTCCACACCGTCCTCGAAGCGCACCCGCACGTCCCAGAAGAGCTTGGCGCCGGCGGCGTTGCCGGCCACGCTGCTGCCCGCCATGCCACCGGCCACGCCACCCGCGGCGGTGGCAATGGTCTGACCCGTGCCCCCGCCGATGTTGCTGCCCAGCCAGGCGCCGAGCGCCGCGCCGCCAATGGCCCCGATCACGTTGGCGGTCTGGTCTGTCTCGGTGCCCTCGGTGATCGACTGCACCACCCCCGAGCCCACGATCCCCGCGCCCGGCGGTGTGCTGGCGCACCCGACCATGACCGCGGCCAGCAGGGCCAACATCCAACGCGCACCAACTGTCATCACTTGTCTCCGAAACTTCTGGCCCCGAGGCGGCCCCATGCCTGCCCCGCCGACGAGGCGTGAGGCTAGCACCCGCGCACGCATGGGCAAGGCTCGCCCCGCGGCCTGTAGGACTAACTCGGTTCGGGAGCGCAAATGACAAAGGGGCCAGCTGCGCTGGCCCCTTTGAAGTGGCGTCCCCACGGGGATTCGAACCCCGGTACCTACCGTGAAAGGGTAGTGTCCTAGGCCTCTAGACGATGGGGACCTGTGCGGTCGGTGGTCGGCTCACGCGGCGTGATCGACCTGGCCTGATTCGTTGGTGGAGGTAAACGGGATCGAACCGTTGACCTCTTGCATGCCATGCAAGCGCTCTCCCAGCTGAGCTATACCCCCAACAGAGCGAAGGATTGTAGCGACTTTTCCGGCACCGCTCAAACGAGCGATTCGAGGGATTGCGCTAGTCCGCCAGGGCGGATGCCAGCCGCTCGAGCACGGCGCCGCGCCCGACGAGTTCGAGCGTGGCGTCGATCGACGGCGTCTGGGTGCGCCCGGTCACCGCCACACGTAGGGGGATGGCGAGTTGCGGCAGCTTGATCCCGGCCTCGCCGACCACCTCCTTGACCAGCAGGCCCAGCGCCGCGCGCTCCCAGGGCACGGCGCCGGCCTTGGCGGCGAATCGGGCCAGCGCGTCGCGCGCCGGCCCGGCCAGGTGCTGGGCCAGCAGCGCGGCGTCGCGCTCGAAGGGGCCGTAGAAGAGCATCGCCGCGTCGGCCAGTTCCTCGAGGGTGCGGGCGCGATCCTTGAGCAGGGCAACGACCTTGAGCAGCTCCGGCCCGCCCTCGATGCGCCCGCCGCGCGCGCCGATGCGCGCGGCCACCAGGCCCGCGAGGCGCGCGTCGTCGGCCTGCTTCATGTACTCGTGGTTGAGCCAGAGCAGCTTCTCGGGGTTGAACTGCGCGGGCGAGCGGCTCACGGCGCCCAGGTCGAACCACTCGACCAGTTGCGCGCGGCTGAACTTCTCGGCGTCGCCGTGGCCCCAGCCCAGGCGGGCCAGGTAGTTGAACAGCGCCTCGGGCAGGTAGCCCTGCTCCGCGTAGGCCAGCACGCTCACCGCGCCGTGGCGCTTCGAGAGCTTCTCGCCGTCGGGGCCGTGAATCAGCGGCAGGTGCGCGAACACCGGCACCGTGGCGCCCAGCGCGCGGTAGAGGTTGATCTGGCGCGGCGTGTTGTTGATGTGGTCGGCGCCGCGGATCACGTGGCTGATCGCCATATCGATGTCGTCGACCACCACGGCGAAGTTGTAGGTGGGCACGCCGTCGCCGCGCATGATCACCAGGTCGTCGAGCTCGGTGTTGGCGATGCTGATCGGGCCGTAGACCGCGTCGTTCCAGCTCACCTCGCCGGCATCCGGGTTGCGAAAGCGGATCACCGGCACCACGCCCTCGGGCACGGCGCGGCCCGCGGCGCGATCCGGGCGCCAGCGGCCGTCGTAGCGGGGCTTGTCGCCGCGGGCGCGTTGCTGCTCGCGCAGTTCCTCGAGCTCCTCGCGGCTGGCGTAGCAGCGGTAGGCACGGCCGTCGGCGAGCATCGCGTCCACCGCCTCGCGATAGCGGTCGAGGCGGTCCATCTGGTAGACCGGGCCCTCGTCGTAGTCGAGGTCGAGCCAGGCCATGGAATCCAGGATCACCTGGGTGGCCTCGGCGGTGGACCGCTCGCGGTCGGTGTCCTCGATGCGCAGGATGAACTTCCCGCCCAGGTGCCGTGCGTAGGCCCAGCAAAAGAGCGCGGTGCGGGCCGTGCCCAGGTGCAGCATCCCGGTGGGACTGGGGGCGATGCGGGTGCGGACGGAATTCATGCGAAGGAGGCCGGGCAGGACACGGCGCGTGGCTGCAAGGAGGCGCCGCGGGCGGCCCGCAGCGAGGCGCGGATTCTAGCCGCCGTGCCGCCAGCGACTCGCCGCCCCTAGACGCCCACGGTGCGCTGCCACAGTTCCTCGTCGGCCGCGAGCGCCCGCGACGACCCCGACCACACCACGCGGCCGCGCTCCAGCAGGGTGTGGCTGTCGGCCAGCGCGAGCAGGCGCCGCACGTACTTGTCGATCACCAGGATCGCCTGGCCGCGGCTGCGCAGCAGCGCCAGGCAGCGCCAGATCTCTTCGCGCACCAGGGGCGCGAGGCCCTCGGTGGCCTCGTCGAGGATGAGCAGGCGCGGGTGGGTCATCAGGGCGCGGCCGATGGCCAGCATCTGCTGCTCGCCGCCCGAAAGCTGGTCACCGCGGTGCCGGGCGCGCGCGGCGAGCGCCGGGAAGGTGGCATAGACCTCGGCCACGCTCCAGCGCGTCGTGCCGTCGGCCGCGGGGCGCGCAAAGGCCAGCAGGTTTTCCTCCACGCTCAGGGTACGGAAGATGCGTCGGCCCTCGGGCACGAGCGCCAGCCCCAGGCGCGCGATGCGCTCGGGCGCGAGGCCGTCGATGCGCTGCCCGGCAAAGACGATGCTGCCGCCACTCGGCGGCGTGAGGCCAAGAATGGCGCGCACCGTCGTGGACTTGCCCATGCCGTTGCGGCCCAGCAGCGTCGCGACCTCGCCCTCGCGCACCTCGAGGTCGACGCCAAAGAGCACCTGGCTCGCGCCGTAGCCGGCCTGCAGTCCGTGCACCTGCAGCAGCGCGCTCACGCGGCGAACTCCTCGCCCAGATAGGCGCGGCGCACTTCGGGATGCACGCGGATGGCGCCCGGCGTGTCGCAGGCGATCACGCGCCCGGCCACCAGGGCGCTGATGCGCGTGGCCAGGCGGAACACGGCGTCCATGTCGTGCTCGACCAGCAGCACCGTGTACTGGCCGCGCAGCGAATCGATGAGCGCGACCATGCGCTCCGACTCCTCCGGCCCCATGCCGGCCATGGGCTCGTCGAGCAGCAGCAGGCGCGGCCTGGTGGCCAGCGCCAGGCCCAGCTCGAGCTGGCGCTGCTCGCCGTGCGCCAGCGCCGCCGCGTTCACCGCCAGGCGCGCGCCCAGGCCCACCCGTTCGGCCACGCGGGCCGCCTCGGCGTAGCGCGCCCCCTCGCTGCGCGCCGGCCGCCAGAAGCGCAGGCTCGAGCCCGAACGCGCCTGCACGGCGAGCGCGAGGTTGTCGAGCACGCTCAGCCGGGAAAACAGATTGGTGACCTGGTAGGAGCGGGCCAGCCCGCGGTGCACGCGCTCGTGCATCGGCAGGTGGGTGATGTCCTGGCCCGCCAGAACGATGCTGCCCGCGTCGGGCGCGAGCGCACCGGCGATCTGCTGGATCAGCGTGGTCTTGCCCGCGCCGTTGGGTCCGATCAGGGCGTGCAGTTCGCCGTGCGCCACGTCCAGCGCAGCGCCGTCGCTGGCGCGCACGCCACCGAAGCGCTTGGTCAGGCCGCGTACCTCGAGCAGCGTGTTCATCGCCGCCGCCAGCGCGCGATCACGCCTGCGATGCCGTCGGGCGAGGCCAGCACCACCGCCAGCAGCACGAGGCCCACACCAAGCTGCCAGTGGATGGTCCACGCCGAGGCGAACTCCTCCAGCAGCAGCAGCACGGCAGCGCCGATCACCCCGCCCCACAGATGGCCCACGCCCCCCAGGATCACCATCACCATCAGCGCGCCCGACTGCGTCCACTGCATGGTGCTGGGCGTGACCAGGCCGGTCTGGTTGGCCAGCAGCGCGCCGGCCAGCCCGGCCAGCGCACCGGCCAGGGTGAAGGCCGCGAGCCGATAGCGGTAGACCGGAAAGCCGATGGCGCGCATGCGGGTCTCGTTTTCGGCAATCGCGCGCAGCGCGAAGCCGAAGCGCGCGTTGAGCAGGCGCTGCACGAAGATGAAGGCCGCCGCGCAGACCGCCAGCACCACGTAGTAGAAGGTGGTGTCGTTGGCGGCATCCATCCCGAAGGGCAGGCCCGAGCGCGCCGCCAGCGGCAGGCCGTCGTCGCCGCCGAAGGTGCGCAGCGACACCATCAGGTAATAGAGCATCTGCGCGAAGGCCAGCGTGATCATGATGAAGTACACGCCGTGCGTGCGCACGCTGACCGCGCCGATCGCCAGCGCGAAGAGCCCCGCCACCAGCACCGCCGCGGGCCAGGCGACGAGCGCCGAGCTCACGCCCGCCTGCATCAGGACGCCCACGGCGTAGGCGCCCAGGCCCACGAAGGCTGCGTGCCCGAAGCTCACCATGCCGCCGAAGCCGATCAGCAGGTTCAGGCTGGTGGCGGCCAGCGCGAAGATCAGGATGCGCGTGGCGAACGACACGTAGAAGCCGCCGTCGAGCGCCTGCGCCAGCGGCGGCAGCGCCACGAGCAGGGCCAGCACCCCCAGCGCCGCACCGGCGTGCAGCGGCTGGTCGAGCAGGCCGCGCCCGGCCGAGGGCGTGTCCGGCACCTCGGCCGCACCCGGCACCGCGTCGGCCGCGCCGCGCTCAGCCATGGGCGGGGAACAGGCCCTGGGGCTTCACGAACAGCACCACGGCCATGAGCAGGTAGATGAGGATCGAGGCCAGCGCCGGCCCCGCCACCGAGGCCGCGGCCGGCCCGAGCACGTCGCCCATCACCAGCGGCACGGCGGTGCGGCCCACCGTGTCGACCATGCCCACCAGCAGCGCCGCCACCAGCGCGCCGCGGATCGAGCCTATGCCGCCGATCACGATCACCACGAAGGCGAGGATGAGGATGTTCTCGCCCATGCCCACCTGCACCGCCAGCAGCGGCCCGAGCAGGCCGCCGGCCAGCGCCGCGAGCGCCGCGCCCAGGCCGAACACCACGGTGAACAGGCTGCGGATGTTCACGCCCATGGCGCGCGCCATCTCGCGGTCGGCCGCGCCGGCGCGCACCTGCATGCCCAGCCGGGTGCGGGTGACCAGCCACCACAGCGCCAGCGCCACTGCGAGCCCCACGCCGATGATCAGCAGGCGGTAGGCGGGGTACTGCAGGCCGGGCAGCAGTTCCACCGGGCCGGCCAGCGCCGCCGGCGCCGACAGCGGCACGGGCTGCTCGCCCCAGATCATGCGCACGCTCTCGTTGGCGATCAGCAGCAGCGCAAAGGTGCCCAGCACCTGCGAGAGGTGGTCACGCGTGTAGAGCCGCCTCAGCACCGTGACCTCGAGGGCCATGCCCACCAGCGCCGTGCCCGCGGCGCCTGCCAGCAGCGCCACGGCAAACGAGCCGGTGGCCGCGGCCACCGCCGCCGTCAGGTAGGCGCCGACCATGTAGAGCGAGCCGTGGGCGAGGTTGATCATGTCCATGATGCCGAACACGAGCGTCAGCCCCGCGGCGATCAGGAACAGCATCAGGCCGAACTGCAGGCCGTTGAGGGCCTGCTCCAGCCACAGGATGCCGGTCACGCGGCGCGCCCGCTCA
Organism: Burkholderiaceae bacterium; assembly: GCA_035454085.1. GTDB lineage: Bacteria > Pseudomonadota > Gammaproteobacteria > Burkholderiales > Burkholderiaceae_F > DAOTEJ01. Next base: position 7,814 of record DAOTEJ010000023.1, on the reverse strand, counting down.
GGGCATCTTGCACAGCGCGACGTAGGCGTCGGCGTGGTTCTTGAACACCGTGCCCAGGGTGCGGTTGGTCACCTGGCCCTGGGCGTTCTTCGACACCACGCGCAGGTAGTAGTCCTGCACCGGGTAGTGGTTGGTGTTGAACTTGAACGCACCGCGCACCGACTTGAAGTTGGCGGCGCGCAGGGCGCGGCGCACGGCCTCTTGGTCGTCGAGCTTGCCCTTGGTGTCGCGCACGGCGGCGTCCATCAGCAGCGCGGCGTCGTAGCCCTGCGAGGCGTAGAGCGAGGGCAGGCGGCCGTATTCCTTCTGGAAGTCGGCCACGAACTTGCGGTTCTGCGGGTTGTCGAGGTCGTGCGCCCACTGGCTGGAGTTGAACATCCCGGCCATGGGCTCGCCCACCGCACGGATCACGTCCTCGTCGGCCGAGAAGCCCGGGCCGAAGAGCGTGGCGTCCTTCGACAGGCCCGCGCCCACGTACTGCTTGATGAAGTTGATGCCCATGCCCCCGGGCAGGAAGATGTAGACGGCGTCGGGCTTGGCGGCGCGCGTCTGAGCCAGTTCGGCCGCGTAGTCGAGCTGGCCGAGCTTGGTGTAGATCTCCTGCGCCACCTCGCCCTTGTAGTAGCGCTTGAAGCCGGTGAGCGCGTCCTTGCCCGCGGGGTAGTTGGGCGCGATCAGCACCACGCGCTTGTAGCCCTTGTCGGTCACCGTCTTGCCCACCGCCTCGTGCAGGTTGTCGTTCTGCCAGGCAACGTTGAAGAAGTAGGGGTTGCACTGCTCGCCCGCGTACTGCGAGGGGCCGGCGTTGGCGCTGATGTAGAAGGTCTTGGACGCGAAGATCGGCTGGCCCACCGCCAGCATCACGTTCGAGAACACGATGCCGGTCATGAAGTCCACCTTGTCGCGCTTGATCAGGCGCTCCACGGCCTGGCGCGCGACCTCGGGGTTGCTCTGGTCGTCGGCGACGATCAGCTCGACCGGCAGCCCGCCGAGCTTGCCGCCCGCCTGCTTGAGCGCGAGGTTGAACCCGTCGCGAATGTCCACGCCCAGCGCGGCGCCCGGGCCGGAGAGCGTGGACACGAAACCCACCTTCACCTTGTCGGCGGCGGTGGCGGTGAGGGCGCAGGCACACAGCAGGGCGGCGAGGGCCGGCCGCGCGAGGCGCGGGGCAGCAAGAGCTCGGGCAAGCATGGGGATCCTTCGGAAAGCGGCGGTCGATGCGTGAACGGCGCGCCGCCTAGGCAGCGCAGGCCTTATGGTCGCACAGGCCGGCGGCCGCCCTGCGGCGGCGGCGCAACGCCGCCGCGCCGCCCGGGAACGCGGGCTTCAGGCCGCCAGTCCGAGCAGGGCGCGCTGGCGCGCGTCCAGCCCGGCCAGTACCTCGACGGCGTGAGCCTCGCCCTGCCCCACGATGGCCTCGAAGCGCGACCAGTCGAGCAGCCCCACCTTGTACAGCGGCGGATTGAAGTAGACGTCGGAGGCGCGCCGCACCTCGTCGCGGCGCGAGACCGAGTACAGGATCGTCACGTTGAGCAGGTAGGACACCAGCGAAGGCAGGCGGTAGCGCCGCTTGGCGCGCGGCCGCAGTCGGTCGAGCAGCAGTTCCCAGCTGCCCGGCACGTCCTCGAACTCCAGGCGGCGCGCACTGTGCACGCCCAGGTCCACGCCGATGACGCAGCCCACGCCGCGCACCTGGCGCATCGCGTCCACCGGAAGGTTGTTGAAGGTGCCCCCGTCGCACAGCAGGTCGCCGTCCATCACCACCGGCGGGAAGGCGCCGGGAATCGCGGCCGTGGCGCGCATGGCGCGCTCCAGCCCGCCGCCCCCGATCACCTGCTCGCGCGCCTGCGAGTAGTTGCTGGCGACGCAGAAGTAGCTCTTCCACATCTCTTCGATGTCGACCTCGCCGCCGGCGATCTCGGCCAGTGCGCCGCGCATCGCCCTCTTCATGCGCCCGCCCTTGATCAGCGACACCAGGGGCAGCAGGTTGTAGTCGCTCGAGGGATTGTTCGCAAAGGCGCGGCGCGCGATGGGCAGCGCCTCGTCGATCGGCAGGTCGGCAGCGATCGGCACGGCCATCAGCGCGCCGATGCTGGTGCCGCCCACGAAGTCGAGCTCGACTCCCGCCTCGCGCAGCTTGCGCCAGATGCCCAGGTGCGCGAAGCCGCGCGCCCCGCCGCCCGCCAGCACCAGGCCCACCGCCTTGCGCGCCACGATGCGTGCCAGCCGGGCGAGGTCGGGGGCATGGCCGCGCCGCAGGTTGACGTGCCCGGCCACCGGCCGACGCTCGCGCCAGGCACGCGCGCCGCGCGCCACCCGCGCCCCCGCGGGATGCAAGAGCACCAGGATCTGCGCGGCCTCGAGCCGCGCCCCGCCATCGAGCAGCTCCGAGCGCTCCAGCGCACTCACCGCTGGCGTGGCAGTGGCGTCGGCCAGCAGCAGGATCTCGTCGGCGTGGTGCACGCAGTTGCGCGTCCAGTCGGAAGGCCCGGCGTCGGCAACCAGCAGCACGAAGTCGTGCCCGGCCTCGACCGCGTCGATCGCCAGGGCCACGCGCGCGTCGGCTTCGCGCGCGTCCTGCGGCGTGGCGCCGGCAGCCGCCGCGGCGATCTGCGGCGCCGAGGAATCGAGCACCGCCACGCGCCCGTGCGCCGCCAGCTGCGCGGCGAGCTCGCGCGCGAACTGGGCGGCATCCGGCTCGGCGGTGACGGGCAGCAGTGCCACCGTCACCGGCGCCGGCCAGGGCCGCCGCAGGTGCTCGGTGCGCAGACGCTGGATGACACGGCTCGTGAACAGCATCGAGACCCGCGGATCGAGCGCCAGCAGTTCCTGGAATTGCGCCTGGTCAAGGCGCGCGAGCACGGTGTCGCGCACCGCGATCACCGTGGCCGAGCGTGGCTCGCCGGTGTAGAGGCTGAGCTCGCCGATGATCTCGCCGCGCCCCATCTCGCGCACCATGCGCTCGCGTCCCGCCTCGTCGGCGATGTAGGCGCGCAGGCGGCCGCTGACGGCCAGGTAGGCGGCGTCGCCCGGCTCGCCCTGGCGCATCAGCACCTCGCCCGCGGGCAGGCTGACCCACTGGGCGCGCTCGCGCGCGAACTGCAGCAGGCGCGGGCCGAATTCTCCGAACAGCGTGTTGAGATGCGAGGCGAACAACGCCTCCTGGTGCGCCTGCCCCCACGGGCTGTGTGACATGCGACGTTTCTCCATTGGCGTCCGGCCGGCTCGCCGCGCACGACGAGCCCCGGAGCCTCTAGCCAGCGCGGTGCGCGGACTCCAGTTCGTTGGTCAGGGCCCGCACCCGCGAGGCGAGCAGCAGGCCAAGGTTGAGCAGCAGCTTGCCCACCAGGGCGGGCTGCTCGGCGGTGAGGCGCTCGTAGTCGGCGCGTGCGAGTTCGAGCACGACGGCGTCCTCCTCGGCGATCGCGTCGGCCGAGCGGGCGCGCCCCTCGAGCAGGCCGATCTCGCCAAACGCCACGCCCGGGGCGTAGCTCACCAGGCGGCGCGCCAGGGTGGGGTCGGCCGGATCGGCTCCCATCAGCCAGATGCCGATCTGCCCCTCGAGCGAGACATAGAGCGCGTCGCCCGGCTCGCCGCGCCGGAACACGGCCGCGCCCTTGGGCACGCAGCGCTCGCTCATCGCCGCGCCCAGCGTGGCGAGCTCGGCCTCGGTGAGTCCCGCGCCGAGCAGCGTCTCGGAGAGCACGAGTGCGCGGTGCCGGGCCGTGGCCGGGGCCAGGGTGGCGAGCAGGCGGTCCTCGGCATGCTCGAGGGCGCGGTCGGCATCGGCGAAGAAGTGGCCGTCCGACAGCGCGCCCTGCACGTCGAGGTCGCGGATCAGGCGGGTGCGCGCATCGCGCGGGCCCAGCCCCACCAGCAGCAGCTCCTTGCCGGCATGCTCGACCTCGTGCGCGGCGTGCAGCAGCACGCGCGCGCCGCTCGCGTCCACGTCGGTCACCCGGCTGAAGTCGAGGATGATGATCTGCGCGTCATGGGCGAGCTTCTCGATCTCTTCGTCGGCGTCCTCGGCGGTGCCGAAGAACAGCGCGCCATCGAGCTCCACCAGGGCGATGCGCCGGCCGTGCGCGCGCAGCATGTCGGTCTGCTCGGCCGGGCGCACCTTGCGCGAGCTGCGCTGGTCGGCGTGCACCACCTGGCGCACCGGCGCCTTCACGTTGGCGCGGATGAACATGATCATCGCCACCAGGGTCCCGAGCGCGATGGCCAGCGGCAGCGACAGGAAGACGGTGACTCCGGCCACCAGCAGCATCACGGCGTAGTTGATCGCCAGGCTGCGCGGGGCACGCCAGCGCCAGCTCTGCACCCACATCACCTTCGTGGCCCGCCGCGTCCAGACGTCGAACAGGCTGTAGGCGGCGGCGGCGAACACGCCGGCGATCGCCGCCATGGGCACGATGCTCATGAAGCGCAGCCCGAACACCAGCAGCACGACCAGCGTGAGCGCGAACACCAGGCGCGAGGCGCGGGTGCGGCTGCCGGCCTCGAGGTTCACCTTGCTGCGCGTGGTGGACGCGGCGCTGGGCACGCCACCGACCAGGCCCAGCGCGGTGTTGGCCATGCCCTGGCCGAAGAGCGCTCCCTCGCCGTTGACCCGAACGCGGGTGAGCTCATCCACCGTCGAGCCGGCCAGCGCGGTCTGCAGGCTGGACATCATGGCCACGGCCAGGGCGAAGACCAGCAGCGGCCCGAGGTGCTCGCGGGTCACGCCCTCGCCCAGGCGCTCGACCACCGGGGTCAGGATGCCGGCATCGGGCCAGGCGAAGCTCGGCGGCACGAACAGGGGGCCGAGCGCGCCCGCCAGCGGGGTGAAGACCAGCGCGTGATGGAGCAAGGTCGCCACCCCGAGAGCCAGCAGGTAGGCGGGGATCAGGCTCAAGCTGCGCGGTGGACGCACCGCCACCCAAAAGGCCGCGAGCGCCACCAGCGGCGCCAGCGGCTTGGCGAGTTCCCACTCGGTCCACACGTGGCCCGCGGGCAGACCCATGAAGTTGGGCGCCATGGCGGCGACCATCAGCACCGCCGAGCCGTTCACGTAGCCCGCGTGCACCGGGTATGGGACGTAGCGCACCAGGCCGCCCAGGCGCAGCGCCGCCACCGCCATCTGGATCAGGCCGGCCAGCACGAGCCCCAGCGCGACGTAGGCGAGCACCATGGGTACGAAGGGCCGGCCGTCGCCGGTGACGAAGCGCGGATCCCTGAGCAGGGCCGCGATCAGGGGCGGCACCAGCAGCACCAGCGCCGCGCTCGTGCCACTGAGCAGCGGCCCGCGCCCGCCGAGCACGAAGGTCACCAGGGTGGCGATGGCCGCAGTCCACACCCCGATCAGGAAGCCGATCTGGCCCTGCTCCACGCCCAGCGGCTTGAAGGCCACCAGACCGTAGCTGCCCTCGATGGCCAGCAGGACCAGGGCCGCGGTGATGCCGCCTGCCAGGTCGCCACGGGCGATGCCGTTGCGTTCGAAGAGACTGGCCCACCAACCCGGCCGCGCGACCACCTCGCTGCTCATGCGCGCCCTCGGGGACGGAGCCTCGACGGTGCGGGCGTGGGCATCGTGGCGGGACCGCTCCGGCCCCCGGCACGCAGGCAGGGGGGTATTGCTTCGGCCTCAGTCACGCTCGCCCCAGCCCGGGAAATCGTCGATCACCTGGGTGTGGGTCACGAGGCGGCCGTCGGTCCAGAGGTGGAGCTGGAAGGCCGAAGGCTCGAAGGCGAAGCTCATCCCGGCCTCGGGGCGCAGGTCCGCCACGAGCTGGTGCGCGGTGCTCGGGCATACCGAGGCAACAGTACCGGCGAAGCGGGCGTGAAAAGCGCGGTGATAGTGCCCGGCGATGACGCGCTCGACGTGCGGGTGGCGCGCGATCACCGCGGCCTGCTCCTCGGGATGGGCCAGGCGCATGCTGTCCATCAGGGTCATGCCGGCGGCGATCGGCGGGTGATGCTGGGCCACGATCGTGGGCCGGTCCGATTCGGCCAGCGTGCGGTCGAGCCAGGCCAGGCGCCGCGCGCACAGCGCGCCACCGGGCTCGCCCGGGACCACGGTGTCGAGCACGACCAGGCGCAGCTCCAGATCGTCCACCGCGTACTGCACGAAGCCATCTTCGCCGCGCAGCCAGGGCATCCGCGGGAAGGCGGCCTGCAGCGCGCCGCGTTCGTCGTGATTGCCCGGCAGCAGGTACACCGGCATGGTCAGCGGCGCGAGCAGCTCGGCGAGCAGGCCGTACTCCTCGGCCGTGGCGTGATCGGTGAGGTCGCCGGTGGCGACCACGGCGTCGGGACGGCGCGGCAGCGACAGGATCCGGTGCACGCAGCGCTCGAGCTTGGCCGGCGTGTCGACCCGCCCGTAGGCCAGACGGCCTGGGGGCACGAGGTGCGGGTCGCTGATCTGGCACAGGAGCATGGTCGGGTTCCGGCTGGGGCCGCGCTGCGGATCGGTTCCCTGCGGGATCCCCGGCCAGGCGCGCGGCGTCGCAAGCGTAAACGAAGCACCGCCCGGCCGGACAGCGATCTGGGCCGCCGCCGGCGCCCATCGCCCGCCAGGTGCCATGACGCCACCCGCTCCTGCGCCGCGATGGGCGAGCGGCGGCCGCGCGGCTATGCTGCGCCGTCGCCCGACTGGCACCACGCGCATGAATCCCTCGCAGGACGCCCCGACCGCCCTCGAAGAAGACGACCCCATCGAGGAGTCCTGGGAAGCGGAACGCTTCGGGATCCCCGCCGGCGGATGGCGCCGCCGCCTGTTCGTGGTGGTGTTCGGCACCAACACCCGGCTGGGACGCGCCTTCGACCTGGTCCTGCTGCTGCTCATCCTGGCCAGCACCGCCGTGGTCATGGCCGACAGCGTGGCCAGCATCTCGCAGCGTCACCACGACACACTCACGGCGCTCGAGTGGTTCTTCACGGTGGCCTTCACCTTGGAGTACGCCGCGCGCCTGGCGTGCGTCGAGCGGCCGTGGCGCTACGCGCGCAGCTTCTACGGCGTGGTCGACCTGATCTCGATCCTGCCGACCTGGCTTGCGTTCTTCTTCCCCGAGCTGCACGCCCTGATCGACGTGCGCGTGCTGCGCCTGATGCGCATCTTCCGCATCCTCAAGCTCACCGAATACATCCGCGAGTACCGCAGCCTGGGTTCGGCGCTGCACGCCAGCCGCCGCAAGATCATGGTGTTCATGGGCACGGTGTGCCTGCTGATCGTCCTGGTGGGCACGCTCATGTTCGTGATCGAGGGGCCGCAGCACGGCTTCACCAGCATCCCCATGGCGGTGTACTGGACCATCACCACCATCACCACCGTGGGCTACGGCGACATCATTCCGCAGACCGACCTCGGCAAGGCGATCGGCAGCATCACCATGGTGCTGGGCTGGGCGGTGCCCGCGGTGCCCGCGGCCATCGTCACGGCCGAGATGACCACCCGCAAGATGCGCCGCGAGGAGCACAAGCGCGTCTGCCCCGCCTGCGGGCAGCGCGAGCACACTGCGCATGCGCACTTTTGCCATGCCTGCGGCGCGGGGCTGGACCCAAGCGACGGCCACCTCGGCGCTTAGGGCCACCGCTCGGCGCGCGCACCACGGCCCCGGCGAATGGGCGTGCACGCCGCCAACCCCCGCCGGGCCCCGGACTAGAGCCCGCCTGCGCGGGCACTACCACCCAAAAGCAGAAGGGACCGCCGCGGCGGTCCCTTCTGTACTTGCGGACTCGCTGACGCTACTTCTTCGGCGCGGGAGCCGGCGCAGGGGCGGGCGCGGGAGCCGCGGCGGGCTCGAGCGCGATCGCCACGGCCTCGGTGAAGGTGC
>DAOTEJ010000022.1:8406-33584 GCA_035454085.1 Burkholderiaceae bacterium | reverse complement strand
ACCGGAGAGGTGATGATCCTCGAGGCCAAGACCACGGTGCTGGCCACCGGCGGCGCCGGCCGGATCTTCGCTGCGAGCACCAACGCCTTCATCAACACCGGCGATGGCCTGGGCATGGCCGCGCGCGCCGGTTTTCCGCTCGAGGACATGGAGTTCTGGCAGTTTCACCCCACCGGTGTGGCGGGTGCGGGGGTGCTGATCACCGAGGGTGTGCGCGGCGAGGGCGGCATCCTGCTCAACTGCAACGGCGAGCGCTTCATGGAGCGCTACGCGCCCACGCTCAAGGACCTCGCGCCGCGTGACTTCGTCAGCCGCTCGATGGACCAGGAGATCAAGGAAGGCCGCGGCTGCGGGCCCGACAAGGACCACGTGCTCCTGAAGCTCGACCACCTGGGGGCCGAGACCATCATGAAGCGCCTGCCCTCGATCCGCGAGATCGCGATCAAGTTCGCCAACGTCGACCCGATCAAGGAGCCGATCCCGGTCGTGCCCACCATCCACTATCAGATGGGCGGCATTCCCACCAACATTCACGGCCAGGTCGTCGCGCCCAAGAACGGCAATCCCAACGCGGTGGTCAACGGCCTCTACGCGATCGGCGAGTGCGCCTGCGTGAGCGTGCACGGTGCCAACCGCCTGGGCACCAACTCTTTGCTCGACCTCATCGTGTTCGGTCGTGCCGCCGGCAATCACATCGTCGAGTCCGGGCTCAAGAAGCGCGAAAACAAGGACCTGCCGGCCGACGCGGGCGACGTGACCCTGGCGCGCCTCGCGCGCTTCGAATCCAATGCCCCGGGCGAAAAGGTGCAGGACGTCGCCAACGACATCCGCAAGACCATGCAGAAGCACTGCGGCGTGTTCCGCACGGGACCTATCCTCGACGAGGGCCGCGCCCGCATCTTCGAGATCGCCGAGCGTGTGAAGAAGGTGTCGATCGGTGACAAGTCCAAGGTCTTCAACACCGCGCTCGTCGAGGCGCTCGAGCTCGACAACCTGATCGAGGCGGCCAAGGCCACCATCACCTCGGCCGCGGCGCGCACCGAAAGCCGCGGCGCGCACGCCCGCGACGACTTCCCCGAGCGCGACGACGCGAACTGGATCCGCCACTCCCTGTGGTACTCGGACGGCGATCGCCTCGACTACAAGCCGGTCCAGATGAAGCCCCTGACCGTTCCCACCTTCGAGCCCAAGAAGCGCACGTTCTGAGGGTCGCCAAATGACTGCCAACACGAAGCAAGAGTCCCAGGCCCTGGTCAACGCGCACGCCGGCAAGCGCGTGGTGAAGTTCGAGATCTACCGCTACGACCCGGACAAGGACGACAAGCCGTACATGCAGAAGCTCGAAGTCGAGCTGCTGCCCACCGACAAGATGCTTCTCGACGCGCTGATGCGCATCAAGAGCGACACGGACGACTCGCTCAGCTACCGGCGCAGCTGCCGCGAGGGCGTGTGCGGCTCCGACGCGATGAACATCAACGGCAAGAATGGCCTGGCCTGCATCACCAACCTCAGGGAGCTGGCCGAGCCCATCGTGCTGCGCCCGCTGCCCGGCCTGCCCGTGATTCGCGACCTGATCGTGGACATGACCCACTTCTTCAACCAGTACCACTCGATCAAGCCCTTCCTGATCAACGACACCCCGCCCCCCGAGAAGGAGCGGCTGCAGTCGCCCGAGCAGCGCGAGGAACTCGACGGGTTGTACGAGTGCATCCTGTGCGCCTGCTGCTCGACCAGCTGCCCGAGCTTCTGGTGGAACCCGGACAAGTTCGTCGGCCCCGCCGGCCTGCTGCAGGCCTACCGCTTCATCGCCGACAGCCGCGACCAAGCTACCGGCGAGCGCCTCGACAACCTCGAGGACCCGTACCGCCTGTTCCGCTGCCACACCATCATGAACTGCGTCGACGTGTGCCCCAAGGGTCTCAATCCCACCAAGGCGATCGGCAAGATCAAGGAGCTGATGGTTCGCCGCACCGTCTGAAACATGCAAGCCGCAACCATCCTCGCCGCTGAACGCCGCCGCCTGCGCTGGCGTGCGCGTCGCGGCCTGCTCGAGAACGATCTGCTGATCACGCGCTTCCTCGATCGGCACGAGGACCGGCTCTCGGACGAGGATGTGGCCGCCTTCGACCTTCTTCTGGATCTGTCCGACAACGAACTGCTCGACCTGCTGCTGGAGCGCGCCGCCGTTCCGGCCGCGATCGACACCCTTCCGATGCGCAGTCTGCTCGCGCGGCTGCGCACATCCTGAGGCGCCCCGGGGCGCAACGACCAAGGAGCCGACATGGCACTGACCCCGTCCGACAAGAAGGCCACCCTGACTTTCAGCGATGGCACGCCCAACCTCGAGCTGCCCATCTACCAAGGCAGCGTCGGCCCGGACGTGATCGACATTCGCCAGCTCTACGGCAAGACCGGCAAGTTCACCTACGACCCGGGCTTTCTCTCGACCGCCTCGTGCAACTCGACCATCACCTACATCGACGGTGACAAGGGCGAGCTGCTCTACCGCGGCTACCCGATCGAGCAGCTCGCCACCAAGTGCGACTACCTCGAGACCTGCTACCTGCTGCTCAACGGCGAACTGCCCACCGCCGACCAGAAGAACGCCTTCGTCAAGCGCGTGACCAACCACACCATGGTCAACGAGCAGATGCAGTTCTTCCTGCGTGGCTTCCGGCGCGATGCGCATCCGATGGCGGTGATGACCGGCCTGGTCGGCGCGCTCTCGGCCTTCTATCCGGACTCGATGAACCTCAACGATCCGTGGCAGCGCGAGGTTTCGGCGATCCGCCTGATCGCCAAGATGCCCACGCTGGTGGCGATGGCCTACAAGTACACGGTGGGCCAGCCCTACGTCTACCCGCGCAACGACCTGTCGTACGCCTCGAACTTCATGCGCATGATGTTCGCCACGCCGTGCGAGGAGTACAAGCCCAACGACGTGCTGGTGCGCGCGATGGACCGCATCTTCATCCTGCACGCCGACCACGAGCAGAACGCCTCGACCTCGACGGTGCGCCTGTGCGCCTCCTCGGGCACCAACCCCTTCGCGGCGATCGCCGCGGGCGTGGCCTGCCTGTGGGGCCCGGCGCACGGCGGCGCCAACGAGGCCTGCCTCAACATGCTCTACGACATCCAGAAGCAGGGCGGGGTGGCCAAGATCGGCGAGTTCATCAATCAGGTGAAGGACAAGAACAGCTCGGTGAAGCTGATGGGCTTCGGGCATCGGGTCTACAAGAACTACGACCCGCGCGCCAAGCTCATGCGCGAAACCTGCCACGAGGTGCTGCACGAACTCGGCCTGCACGACGATCCGCTGTTCAAGCTCGCCATGTCGCTCGAGAAGATCGCGCTCGAGGACGAGTACTTCGTCTCGCGCAAGCTCTACCCGAACGTGGACTACTACTCCGGCATCGTGCAAAAGGCGATCGGCATTCCCGTGCCGCTGTTCACCGCCATCTTCGCGCTGGCGCGCACGGTGGGCTGGATCGCCCAGCTCAACGAGATGATCGCCGACCCGGAGTACAAGATCGGGCGCCCGCGCCAGCTCTACGTGGGCAGCCCCGCCCGCGACGTGGTGCCGCTCGCGCAGCGCGGCTGAGTCGGCCCTGCAGCAAGAAAGACGGCGCTTCGGCGCCGTCTTTTGTTTTCTGGCTTCGCGGTTCGCGCCCGGCGGCGGGCCGCGAGCGGTGAAGCGCCGCGTTTTCTACTGGAAGGGCCGCGCCCGCTCGATCAGCTCCGCGAGGCCCGGCTCGCTCGGGTTCCAGGGCTTGCCGGGATGGATCACCGCCACCTGGCACGCTTCCGCGGCCTCGACCATCTGGCGATAGCTGCCCGCCGACAGGTCCTTGATGTACGCCTGCTGGTTGTCGTTGTAGGCGAACAGTCGGTTGTTGATGTTCTGGCACTCGTTGCAGGTGGAGCAACGCGCGGTCTCGATCCAGGGCTGGTCCGGGTCGCGGGCAGCAACCTCCGTGGCCGCCGTCGCGGCGGGCGTAGGAGCTGCCGCCGACGGTGGTGTGCTGGGCGCAGCTTCAGGGGCATCTGCCCGAGCGATTGCCGGCGGCGCGGCCGCCTGCTGGGCCGCGAGCGCGGCGCGCTCGGCCTCCACGGCGCGCTCGGCGTACGAGTTGTGCACGCCGCCGCTCTCCTGCAGGCGGTGCCACAGCAGCAGGCAGCGCCGCGTGGCCTGGGCGAGCCTTGCATCCACGAGCACGCGGTGCAGACCGTCAGCCTCGTCCGCTGCCCAGACGTAGGGAACGCGATCGGCGGCCTGGGGCTCGGGCAGCTGCAGCCATTCGTCGAGCCGCAGCATCGCGGCGCTCCAGCGCGAGCGCGGCACGACGGCGAAGTGCGCGGCCTGGCGCCGGTCGCACAGTGCGTAGTCGGCGGTGGTGAAGTGAACCGGCAACTGCACCCGCTGCAGGTCCTCGTCGGCGAACTCGAGCGTTTCGAGGGGCCAGTCCTGCTCGGGATGCCGGTTGTTCTCGAGGCTGAAGCGCGCCGCCTGGGTCTGGCCAGCGAGCGCGTCATAGGTGAAGGCAGGGAAGAGCCGCGACTTCATCGCCGCGGCGGCCGTCAGGTAGTCGGGCAGGGTGCTCGCCCCCGGCGGCGTGCCGGGGAAGACGCAGAACAGCGCCGGACTGCGGCGTTCCATGCCGTGGCGCACGCGCTCGCGCAGCGCGTAGAGATTGGCGCTCACGCTTTGCAGAACGAACATTCCGCCCAGGCCCATGGCAGTGGTCGCCAGCCGGGCGCCGCGCACTCCGAAGGCGTAGTGGCCCTGGCCCGGCGCGCCGTCGTCCAGCAGTTCGGTCGGCTGCACCAGCACCTTGGCCGGCAGGCCCGAGGACAGCATCTCGAGCAAGGCTGCGTTCTCGGGCGCGGCGCTGTGCTCCGCGTCGATGCACACCAGCGAGTCGGGCAGCAGCGCAAGGTCATCGACGCCAAGCAGGGACTCATCGTAGGCCGCGAAGTAGGCGTCGTGCTCGGCCTCGACGTAGGCTCCCCGCGCCTCGAGCTCGGCCACCGCGATGGCACGCACCAGATCCGCCAGCGCCGGCAGGCGAGCCTGATGAGCTGCCATCGCCGCCGCGCAACTCGTGAATTGGAACCCGTCCGCGACCGGCTCGCCGCTGCGTGGGTCGGGGTGGAAGGTCTGCGCACGCAGCACGGCCAGGGTGCGCTCGATGCGCGCGCGCCGCGTGGCCGGCAGCTCGTCCTGGGGGACGTTGCGCACCACCAGGCGCGACATGGCAGCGAAGTCGAAGGTCTCGGCGTGCAGGACGCCAAACCCGGCGCGCAGTGCCTCGGGTTGCTGGCCGGCCACCGAGTGCGCGTGCGCGGCGCGCAGGATGTCGTCGAGCTGGCGCACCAGCCGATCGATCTGCGCCCGCGCGGTCGCGCTGCGTTGCGCCTGCACCTGGCGCCAGGCGCGCTCGATCAAGCGTGCGGCCAGGGCGGAGTCGCAATCGGCGAGTTGCCCGTCATGGCCCAGGCCATCGGCTGCACGCAGCAGCAGGTCGAGGGCCTCCGCGTCGCCCGCCGCGGCGCGCTCGGCCGCCAGCGGCCACAGTTGCCGCAGAGTGCCTGCAGCCCCTTCGGCCACGAGGGCGCGCAGGGCTTGCTCCTGTCCCAGCAGTCGCCGGCGCACGCGCTCGCCCTCGATGCCGCGCGGCGCGAGCGCGGCGATGAGCTCGGCCATCACGGCCGACAGCGACACGACGAAGTGCCCCGCGCCGACCGGATCGGGCAGCACCACCGGGTAGTCATAGCGCAGGCGCGTCAGGTCGCGGTATGCGGCCAGCAGCGCGGACCGCAGCCCGGGGCCGGGCTCAAGCAGTCCCTCGCCGGTGCGCTTGCCCGTGTGGTGAAAGATCGTCTGATCCTGGTACTTGGCGGCCATGTCCATGGCGCGGGCCTCGCGAGTAGTCGTTTCAGGCGGCCGGGCGGCTGGGGTCGCCCTCTGGCCAGATGGTGAACTTGTCGAACTCGCGCTCGAGGCCGGCACGGATGCCCTCTGGCGTGCGCGGCGCCCCGGCTCCGCGCAGGTCCTCGTAGCAGGGCACGCTGGGGTCGTGATACAGGATGCCCACGGGGATGGGATCGGTGCACGAGGCGATCTCGCGGGCCTGGTGGATGTCGGCCGGGTCGTGCTCGCGCTGGTTGGGGTAGATGCGGCTCGCGTCTGCGCTGAGCGTGAGTCCCTTGGGATGGGTGAGCATCAGCGTCTTGCCCGGATCCTGCAGCCAGGGCTCGAACAGCTTGGGCAACCACTCGGGGCAGCGCTGTACCACGCGCACGAAGGAGAAGCCGCGGTGCTGGTAGGCGCGGCGGATGACGTCGTAGAGCACCTCCGGGATCCAGTCCACCGCCTGCGCCACGAACGAGGCGTTCTGCACACCCAGCGTGACGGTCAGCGGGTTGAGCGGGGCGAGCACCGAGCCGCGCGGCGTGGTGTTGCTCTTGAGGCCCAGCGGCGAGGTCGGCGAGGCCTGCTTCTTGGTCAGGCCGTAGACCTCGTTGTCGTGCAGGATCACGGTGAGGTTCATGTTGTAGCGAATGGCGTGGATCCAGTGCGCCGAGCCGATGCTGCAGCAGTCGCCGTCGCCGGTGTTGACGAACACCGACAGGTCGGGCCGCGCCATCTTCACGCCCTCGGCGATCGGGAAGGCGCGTCCGTGGATGCCGTGGAAGCCGTAGGTCTTCATGTAGTGCGGGAAGCGGCTCGAGCAGCCGATCCCGGACACGAACACGGTGCGCTCGGGCGCGAGGTTCTCGTCACGGCACAGGCGCTGCACGGCGGCGAGGATGGCGTTGTCGCCGCAGCCCGAGCACCACCGCGGCACGCCGCCCTGGTAGTCCTCGAGACTGTGGTGCTGCTCGTGCAGCTTGAAGATGCTCTGGCTGAGTGCTGAGCCCATGGCCTAGTTCCCTTCGCTCAATTTGGCACGGATGGCCGTGAGCACGTTGCCCGGCTTGATCGGCTGGCCGCGCGCCTCTGTCCAGCAGTCCACGTCCACCAGGGTGCGCGAGCGCAGCATCATGGCCAGCGGCGCGTAGCGACGGTTTTCCTGGTCGATCAGTTCATCCTCCGCCGGCCGGTCGGCCCAGGTGCCCTCGACCGTCAGCACCTTGCGGAAGCGCCGCAGGATCTGCGTGATCCCGCTCGGCATGGGCTGGATGAAGCGCATCTGCAGGGCAGAGACCTTCAAGCCTTCGTCGCGGGCGCGCTGCACGGCCTCCTCGATCACGCCCTGGGTGCTGCCCCAGCCCACCACCAGCAGGTCACCGCCGTCGGGGTCGCCGAAGACCTCGGGGGGACGCAGGGTCTTCTGCAGGGTGGCCAGCTTCAGGCTGCGCGCGCGCAGGCCTTCCTCGTTGATCGCCGGGTCGTAGGCCACCTTGCTCGCGCGATCGTGCGCCAGGCCGGTGACCGTGTGCACGCCCCCCGGCTGGCCGGGCGAGAAGCGCCGCGCAATGCCGGTGAGTGCGTCCCAGTCGTAGGGTTTCGCTCCCTCGGGCAGGGGCGACTGATCCAGCGGCGGCGCCAGCCAGTCGGTGGAGAACGCCGGGCGGGCGAAGGGTTGCTGCGCGGTGGCCAGGCTCGCGTCCGAAAGCACCACCACGACCATGTTGAAGGTCTCGGCGATCTTGCGCGCGGTGATCATCGAGTAGAAGCAGTCCTCGATGCTGGTCACCGCGATCACCACCTTGGGGGCGTCGCCGTGACTGCCATAGATCGCGGTGAGCATGTCGGCCTGCTCGACCTTGGTGGGTTGCCCCGTGCTCGGGCCGCCGCGCTGCACGTTGACCACGACGAGCGGTATCTCGGCCATCACCGCCAGGCCGATGGCCTCCTGCTTGAGCGAGTAGCCCGGGCCCGAGGTGATGGTGACCGCGCAGCGTCCCGCGTAGCTGGCGCCGATCGCGAAGGCGCAGGCGGCGATCTCGTCCTCGGCCTGGTGCACGATCCCGCCCACCTTCTCGAAGCACTCCGACAGGTAGTGCGAGGCCGAGGTCGCCGGGGTGATCGGGTACATGGCGCAGATGTCCATGCCCGAGGCCATCACGCCCAGCGCGATCGCCGTGTTGCCATTGACCACGATCTGCGGCTCGGTGGCGCGCACCGCGGGGATCGCGTACTTGAAGTCGAGGTTGGCCTCGCCCCAGGCGTGGCCGGCCTCCATCAGGCGCACGTTCGAGTCGATCACCTTCTGGTCCTTCTTGCCGAAGGTCAGGGCGATCTGGTCGCGGGCCAGTTGCAGGTCCAGGCTGTAGATGCTGGCCAGCACACCCAGCACGAACATGTTCTTGCCACGCCGCGGGTCGTTCATCAGGGCGCGGCATTCGCGCTCCAGCGGCAGGTCGATCACCCGGTAGCCCGCGTCGCGCAGCGAGGCCACGGCCTCGGTGTATGACTTCACGATGGCCGGGTCGCGGTGCTCGGCCCACACGTTCTCGAGCAAGATGGTGGCGCCGCGCTTGAGTTCGCCGGCGCGCACCCGACCGAGCAGCACCTGCTCGTTGAAGGCGATCACCAGATCGGTCTCGTCGCCGCCGTTGGTGACGCGGCCCGCGCCCACGCGGATGCGGATGCCGCTGGCACCGGCCACGCTGCGCGCGGGCGGCTGGATTTCGGCGGGAATGATCTCCACGGTCCAGATGCCGTTGCCGCTGCGCGCGGCAATCGAGGCAAAGGCCTGGCCGCAGCGCTGTGCGCCTTCGCCGGAGTCGCTGATGACCTCGACGATGTGCTCGGGCAGGTTCACGACGGGCTTGGTCACGGCGGGGGCCTGGGGGCGGTCCAGGACGGCGTTCATGCGGACTCCTCGGCGAGTGGCTCGGCGGCAGGTCAGTTAGCGAGGTGAAGGCGGGCGTACCCGTGCTCGGCGCGCGGGATGCCGAACAGCGATCCGTCTTCAGCGGGCTCGAGGGCGTTCTGGCTGTCGCGCAGGCCGAGGTAGGCCTTCATCGCGCGGGCGGCGCGGCGTCCCGCGCCCATCGCCTGGATCACGGTGGCCGCGCCGGTGACGATGTCGCCGCCGGCCCAGACGCCCAGCATCGAGGTGGCGAGGTTCTCGTCGGTGGCGATGTAGCCGCGCGCGTCGAGCTTGAGCTTGGCGGTCTGGCCGAGGATCGGGTTGGCATTGGTGCCGATGGCGAACACCACCATGTCGGTCTCGAACTCGAACTCGCTGCCGGGCACCACCACGGGGCGGCGGCGGCCCGAGGCGTCGGGTTCGCCAAGTTCCATGCGCACGCAGCGCAGGGCGCGCACCGCATTGTCTGCGCCGCCCAGGATCTCGACGGGGCTGGTGAGCCAGTGAAAGTCCACGCCTTCCTCTTCGGCGTGATGCAGTTCCTCGACGCGCGCCGGGGCCTCCGCCCGCGAGCGGCGGTAGACGCAGCGCACCGACTCGGCTCCCAGACGCAGGCTCACGCGCAGGGCATCCATGGCGGTGTTGCCCGCTCCGATCACCGCCACGTGCTTGCCGGGCTGCAGCGGCGTGTCGAAGTTCGGGAAGTCGCGCGCGCGCATGAGGTTGCAGCGCGTGAGCAGTTCATTGGCAGAGAGCACGCCGTTGAGCGATTCGCCGGGGATGCCCATGAAGCTCGGGTAGCCGGCGCCGGTGCCGATGAACACGGCGTCAAAGCCCATCTCGGTGAGCATCTGCTCGATGGTGAAGAGTCGGCCCACCAGGGTGTTGCACTCGAAGCGCACGCCCAGTCGCTCGAGCTTGCGGATCTCGGCGTCGATCACGGTATTGGGCAGGCGAAAGTCCGGGATGCCGTACTTCAGCACCCCGCCCGGGGTGTGCAGGGCGTCATAGACGACGACCTCGCAGCCGGCCTTGGCCATGTCGGCCGCGCAGGCCATTCCGGCCGGACCGGCGCCCACGACGCCCACCCTGAATCCGGTGCGCTCGATGTAGGGCCGGTTCTCCCAGCCTTCGGCGATCGCCATGTCGCCCACGAAGCGCTCCAGGCGGCCGATGGCCACGGGTTCGAGTCGCGTGTCGGGTTCGCCCACGGTGCACACGCCCTCGCACTGGTTCTCCTGCGGGCATACGCGTCCGCACACCGAGGGCAGCAGGTTGGTGTCGGTGATCACCGCGTAGGCGCCGGCGTAGTGCCCTTCGGTGATCTTCTTGATGAAGCCGGGGATGTCGATGCCCACCGGACAGCCGCGCACGCAGGGCTCGTCCGGACACTGAAGGCAGCGCTCGGCCTCGCGCTGCGCATCCTCGAGCCGGTAGCCGCGGGCAACCTCCTCGAAGTTGCGCGCCCGCACCAGCGGCGGCTGCTCCGGCATGGGCGTGCGTTCCTGGGGAATCGAGCGGATGGTCTTCTTCTTTGCGGTGGCCATGGCGCTGTCCTCAGGTCTTGCTCGCGGGGCCGGCAGCGGCGCCGAGCACGGCTTGCTTCAGGGCCGCGGTGTCGCCCTCGCGGATGCGGCAGCCTTCCTGCCAGCGCACCAGCGCGTCGGTCTCGGCGCGGCGGTAGCGCACGAGCCGCGACATGAGGTCGGCGAAGTCGACCTGATGGCCGTCGAAGTCCGGGCCATCGACGCAGGCGAACTTGACCTGCTCGCCCACCTTGACGCGGCATCCGCCGCACATGCCGGTGCCGTCGACCATCACGGGATTCAGGCTCACCATGGTCTTGATGCCGTGCGGCCGGGTGGCCTCGGCGCAGCCTCGCATCATCACGGGAGGGCCGATCGCCACGACCTCGTCGATGTCCGGGTGGCGGGCGATCGCCTGGGCAATGCCCTCGGTGACCAGGCCCTTGATGCCCGCGCTGCCGTCGTCGGTGCAGATGATCAGTTCGTCGCACACGGCGGCGAACTTGTCGCGCCAGAACATCAGGCTCTGGTTGCGAAAGCCGATCACCCCGATCACGTAGGCGCCGCTTTCCTTGTAGGCGCGCGCCTGGGGATACACCGGCGCCACGCCCAGTCCGCCGCCCACGCACACGACCTTCTTCGCGGCGCCGATGTGGCTGGGGATGCCCATGGGGCCGACCATCGCGTAGAGGCTGTCGCCCGCCTTGAGCGTGGCCTGCATCTCGCGGGTGGTCTTGCCCACCGCCTGGATCACCAGGGTGATCGTGCCGCGCTCGCGGTCGAAGTCGGCGATGGTGAGCGGGATGCGCTCGCCATGCTCCTGATCCATCACGATCACGAACTGGCCAGGCCGGGCCGCGCGCGCCATCTGCGGATGCGCCACCTCCAGCATGTAGGTGACGTCGGAGTAGTCCTCGCGGGCAACGATCCGGAACCCCGAGGCACTGTCGGCTGCGCTCATGCTCGCTCCTCCCTCGCTCGCCCGTCTGGCGCGGGCTGCCATGCCGCCAGGGCTGGCGGCGTCGAGGAAAGCATCACCCTATGTCGGGAGCAGGGATTGATCCTGGGCAAGCCGGGGAAACTCGTCGCGCCTGGGGCGAGGCCGCGCGGTCTTGCCGCGCGGTCTGCCCGGCGCTGCCGTAGGGGTGCTAGGATTGGCCCCTTCGTCGGCCGGGGCATGTTGCGCGGGCGGCGTCAAGACTCGGCACTCTCGCCGGAATCCGGGGAGGGCGCCGTCGGTGCGGTGGCCATGGCCATGTGCAGCACCGGGCATCTTGAACGAGAAACTCGTTACCTAGGTGGAGCCACAAGATGATGAAGCAGTTCCAGCTGAACTCGTATCTCTTCGGCGGCAACGCGCCGTACGTGGAAGAGCTCTACGAGAACTACCTCGACAACCCCGCCTCGGTGCCCGACAAGTGGCGCACCTACTTCGACCAGATGCAACTGGTCCCGGCGGCGGACGGCTCGACCGAATCCCATGACGTGGCGCACGCGCCCATCGTCGAGTCCTTTGCGCTGCGCGCCAAGACCGGCGGATTTGCGGCCAAGGTGGCTTCGAGCGATCTGTCGGTCGCGCGCAAGCAGGTGCACGTCCAGTCGATCATCGCTGCCTACCGTTTCCTGGGCTCGCGCTGGGCCAAGCTCGACCCGCTGCAGCGCCAGGAGCGACCGGCGATTCCCGAGCTCGAGCCCGGGTTCTATGACCTGACCGAAGCCGACATGGACACGGTGTTTTCCGCGTCCAACACCTACTTCGGCTCCGAGCAGATGACGCTGCGCGACCTCATCGGGGCGCTGCGCCAGACCTACTGCGGCACCATAGGCGCCGAGTTCATGTACATCTCGGACCCGGCCGAGAAGCGCTGGTGGCAGCAGCGGCTCGAGTCGATCCGCTCGGTGCCCAGCTTCAGTGCTCCCCAGAAGCTCCACATCCTCGAGCGCCTGACCGCCGCCGAGGGTCTGGAGCGCTACCTGCATACCAAGTACGTGGGCCAGAAGCGCTTCTCGCTCGAGGGCTCGGAGAGCTTCATTCCGGCGATGGACGAACTGATCCAGCGCGCCGGCAGCCGCGGCGTGCAGGAGATCGTCATCGGCATGGCCCACCGCGGCCGCCTCAACGTGCTGGTCAACACCATGGGCAAGATGCCCAAGGACCTGTTCGCCGAGTTCGAGGGCAAGAAGAGCGACGAGTTGCCCGCCGGCGACGTGAAGTACCACAACGGATTCTCGAGCGACATATCCACGCCGGGAGGCCCGGTGCACCTGTCGCTGGCCTTCAACCCCTCGCACCTCGAGATCGTCAATCCGGTGGTCGAAGGCTCGGTGCGCGCCCGCCAGGACCGCCGGGGCGACAAGGAAGGCGACCAGGTCCTGCCGGTGCTGGTGCACGGCGACGCCGCCTTCGCCGGCCAGGGGGTCGTGATGGAGACTCTCAACCTGGCCGACACGCGCGGCTACGGCACCGGCGGCACGGTGCACATCATCATCAACAACCAGATCGGCTTCACGACCAGCGACCCACGCGACAAGGGCTCCACCCTGTACTGCTCCGACGTGGTCAAGATGATCGAGGCCCCGGTGCTGCACGTGAACAGCGACGACCCCGAGGCGGTCGTGCTGGCGGTGCAACTGGCGATGGACTATCGCCAGGAGTTCAACAAGGACGTGGTGCTCGACATCATCTCCTTCCGCCGCCTGGGCCACAACGAACAGGACACGCCCGCGCTGACCCAGCCGCTGATGTACAAGCGCATCGGGCAGCACCCGGGCACGCGCAAGCTCTATGCCGAGAAGCTCGTCACCCAGGGCACCTGTGCCACGAACGTGCCGGACGACCTGGTCAAGGCCTTCCGCCAGGCCATGGACGAGGGACGGCATACCGCCGACCCGGTGCTCACCAACTACAAGAGCAAGTTCGCGGTCGATTGGTCGGCCTTCCTCAACCGCAAGTGGACGGATCACGCCGACACCGGCGTGCCTCTGGCCGAGCTCAAGCGTCTGGCCGAGCGCATCACCACCGTACCCGCCAACTTCAAGCCGCACACCCTGGTCGAGAAGGTGCTGGCAGACCGGCGCGCGATGGGCGAGGGCAAGGCGCCGCTGGACTGGGGCATGGGCGAGCACCTGGCCTATGCGTCGCTGGTGGCCAGCGGCTATCCGGTGCGCCTGACCGGCCAGGACTCGGGCCGCGGCACCTTCACGCACCGCCACGCCGTTTTGCACGACCAGAACCGCGAGAAGTGGGACGAAGGCACCTACGTGCCGCTGCAGCATGTCTCCGAGAAGCAGGCGCCCTTCGTCGTGATCGACTCGGTGCTCTCCGAGGAGGCCGTGCTCGGATTCGAGTACGGCTACTCCAGCGCGGAGCCCAACGCCCTGGTGGTCTGGGAGGCGCAGTTCGGCGACTTCGTGAACGGCGCCCAGGTGGTGATCGACCAGTTCATCAGCTCGGGCGAGGTCAAGTGGGGCCGGCAGTCCGGGCTCACCCTGATGCTGCCGCACGGCTACGAGGGTCAGGGGCCCGAGCACTCGTCGGCGCGCATCGAGCGCTTCCTGCAACTCGCGGCCGACAACAACATGCAGGTGGTCCAGCCCACCAGCGCGGCGCAGATCTTCCACCTGCTGCGGCGGCAGATGATCCGCCTGTTCCGCAAGCCGCTGGTGATCTTCACGCCCAAGAGCCTGCTCAGGAACAAGGACGCGACTTCCGAGCTGGCCGAACTCGCCAAGGGCGAGTTCCTCACGGTGATCGGCGAGCGCGAGGCGCACGACGCGAAGAAGATCAAGCGCGTCATCGCGTGCTCCGGCAAGGTCTATTACGACTTGCTGGCGCAGCGTCGTGAGCGCAAGGCCGACGAGGTGGCGATCATTCGCGTCGAGCAGCTCTATCCCTTCCCGCACAAGGCGCTGGCCACCGAGCTCAAGCGCTACCCCAACCTCGCCGACGTGGTGTGGTGTCAGGACGAGCCGCAGAACCAGGGCGCATGGTTCTACGCGCAGCACCACCTGCTCGAGAACATGAGCGACGGTCAGAAGCTCGCCTACGCCGGGCGACCGGCCTCGGCCTCGCCGGCGGTGGGCTACCACGCCAAGCACGTCGAGCAGCAGAAGGTGCTGCTCGACGCCGCCTTCGCCAAGCTCAAGGGCTTCGTGCTCACCAAGTAAATCGCGGTGGTCCGGCGGCGCGCGGCTGCCGGACCCACACGCGCGCCCGTGCGCGCACATCGAATCCGGAGTCATAGATGGCCATCCTGGAAGTCAAGGTTCCCCAGCTTTCCGAGTCCGTCGCCGAGGCGACCCTGCTCACCTGGAAGAAGAAGGTCGGCGAAGCGGTCGCCGTCGATGAAGTCCTGATCGAGGTCGAGACCGACAAGGTCGTGCTCGAGGTTCCCTCGCCGGGCGCCGGCGTGCTGGCCAGCATTGTCAGAGCCGACGGAAGCACCGTGGTGGCCGGCGAGCTCATCGCCACGCTCGACACGGAGGCCAAGGCTGGTGCTGCCGCGCCCGCCGCCGCGCCCGCTCCGGCCGCTGCCCCTGCTGGCGCCGCGGCGCCCGCGGCGGGCAAGTCCGGCGTCGCCATGCCCTCGGCCGCCAAACTGATGGCCGACAACGATCTGGCCGCGGGCTCGGTCCCGGGCACGGGCAAGGATGGCCGCGTGACCAAGGGCGACGTGCTCGCGGCCGTAGCGGCCGGCGCCAAGCCCGCCGCAACCCCGGCGCCAGCGGCCGCGCCCGTCGCCGCCAGGCCGGCGCTGCCCGAGGTCAAGGCACCCCTGGACCTCGGGGCGATCGCCAATCGCCCCGAGCAGCGCGTTCCCATGTCGCGGCTGCGCGCGCGCGTGGCGGAGCGGCTGGTGCAGTCGCAGTCGACGGCCGCCATTCTCACCACCTTCAACGAGGTCAACATGGCCCCGCTGATGGAGATGCGCAACCGCTACAAGGACAAGTTCGAGAAGGAGCACGGCGCCAAGCTGGGCTTCATGTCCTTCTTCGTGAAGGCCGCGGTGGCCGCGCTCAAGAAGTACCCGGTGGTCAACGCCTCGGTGGACGGCAACGACATCGTCTACCACGGCTACTTCGACATCGGCATCGCGGTGGGTTCGCCGCGCGGCCTGGTCGTGCCCATCCTGCGCGACGCCGATCAGCTCACCTTCGCGGACATCGAAAAGAAGATCGCCGACTTCGGCAAGCGCGCGGGCGAGGGCAAGCTGGGGCTCGAGGAGCTCACCGGTGGCACGTTCTCGATCAGCAACGGCGGAGTGTTCGGCTCGATGCTGTCGACGCCCATCATCAACCCGCCGCAGAGCGCGATCCTGGGCATCCACGCCACCAAGGATCGCGCCGTGGTCGAGAACGGCCAGGTCGTGATCCGGCCGATGAACTATCTCGCGCTCTCGTACGACCACCGCATCATCGACGGCCGCGAGGCGGTGCTGGCGCTGGTGGCCATGAAGGAGGCGCTCGAGGATCCCGCGCGCCTGCTGCTCGAGGTCTGAGCCCGCCCCGACCCACTCGCGGGGCTACGCCGGGCGTGCCCCCGCTCTCGCCCAGAGACTTCCCATGAGCAAGCAATTCGACCTCGTCGTGATCGGCGCCGGCCCCGGGGGCTACATCGCCGCCATCCGTGCCGCCCAGCTCGGCATGAAGGTGGCGTGCGTCGACGCCTGGACCAACGGCGCGGGTGGCCCCGCGCCCGGCGGCACCTGTACCAACGTCGGCTGCATCCCGTCCAAGGCCCTGCTGCAGTCGTCCGAGAACTACGAGCAGGCGGGGCACCACTTCGCCGAGCACGGCATCGGGCTGAGCAACCTCACGATGGACGTCGCGAAGATGCTCGGCCGCAAGGACACCGTCGTGAAGCAGAACAACGACGGCATCCTGTATCTGTTCAAGAAGAACAAGGTGAGCTTCTTCCACGGCCGGGCGAGCTTCGCCGGCCGTGACGCCGCGGGCGTGCAGGTATCCGTCGGCGCGCCGGCTGGCGAGACCCTCGTGGCCGCGCAGGTGATCGTGGCCACGGGCTCCAACGCCCGCGCGCTGCCCGGCGTGCCCTTCGACGAGAAGCAGATCCTCTCGAACGAAGGTGCGCTCGCCATCCCCGCCGTGCCCAAGAAGCTGGGCGTGATCGGCGCCGGCGTGATCGGCCTCGAGATGGGCTCGGTGTGGCGCCGCCTGGGATCGCAGGTCACGGTGCTCGAGGCGCTTCCCGCCTTCCTGGGTGCGGTGGACGAGCAGATCGCCAAGGAAGCGCACAAGATCTTCACCAAGCAGGGGCTGGGCATCTCGCTGGGCGTGAAGATCGAGTCGGTAATGGCCGACAAGAAGGGCGTCACGGTCAGCTACCTCGACGCCAAGGGCGAAGCGCAGACGCTGGCGGTGGACAAGCTGATCGTCTCGATCGGACGCGTGCCCAACACCGACGGGCTCAATGCCGAAGCGATCGGCCTCAAGCTCGACGAACGCGGCTTCGTTGCCGTCGACGACGACTGCCGCACCAATGTGCCGGGCGTGTGGGCCGTGGGCGACGTGGTGCGCGGCCCCATGCTGG
This sequence comes from Burkholderiaceae bacterium, assembly GCA_035454085.1. Lineage (GTDB taxonomy): Bacteria > Pseudomonadota > Gammaproteobacteria > Burkholderiales > Burkholderiaceae_F > DAOTEJ01. Next base: position 16,686 of record DAOTEJ010000022.1, on the reverse strand, counting down.
CGCACAAGGCCGAGGAAGAGGGCGTGGCGGTCGCCGAGCGCATCGCGGGCCAGCACGGTCACGTGAACTTCAACACCGTGCCCTGGGTGATCTACACCAGCCCGGAGATCGCCTGGGTTGGGCAGACCGAGCAGCAGCTCAAGGCCGCGGGCCGCGCCTACAAGGCGGGCACCTTCCCCTTCATGGCCAACGGCCGCGCGCGGGCGCTGGGCGACACGACGGGCATGGTCAAGTTCCTGGCCGATGCCACGACCGACGAGATCCTCGGCGTGCACATCATCGGCCCCTACGCTTCCGAGCTGATCGCCGAGAGCGTGGTCGCCATGGAGTTCAAGGCTGCCGCGGAAGACATCGCCCGCATCTGTCACGCGCACCCCTCGCTGTCCGAGGCGACCAAGGAGGCCGCCCTGGCGGTGGACAAGCGCACGCTCAACTTCTGAGACCGGCGCGCCCCCCATGCCCTTCCTCAGCCGGCTCGGGGACGCGCTCTCGAGCCGCGGCTACGCCCTCGACCCGGCGCAACGCGCTGCCGCCGAGCGCCTCGCCCAGCTCGACCGCGACTGGCGCGCCTACAAGTTGCGCCGTTCGAACCGGCTCAAGAAGATGCTGGTCAAGCCGCCCGTGCCGCGCGGCGTGTATCTGTGGGGCGGGGTGGGGCGGGGCAAGAGCTTCCTGATGGATGCCTTCTTCGCCACCGCACCGGTGCTGCGCAAGACGCGCGTGCACTTCCACGAGTTCATGCGTGGCGTGCATCACGAGCTCGACCGCCTCAGGGGCACGCCCGACCCGCTCGACGAGGTGGCCAGTGCCATCGCCAGCCGCTACCGGCTGATCTGCTTCGACGAGTTCCACGTCTCGGACATCGCGGACGCGATGATCCTCTATCGTCTGCTCGACCGGCTCTTCACCCTCAATACAGGCTTCGTGATCACCTCGAACTACGCGCCCGACGCGCTCTACCCCGACGGCCTGCATCGCGACCGGCTGCTGCCCGCGATCGCACTGCTCAAGGAGCGGCTCGACGTGATCCAGGTGGACGCTGGCATCGACTACCGGCGGCGCACGCTCGAGCAGCGCCGCGCCTACATCGTGCCCGCCGGCCCCGAGGCCGACGCCGAGCTTGGCGCGCTCTTCGACGAGCTGGCGGCCACGGAAGACGACAGTCCGGTGCTGACCATCGAGGCGCGCCAGATCCGCGCGCGACGGCGCGCCGGTTCGGTGGTGTGGTTCGACTTCGCGGTGCTTTGCGGCGGCCCGCGCTCGCAGATGGACTACCTCGAGATCGCCGCCCGGTTCCAGACCGTGCTGCTGTCCAGCGTGCCGCGCATGTCGGCGGGCCAGGCATCGGAGGCGCGCCGCTTCACCTGGCTGGTCGACGTGCTCTACGACCACCGTGTGAAGCTGGTGATCTCGGCCGACGCCGCGCCCGAGGAGCTCTACACCAGCGGTGCGCTGGCCCACGAGTTCGTGCGCACCGCCTCGCGCCTGACCGAGATGCAGTCGCGCGAATACCTCGAGTCGGCGCGCCGCGCGGTGGCGACGGTATGAGGCGCCGGCTCGTGCGCAGTGCTCGTTGGTTCGCGCTGGCCTGCCTTCAGGCCGCGCTTGCGGCGCCAACGGCGCACGCTGCGGAACTGGCCGAGCGCTTCCCGGCCGGCAGCATTGCCGACCGCACCCAGGCCGAGGCCGCACAGCGTGCCGCCGAGGACGAGATCAAGCGCATCAAGACCGAGGAGCAGCGCGCGCTGGCAGCCTGCAGCGAGAAGTTCCTGGTCAACGCCTGCCGCGAGGACGCCAGGATCAAGGCCGAGACCCAGCGTCGTGCGGCCCGTCGCGTCGAGGTCGAGGCCAAGGATGCGATCCGCCGCATCGATGCGGACGAGGCGGCCGCGCGCAAGGCCAAGGCGGCCGCCGAGCAGCCCGCGCGCGACGCCCAGCGGGCGCGCGAGGAGGAGGCGGCACGCGCCAAGCACGAGGCCCGGAAGGTCGAAGGAGAGCGCGCACCCTCTGGCCCTACACCCGAGGAGTCGGACGCCAAGCGCCGCGCGCAGGAGGAAAAGGCGGCCCAGGTGCGCAGCCGCGAGGCCGAGGCGCGAGCCCGAGCGGCCGAGGCACCGGACAAGGCGCGCGCCTACGCCGACAAGCAGGCCGAGGCGCAGGCACGCCAGGCGGAGCAGGCGCGCAAGAAGGCCGAGGCCGAGCGCAAGCGGGCGGAACGCGCGGCGCGGCGCGAGAAGGAAGCTGAAGAGCGCGAGGCCCTGATTCAGCGCGCCGAGAAAGCACGCGAAGCACAGAGGCAGTAGGGCGGGGCCCCGGCCTCCGCGGCTGCCGGGCTACTCGGGCGCGGCCACGCGTGGCCGCGGTGGCGGCTCGTCGAGCCGCACCAGCGCCAGGGACAGGTTGTCGCCGCGGCCGCGCGCGCGCTGCCGGGCCTGCTCGATGAGGTGGTTCGAGGCTTCACGGGGCGGCAGGCGGTCGAGCACCTCGCCAAGCTCCTCATCGACGAAGTAGGCCCACAATCCGTCGCTCGCCAGGAGGAAGGTGTCGCCGACCTGCAGGTCGGCGGTCTCGGTGATCTCGACGTGGGGCGCGCGGTTGATTCCGAGCGCGCTGACCAGGATGTTCTTGTAGCGCGAGGCCGCGCCCTCGAGTTCCTCGAGCCGGCCCTCGGCGCGCAATTGCTCCACGTAGGTGTGGTCTGCGGTGCGCGACAGCAGCGCGCCGCGGCGGAAGTGGTAGAGCCGGGTGTCGCCCGCGTGTGCCCAGGCGGCCCGGCCACCAAAGAGCACGAGCACGCACAGCGTGCTGTGCGGCTCCTTTTCCTCGGCCAGGGCCGCCAGGCGGATGACGGTGTGCGCCTCGGACGCGATCGTCTCGAGCAGCTGGCGCACGCTGCCGTCGTGGGGCGAGGCCTCGGCGAAGAGCTGCTCGGCGGTAGAGATCACCTGATCCGAGGCCATGCGCCCGCCGCTGCGCCCACCCATGCCGTCGGCGACGATGGCCATCAGCGCCCCGGGCAGACGCCTGCCGGTGAAAATGGCCACTCGGTCCTGTTGCTCGGCACGGTCGCCGATGTGCTGCGCGGTACAGGCGTTGATCTTGAAACGTTGCAAGGCTCGCCTCGGTGAGAGCCGGGGCAGTCTATCATCGGGGTCGTTTCGTCCCATCCCACACTCGTGGAACAGCAAGAGATCAAGCGCCGCATCATCGAGTTGCAGATCGAGCACCGCGATCTGGACGAGGCGATCGCGCGTCTGGCGGCCTACAGCGGAGCGGACGAGCTGCACCTGCGCCGACTCAAGAAGCGCAAATTGCAGATCAAGGACACACTCGCCCTGCTGCAAATGGAACTCGTGCCGGACATCCCGGCCTGAGGCGCGGCGCGGATGAGCGACAGCGCCGACGCGCAGCGCGCGGCCGCCGGGTTTGGCGAAGTCGAGCAAGCCTTCGCTGAGCACGGCCCCCTGGCCAGGGCGCTGCCCGGCTTCAGCGCGCGTCCCTCGCAGGCAGAAATGGCCGTGGCCATCGCCGCCACCATCGCCACGGGCGGCACCATGGTTGCCGAGGCAGGCACCGGCACCGGCAAGACCTTCGCGTACCTGGTGCCCGCGCTGCTGGCCGGTGGCAAGGTGCTCGTCTCGACCGGCAGCAAGCCCTTGCAGGACCAGCTCTATGGCAAGGACCTGCCCGCCGTGCGCGCGGCGCTGGGCGTCAACGCGAGCACCGCGCTGCTCAAGGGGCGCGCCAACTACGTGTGCCTGCTGCGGCTCGAGCGCACCGAGTCCCAGGGTCGCCTCGCCTCGCGCGAGGAGGCCTTCCACCTGCGCGAGATCCTGCGCTTCGCGCGCCTGACGCACAGCGGAGACCGCGCCGAGCTCGCCGCGGTTCCCGAGCACGCCTCGATCTGGCCGGCGGTCACCTCGACGCGCGACAACTGCCTCGGCTCCGAGTGTCCGCGCTTTCAGGAGTGCTTCGTCTTCAAGGCGCGACGCGAGGCGCAGGCGGCCGACGTGGTGGTGGTCAACCACCACCTCTTCCTCGCCGACCTGGCGCTGCGCGACGACGCGATCGCCGACTTCCTGCCAGCGGTCGACACCGTGATCCTCGACGAAGCGCACCAGCTGCCCGAGGTCGCCGCGGACTTCTTCGGATCGATGCTGTCCTTGTCCCAGGTCGTCGAACTTGCCCGCGACGCGCGCGCGCTGGGAGCGAGCCGCGCGCCCGATGGTGCGCCCTGGAGCCGGCTCGCGGATGCACTCGAGCGCGCCACCCGGGAGGTGCGCCTGGCGCTGGCCGAACAGGGCATGGAGGCCGGACGCCGAGTAGCTCTGGACCGCCTGCCGGCGCCCGCCGCGCTCGCCAAGCAGTTGCAGGCAGCGGGGGAGGCGCTGGGCGAACTGAGCGAGGCGCTGGAAGCCAACCGCCACCGCGATGCAGAGCTCGACCTGCTCGGCCCCCGGGGCGCCGAGCTTCGCGTCGCGATCGAGGCATGGCAGCGTGCGGCCGCGCAACCGCAAGCCGGCGTGGACGCCGAGACCGGCCCGCTGGTGCGCTGGGTCAGTACCTCCGCGCACGGGGCCCAGTTTCACGCCACCCCGCTGTCCTTCGCGGCGGCCTTCGCCAGGGCGCGCGAACGCCAGGCGCAGGCCTGGATCCTGACCTCCGCGACCCTGACCACGGCCGGGCGCTTCGACCACTTCCTGGGCGAGATGGGTCTGGCCGAGGCGCGCACCGGCCGCTGGGAGAGTCCGTTCGACTTTGCGCGCCAGGCGCTGCTCTACCTGCCCGATGACCTGCCCGATCCGCTGGGCGCGGACTTCGCCGAGCGCGTGGCCGATCTGGCCTGGCCTCTGATCGAGGCCTCGCATGGGCGGGCCTTCGTGCTGTGCACCACCCTGCGGGCGGTGGACCGCGTGGCCGAGCGCCTGCGCAGCCACCTTGCGGCGAGCGCCCTCGAGCTACCCCTGCTGGTGCAGGGCGAGGCCACGCGGCGCGCGCTGATCGAGCGCTTTCGCGAGGCCGGCAACGCCGTGCTGGTGGGCTCGGTCAGCTTCTGGGAGGGCATCGACATCCGCGGCGAAGCGCTCAGCCTCGTGGTGATCGACAAGCTGCCGTTTGCGCCGCCCGACGATCCGGTGGTCGAGGCGCGCATCCGCTGGCTGCGCGCCCAGGGGCGCAACCCCTTCATGGACTACCAGTTGCCGAGCGCGGTGACCCTGCTGCAGCAGGGCGTGGGGCGACTGATTCGCGACGAGGGCGATCGGGGCGTGCTGATGATCCTGGACGGCCGCCTGGTGACCAAGCCCTATGGCAAGACGGTGCTTGCCAGCCTGCCGCCCTTTGCCCGCACGCGGCGCCTGGAGCGCGCCTGTGCCTTCCTGGAGCGATCCGCGATCGACGAAGGCGCCGCGCCCTAGAGACTCAGGGCGACTTGCGGGGCGCGCCCTGGGGAAAGTTGAGGTCGAGCACGCGCTGCGTGTCGGCCTGCAGGTCGGACAGCCCAAGGGCCGCGTAGCTGTCGACCATGATCTTGAGCGCGTCGCGGGCGTAGGGGGTCGACTGGAAGTCGCGCAGCACGTTCTGCGCCCGCGCGATCGCCGCCACGTAGGCGCGGCGCGTGTAGTAGAAGCGGGCGACGTTGACCTCGCCGCGGGCCTGGGCGTCGACCAGTTCGCGCATCCGCGCGCGCGCCTCGGGCGCGTAGCGGCTCTCGGGATAGCGCGTGACGAGCTCGCGCAGGATCTCGAAGGACTCGCGCGCGCCCTTGGCGTCGCGATCCGCCATGTCCTGGCGGGTCAGGCGCGAAACCAGACCATCGTCCTCGCTGAAGGTGGCCAGCGCCTTGATGTACAGAACGTAGTCCGCGAAGGGGTGGTTCGGGTACTGGCGCAGGAAGCGGTCGGTGATCTGGATCGCCTGAGCGTTGTCGCCTTCCTTGTAATAGGTGAAAGCGAGCTCGATCTGCGCCTGCTGGCCGTGGCGGCCGAAGGGGTAGCGCGACTCGAGCTTCTGGTAGTACTCGCGCGCCTTGGCGTAGTTGCCCTCGTTCAGCTCGTTGCGCGCCTCCGCATACAATTTGTCGGCGCTCCAGTCAGCGGTCGGATCCTTGCCCAAGCCGCTCAGCCAGCCGCAGGACGCAAGCAGCAGGACGGCGCACAGGGCGGCGAAACTTTGGGCGGCGCGGCGCAGAGGCGCGGGCGCGGAGGCAGAGGACATCGGAGGGCGGCGCGTTGAAGTCAGGCGGTGAGTATAGCGGGCAGCCCCATCCGTCCGAGGACGACACCGGGGAGGAAGGCGAGGCCGCAGAGGGCCCGCTCGCGACCTTCACGGTGGCCACGGCCGAGCACGGCGAACGGCTCGACAAGATGCTCGCCGCGCGCCTGCCGCGGCTATCGCGCAGCCGCCTGCAAAGTTGGATCGAGCAGGGCGCGGTGCGGGTGGACGGGGAGCCGGCGCAGCGCGCGCGCCAGTCGGTGCAGATTGGCCAGCGGGTCGTGGTGCACGCCGTGCCCGCGCCCGAGGATCTGGCGTTCGCGCCCGAGCCCATGACGCTCGCCATCGTCCACGAGGATGCCGACCTGATCGTGCTCGACAAGCCGCCGGGCCTGGTGGTCCACCCGGCGGCCGGCCACTGGTCCGGAACCCTGCTCAACGGACTGCTGGCTCATGATCCGGCGCTGGCAGCCCTGCCGCGGGCGGGCATCGTGCACCGGCTGGATGCCGACACCTCCGGCCTGATGGTGGTGGCGCGCAACCTCATCGCGCAGACCGACCTCGTGCGTCAACTCCAGGTCCGCAGCGTGACCCGCGAATACTGGGCGGTGGTGCGGGGCCGAGCGCCGCAGCGAACGAGCATCGAGGCCGCGATCGAGCGCGACCCGCGCAACCCCTTGCGCTTCCGGGTGGGGCAGGGGCCCGCAGCCAAGCCGGCGCGCACCCACGTGGCCCGACTCGGCGTGGCCAACACCGAGGCGGGAGAATTGAGCTGGGTGGTCTGCCGGCTCGACACCGGCAGGACTCACCAGATCCGCGTGCACCTCGAGTCCCTGGGCCTGCCCCTGGTCGGCGACCCCGTGTATCGCGGTCGCCCACCGCATCCGCGTCCTGGGGCCGCGCCGTGGACGGGATTCAATCGACAAGCGTTGCACGCCTGCCGCCTCGGGCTGGTCCACCCGGCCAGCGGCGCGGCGCTCTCCTGGTTCCGGCCGCCACCGGCCGACATGAACGACCTGATGCGCAGCCTGGGATTCGGCCCGCTGGATCGGCCCAGCAAGGCGTTCGAATGAACGCCGGTCCCACGCCGCAGTTGCCGCCGGGCAGCGTGATCTCGCCGGATTGGGACGCGCCTCCGGGGGTGCGCGCGCTCTTCACGCTGCGCGCAGGCGGCGTCTCGCGCGGCCCCTGGGGCGGCGCAGTACCAGGCGAAGGCGGACTCAACCTCGGTGCGGCCTGCGGCGACGAACCCGCCGCGGTGGCCGAGAACCGCGCGCGTCTGGCTCGCGCACTGCCCGCGCCCCCGATCTGGCTGCAGCAGGTTCATGGCGTGAAGGTGCACGAGGCGTGCACGCCCTTGCCGCCCGGCGCTGCGCCGCCCGTGGCCGATGCCGTGGTCACGGCCACGCCCGGTGTGGTGTGCGCGGTGCTGGTGGCCGACTGCCTGCCCGTGATGCTGGCCGATGCGCGCGGCCGCGCCGTGGGTGTCGCGCACGCCGGCTGGCGCGGCCTGGCGGGCGGGGTGATCGAGGCGAGCGCCGCTCGCCTGCGCACTCTGCTGGGCGAGCCCGAGGCGCGCCTGGTGGCCTGGCTGGGCCCGTGCATCGGTCCGGGCGCCTTCGAGGTCGGCGCAGAGGTGCTCGAGGCGATGCAGGCGCGGTTTGCGCGGGCCGGCGCGGCCTTTGCCCCGCTCGGCGCGGGCAAGTACCTTGCCGATCTTCCCGCCCTGGCCCGTCAGGCTCTTGAAAGCTCCGGCGTAGAAGATGTGTGGGGCGGCGATGCGTGCACTTTCAGCGATGCCCGCCGCTACTTCAGCTTTCGGCGTGACCGCACCACCGGTCGACACGCGGCTCTGATCTGGATCGACCCGCGCTGAACTGGCGAGCGCAGGGTTTGACAGGGTCCGGACCGGTGGGAAGAATCGGACTGAGCCTGGTGCGTCGCACGGACCAACACGGGCCAATAAGGAGGAGACAGTTCCATGGCAAGCCGCAAGCCGGGCGCAGCAGCCGCGCCGGCGCGCAAGACTGCGCGCAAGAAGTCTGCTCGTCCCGCCGCCCGCCCGGC
>DAOTEJ010000022.1:0-8306 GCA_035454085.1 Burkholderiaceae bacterium | reverse complement strand
CGCCGAGCCCTTCGCCTTTGCGGCTCCCTGGCTGCAGTGGGGCGAGGCCATGAGCCAGAGCGCACCGACGGACACGCACCTCGGCATCGATCCCGAGCGCCTGATGCGCCTGCAGAGCGACTACATGCAGCGCGCGTCGAAGCTCTGGACCGACTTCATCGAGCACCCCGAGCAGGCGGCGGCACCGATCACCGATGCGCGCTTCTCCGATCCTGCCTGGCGCGACAACCCGATTGCCGCCTTCACCGCGCGCGCCTATCTGCTCAACAGCGAGTTCATGAACGCGTTGGCTGGCGCGGTGGACGCCGACCGCAAGACACGCGACCGCATCAAGTTCGCCGTGGCGCAGTGGGTGGACGCGGCGTCGCCCGCGAACTTCCTGGCGCTCAATCCCAAGGCGCAGAAGACCGTCCTCGAGACCAAGGGCGAGAGCCTGAAGAAGGGCCTGGCCAACCTGCTGGGCGACATCAAGAAGGGCAAGATCAGCCAGACCGACGAAACCGCCTTCGAGGTGGGCCGCAACGTGGCCACCAGCGCCGGCGAAGTGGTGTACGAGAACGGTCTGATCCAGATCATCCAGTACCGGCCGCTCACCGCCAAGGTGCGCAAGCGGCCCTTCCTGATGGTGCCGCCCTGCATCAACAAGTTCTACATCCTCGACCTGCAGCCCGAGAACTCCTTCGTGCGCTATGCGGTCGAGCAGGGCAACACGGTGTTTCTGGTGTCGTGGAAGAACCCCCACGAGCCCGAGCAGTTCCTGACCTGGGACGACTACCTGGAGCGCGGTCCGATCGACGCGATCCGCGCCGTGCAGGAGATCTCAGGCCAGAAGAAGCTCAACGTGCTGGGCTTTTGCGTTGGTGGAACCCTCCTGGCCAGTGCGCTCGCAGTGCTCGCAGCGCGAGGCGAACAGCCGGCGGCCAGCCTGACGCTGATGACCTCGCTGCTCGACTTCTCGGACACCGGCGTGATGGACATCTTCGTCGACGAGCGCAGCGTGCAGTTGCGCGAGCGCACCCTGGGCAAGGGCGGCCTGATGCCGGGGCTGGAACTCGGCAACACCTTCTCGAGCCTGCGCCCCAACGACCTGGTGTGGAACTACGTGGTGAGCAACTACCTCGAGGGCAAGCAGCCGGTTGCCTTCGACCTGCTCTACTGGAACGGCGACAGCACCAACCTGCCCGGTCCGATGTACGCCTGGTACCTGCGCAACACCTACCTCGAGAACAACCTGGTCAAGCCCGGCAAGCTCACTTGCTGCGGCGAATCCATCGACCTGCGTGCAATCGAGGCGCCGGTGTTCGTGTTCGGCGCACGCGAGGATCACATCGTGCCGTGGCGTGCGGCCTACCGCTCGGCACGCGCCTTCGGGCCGGCGCATGACGTGCGCTTCGTGATGGGCGCCTCGGGGCACATCGCCGGCTCGATCAACCCGGTGTCGAAGAACAAGCGCAGCTACTGGGTCTCGGGCAGCAAGGCCTTGCCCGAGGATCCCGAGCAGTGGCTTGCGCAGGCCACCGAGAAGCCCGGCAGCTGGTGGGCCGACTGGAACAACTGGCTGGCGCGCTACGCTGACGGAGAGCTTGCCGCGCCCAAGCGTGCCGGCAGCACGAAGTACCCGCCGATCGAGCCCGCGCCCGGTCGCTACGTCAAAGAGAAAGCCTGAGGAGGGCAGTCATGAAGGATGTCGTCATCGTCGCCGCGGCGCGTACCGCGATCGGCAAGTTCGGCGGATCACTGGCCAAGATCCCGGCGCCGGAGCTGGGTGCCATCGTCATCAAGGAGGTGCTGCGCCGCGCGGGCGTGGCGGGCAGCGAGGTCGACGAGGTCATCTTCGGTCAGGTGCTGACCGCCGGCAGTGGACAGAACCCGGCGCGCCAGGCCGCGATCAAGGCCGGTCTGCCCTACGAGGTGCCGGCCATGACGATCAACAAGGTGTGCGGCTCGGGCCTGAAGGCCGTGATGCTGGCGGCACAGGCCATCGGCAACGGCGACGCCGAGGTGATCGTGGCGGGCGGTCAGGAAAACATGAGCCTCTCGCCCCACGCCCTGATGGGCTCGCGCGACGGCTTCCGGATGGGCGACGGCAAGCTCGTCGACACCATGATCGTCGATGGCCTGTGGGACGTGTACAACCAGTACCACATGGGCATCACCGCCGAGAACGTGGCACGCGAGCACGGCGTCACGCGCGAGCAGCAGGATGCCTTCGCGTTCGCGTCGCAGCAGAAGGCCGCCGCGGCGCAGGATGCGGGCCGCTTCAAGGACGAGATCGTGGCGGTGCCCATTCCGCAGCGCAAGGGCGATCCGGTGATGTTCGACGCCGACGAGTTCATCAACCGCAAGTCCGGCGCGGAAGCGCTCGCCGGACTCAAGCCGGCCTTCGACAAGGCCGGCACGGTGACTGCGGGCAACGCCTCGGGCCTGAACGACGGTGCGGCGGCACTGCTCGTGATGTCGGCCGACAAGGCCAAGGCGCTCGGGCTCAAGCCCCTGGCGCGCATCAAGGCCTTCGCGTCGGCCGGACTCGACCCCAAGCTGATGGGCATGGGGCCCGCACCGGCCTCGCGCAAGGCTCTGGCCAAGGCCGGTTGGCAGGCCGCGGAGCTGGACCTCATGGAGATCAACGAGGCATTCGCTGCGCAGGCCTGCGCGGTGAACAAGGACATGGGCTGGGACACCGCCAAGATCAACGTCAACGGCGGTGCCATCGCCCTGGGCCATCCGATCGGGGCCTCGGGGGCGCGGGTGCTGGTGAGTCTGCTGCACGAGATGGCGCGCCGCGACGCCAAGAAGGGACTGGCATCGCTGTGCATCGGCGGCGGCATGGGCGTGGCCCTGGCGGTGGAGCGCTAGCGGCAGTCGGATCAAGCAAAGAAACGGCGTACTGCGGACTGGCCGCGTCGCGGCTGCGCGGGACGGCGCACAACTAGGGGGAGAACACGATGAGCAAGGTGGCGTACGTCACGGGCGGCATGGGCGGCATCGGCACGGCGATCTGCCAGCGCCTGTCCAAGGAAGGCTTCAAGGTCATCGCGGGATGCGGCCCGAGCCGCGACTTCAACAAGTGGCTCGCTGAGCAGAAGGCGCTGGGCTACAACTTCTACGCCTCGGTGGGCAACGTCGCCGACTGGGACAGCACGGTCACCGCCTTCCAGAGCGCGGTGGCGGAGCATGGCCCGATCGACGTGCTCGTCAACAATGCCGGGATCACCCGCGACCGCATGTTCCTGAAGATGACACCGGACGACTGGAAGGCGGTCATCGACACCAACCTCAACAGCATGTTCAACGTGACCAAGCAGGTCGTGCCCGGCATGGTCGAGAAGGGCTGGGGGCGCATCATCCAGATCAGCTCGGTCAACGGCGAGAAGGGTCAGGCCGGGCAGACCAACTACTCGGCCGCCAAGGCCGGCATGCACGGCTTCACGATGGCGCTGGCGCAGGAACTGGCCGCGAAGGGCGTGACGGTGAACACGGTCAGCCCGGGCTACATCGGCACCGAGATGGTCCGGGCGATCAAGCCCGAGGTCCTGGAGAAGATCGTGGCCACGATCCCCGTGAAGCGCCTGGGCACACCCGACGAGATCGGCTCGATCGTGGCCTGGCTCGCAGGCGAGGATTCCGGGTTCACCACCGGGGCGGACTTCTCATGCAACGGCGGGTTGCACATGGGCTGAAGCCCGGACTTGCGTGTGACTCGCGGGGGGCGGACCGTCTGGCGGCCGCCTCCCGTTTGCATTTCTGCGGCTTGGGCTACACTGGATTTGCTGCAGCGCGAGAGCCGCAGACGACCACCAGGAGGGGACGAGTAATGGCCGCCACGCGCCTGATCAAGAAGTATCCGAACCGCCGGCTCTACGACACCGAGACCAGCACCTACATCACGCTCGCAGACGTGAAGGAACTGGTGCTGGGCCAGGAGGAGTTCCAGGTCCTCGACGCCAAGAGCGGCGAAGACCTGACGCGCCAGATCCTGTTGCAGATCATCCTCGAGGAGGAGTCCGGCGGGATGCCGATGTTCACGGCACAGATGCTCGCTCAGATCATCCGCTTCTACGGCAACGCCATGCAGGGGATGATGGGCTCCTACCTCGAGAAGAACATCCAGGCCTTCATCGAGATTCAGGGCAAGCTGCAGGAGAACAGCAAGGCGTTCTACGACACGAACAAGATCGGCCCCGAGATGTGGACGCAGTTCGTCAATCTGCAGGGCCCGATGGTCCAGTCGATGATGAGCAACTACATCGAGCAGTCGAAGAATCTGTTCGTGCAGATGCAGGAGAACATGCAGAACCAGACGCGCAACATGTTCGGCGGCTTTCCCTTCCCGGGGCAGGACAAGAAGTAGCCGCGATGGATGATCGTCCGCTGCCCCGTGCCCCCCGGCCCACCCCCACGGTGGGCTTTGTTTCGCTGGGCTGCCCGAAGGCGCTGGTGGACTCGGAGCGCATCCTCACCGAACTGCGCGCCGAGGGCTACGCGATCAGCGGCAGCTACGAGGGCGCGGACCTGGTCGTGGTCAACACCTGCGGCTTCATCGATGCCGCGGTGCAGGAGTCGCTCGACGCGATCGGCGAAGCCCTCCACGAAAACGGCAAGGTGGTCGTGACCGGCTGCCTCGGCAGCCGCACCGACGGCGGCGAGAACCTGGTGGCCAAGGTGCACCCCAAGGTGCTGGGTGTCACCGGCCCACACGCCACCGACGAGGTCATGAGCCTGGTGCACGCGCACCTGCCCAAGCCGCACGATCCCTATACCGACCTCGTTCCCCCCGCTGGCATCAAGCTCACCCCGCGGCACTACGCGTACCTGAAGATCGCCGAGGGCTGCAATCACCGCTGCAGCTTCTGCATCATTCCGGCGATGCGCGGCGACCTGGTGAGCCGCCCGATCGGCGAGGTCGTGCGCGAGGCCGAGAACCTGGTCAAGCAGGGCGTGCGCGAGATCCTGGTGATTTCGCAGGACACCTCCGCCTACGGCGTCGACCAGCGCTACAAACTGGGCTTCGTGGGCGGGCGCGCGGTTCGCACGCGCATGCTCGAACTGGTACAGGAGCTTGCCCGCCTGGGCGTGTGGGTCCGCCTGCATTACGTGTATCCCTATCCCAGCGTCGACGAGGTGCTGCCCCTGATGGCCGAGGGCAGGGTGCTGCCGTATCTGGATGTTCCCTTCCAGCACGCCCATCCCCGCGTGCTCAAGGCGATGAAGCGGCCGGCTTCGGGCGAGAAGAACATCGAGCGCATCCGTGCTTGGCGCGCGATTTGTCCGGAATTGACGATTCGTTCGACCTTCATCGCCGGATTTCCGGGCGAGACCGAGGCCGAGTTCGAGTACCTGTTGGACTTCCTGCGCGAGGCCGAACTCGACCGCGTGGGCTGCTTTCCCTACTCGCCGGTCGAAGGCGCCGCCGCCAACGCCCTGCCGGGCGCGCTGCCCGCCGAGGTCCGCGAGGAACGCGCCGCCCGCTTCATGCAGGTCCAGGCCGAGATCTCCGCCCGCCGCCTGGCCCGCAAGGTCGGCACCCGGCAAACGGTGATGATCGACGAGCCCGGCGCCACGGTGTCGGTGGGGCGATCGCGCGCCGACGCGCCAGAGATCGACGGCCTGGTCTACGTGCGCACGCGCCGCAAGCTGGCTGCGGGCGACCTGGTCGAAGTCGACATCACCGAGGCACGCGAGCACGACCTCGTGGGTCGCCTTGCCGCCTGAGCCGGATTTGGAACACCGCATGAGCTCGCCCGGGCGCCGCCACAGCGACCAGCGCTCCGGCGCGGCGAGCGTTGTGGCCCCACCCGCAGTGCACGCCTTTTGGGAGAAGGACCGGACATGAACGCCTTTCGCAAGCCCTGCGCCCAATTGCTGGCCGGCGCTCTCGCGACCTTTGCTTTCCCGGCATGGGGGCAGGCCGGGGTGAGCGTGCTCGCCGGCTATGCCACGGGCGGCAGTTTCGAGGAGGTGCGCACCGGGGCGAACGTCGACGTGGCCAATAGCCCCGCCTTCGCGCTCGCGCTCGACCTGCCGTACGACGCATCGCGCCAGTGGCAGGTCTTCTTTGCCCAGCAGGCCAGCGACTTTGAGCTCGCGCCGGGCACCGGTACACGGGCAGACCTCACCCTGCGCTATCTGCAGCTGGGTGGCACCGTGCACTTTTCGGGCCGCGCGGGGGAGGGGGCGTATCTTGCCGGGGGCCTGGGCGCCACTTGGTTCAGTCCGTCGGCGCCGGGCTACGAGAGCGGGCTGCGGCCGTCGATGAGCCTCGCGCTAGGCTACGCGTTGCCGCTGGGAACGCAGATCGCCTTGCGGGCCGAAGTCCGCGGCTATGCCACCTTTATCAACAGCTCGGGCGGCTTCCTGTGCAGCGGGGGCTGCATCGCGGTGCTCAAGGCCGATGCCTTTACCCAGGCCCAGGCCTTGCTGGGTCTGAGCGCACGCTTCTGAGTCGCGCGAAGTCAGTCACGAGCTCATCCACGGGAGGAACAAAATGCGTGAAGTCGTCGTCGTCAGCGGTGTGCGCACCGCCATCGGAACCTTCGGAGGCAGCCTCAAGGAGGTGCCGCCCACCCAGCTCGCAGCCACCGTGGTGCGCGAGGCCGTGGCGCGCGCGGGCGTTGCGCCCGACAGTGTTGGCCACGTGGTGTTCGGCCACGTGATCAACACCGAACCGCGTGACATGTACCTCGCGCGCGTGGCCACCATCGAGGGCGGCCTGCCCGATCATGTCCCGGCGCTGACGCTCAATCGTCTGTGCGGCTCCGGCCTGCAGGCGGTCGTGAGCGCCGCGCAGAGCATCCTGCTCTGTGACGCCGACGTGGCGGTCGCCGGCGGAGCCGAGTGCATGTCGCGCGGCCCCTACGTCTTGCCTGCGGGCCGCTGGGGCCAGCGCATGGGCGACATGAAGGCTCAGGACATGATGGTGGGCGCGCTGCACGATCCGTTCCACCGCATCCACATGGGTGTGACCGCCGAGAACGTCGCCAAGCAGTTCGGCATCAGCCGCCAGACCCAGGACGAGGCGGCGGTCGAAAGCCACCGGCGCGCCATGAAGGCGATCGGGGAAGGGCGCTTCAAGAGCCAGATCGTCCCTGTCGAGATCCCGGGCAGGAAGGGGCCGACAGTGTTCGACACCGACGAGCACGCGCGTGGCGACGTGACGCTCGAGGGCCTGGGCAAGCTCAAGCCGGTCTTTGCCAAGGAAGATGGCTCGGTGACCGCCGGCAACGCCTCGGGGATCAACGACGGCGCCGCGGCGCTGGTGCTGATGGAGAAGTCCGCCGCCATCAAGGCGGGCCGCAAGCCCATGGCCCGGCTCGTGGCCTACGCGCACGCGGGGGTCGACCCGAAGATCATGGGCATCGGTCCGGTGCCCGCCACGCGCAAGGCGCTCGAGAAGGCCGGACTCAAGCTCGAGCAGATCGACGTGATCGAGGCCAACGAGGCCTTCGCCGCCCAGGCCTGTGCCGTGGCCAAGGAACTCGGCATGGATGCCGCGAAGCTCAACCCGAACGGCTCGGGCATCTCGCTGGGGCATCCGGTGGGCGCCACCGGGGCGATCATTACCGTCAAGGCGCTCTACGAACTCGAGCGCATCGGTGGGCGCTATGCGCTGGTGACCATGTGCATCGGGGGCGGGCAGGGCATCGCCGCGATCTTCGAGCGCATCGGCTGAATCCCGGGCTTGCGCGGCGGGCGAGGGCGCGCTGCAATGAGCCCATGAGGTCCCGTCCGCCCTGCACCCCGACCAGCCCGCAACGGCGCCGCCTGGTCGCGCTCGGCGCCCTCGGCTGGGCGTCGCTGGCCGATCTGGCGCGCGCGGCCGAGCCCTCGCCGCCCATGCCGGTCGCCTCGAGTGAGCGCCTGGCGCGTTTGTTGGGAGAGAAGCGCAGCCTGTGGCTGCTGCGTGGCGAGGAGGAGGTGCGCGCCACGTGGTGGAGCGCCTCGCGAGGCTATGACCGGGACGAATACCTCAAGATCGGCTGGCTGATGCGCGACGTGCAGGCCAGCCGCGTCATGCCTATCGACCGGCGCCTGCTCGATCTGCTGGCCGGCGTGCAGGCCTGGCTCGCCGGCAACGGCAAACTCGGGCCCATGCTGGTGCACTCGGGCTATCGCAGCCCCGCCACCAACCGACGCACCGAGGGGGCGGCACTCGATTCGAAGCACATCGTGGGCAAGGCCGCGGACGTCTCGATCCCGGGGCTGTCGAACGTGAAGCTCGCGGGAATGTCGCAGTCCCTGGGGATGGGCGGGACCGGCTTCTATGTGGGCCGCGGCTTCGTCCACGTCGATACGGGCGACGAGCGCCT
>DAOTEJ010000021.1:26554-34389 GCA_035454085.1 Burkholderiaceae bacterium | reverse complement strand
GTGTCGACGATGATCTTGCGGCCGGTCAGGCCGCAGTCGCCCTGCGGGCCGCCGACGACGAAGCGGCCCGTCGGGTTGACCAGGTACTTGGTGTCCTTGAGCCACTCGGCGGGAAGCACGGGGCGGATGATCTCTTCGATCACCGCCTCGACGAACTGGGGCTTCATGCGCGTGCCATCGCTCATCTCGGGGGCGTGCTGGCTGGACAGCACCACGGTGTCGATCGAGTGCGGCTTGCCGTCCACGTAGCGCATCGTGACCTGGCTCTTGGCGTCGGGGCGCAGGTAGGGCATGCGGCCGTCGCGGCGCAGCTGGGCCTGGCGCTCCACCAGGCGGTGCGCGTAGTAGATCGGGGCCGGCATCAGGGTGTCGGTCTCGTCGCACGCGTAGCCGAACATCAGGCCCTGGTCGCCGGCGCCCATGTTCAGGTGGTCGTCGCTGGCGTGGTCCACGCCCTGGGCGATGTCGTTGCTCTGCTTGTCGTAGGCCACCAGCACCGCGCAGCCCTTGTAGTCGATGCCGTACTCGGTGTTGTCGTAGCCGATGCGCTTGATCGTGTTGCGCGCCACCTCGATGTAGTCGACGTGGGCGTTGGTCGTGATCTCGCCCGCCAGCACCACCAGGCCGGTGTTGGTCAGGGTCTCGGCGGCGACGCGGCTGCGCGGATCCTGCTTGAAGATTGCGTCGAGGATGGCGTCGGAGATCTGGTCGGCCACCTTGTCGGGATGGCCCTCTGAGACAGATTCGGACGTGAAGAGAAAGTCGTTGGCCACTGCCACACTCCGTTCGTTGCGTTGTCGAGGCAGCGTCGGGCGCGGAATGCGGCGACGCTTTAGCGGAATTTGTATCGGCTTGGGTATCCTTGCCGTGTCGCCCCGCAAGTTGTCTGTTTAAACCGGCGACAAGCCGATTATATCGATGCCCGCCTGCCGCCCGCGCAATTGCGCGTAACGCCGTGTTGCGATTCCTGTTCCGTCTGGTCGCCGGCCTGCCGCTGTGGCTGGTCCAAGCCCTGGGGGCCGGCCTGGGCACGCTCGTCTACTGGGCCTCGGCGAGCTACCGCCGCACCCTGCGCGACAACCTGGCACAGGCGGGCTACGAGCCCGCGCGCCTGGCCGCGCCCG
The DNA here is from genome assembly GCA_035454085.1 of Burkholderiaceae bacterium. Classification (GTDB taxonomy): domain Bacteria; phylum Pseudomonadota; class Gammaproteobacteria; order Burkholderiales; family Burkholderiaceae_F; genus DAOTEJ01. The sequence continues at coordinate 33,265 of DAOTEJ010000021.1, read as the reverse complement.
CGCGGCGCGAGGCCGGGCGCCAGGCACTCGAGACGCCCTGGATCTGGATGCGGCCGACCCACGACATCATGGCGCGCACCACGGTGGTGGACATGGACGTGTTCGAGGCCGCGATGGCCGACGGCCGTCCGGTGCTGTTCCTGCCGCCGCATCTGGGCTGCTTCGAGATCATGGCCCAGTGGTACGGCGCCACCCAGGCGAGTCGCTACGGCCGGCCCATGACGGTGCTCTACCGCGTGCCGCGCAAGCCGGTGCTGCGCCAGATCGTGGCCCAGGGTCGCGAGCGCGAGGGTCTGGTGCTTGCGCCGGCCGACGTGAACGGGGTGCGCAAGCTGATGCGGGCCATGAAAAAGCGCGAGGTCGTGGGCATCCTGCCCGACCAGGTGCCCTCGCAGGGCGAGGGGGTGTGGGCGCCGTTTTTCGGGCGGCCGGCGTACACGATGACCCTGCCGACGCGCCTCGCGCATCAGTTCGACGGTCTGATCGTGTTCGTGTGGGGCCAGCGGCTGGCCGCCGGGGCGGGCTGGCGCCTGCACGCGCGGCGCCTGGACGATCCGCTCACCGGCGACCCGCTGGAAGACGCCACGCGCATGAACCGCGGACTCGAGCGCCTGGTGCGCGACAAGCCCGATCAGTATCTCTGGGGCTACAAGCGCTACAAGGTGCCGGCAGGAGTCGAGCCACCCGGCCGCCAGCCGTGAACGACCTCCTCGCGAGGGCGTGGATTGCGCTGATCAACGCCACGGGGGGCTGGAGCCAGGCCTCACGCACCCGCCTGGGGGGGTGGATCGGCGACTTCTTGTGGTGGGTGGCGGTGCCGCGCCGGCGCGTGACGCTCGCCAATCTGGCCGCCTGCTTCCCCGACTGGCCCAGGCAGCGCCGCGTGGCGGTGGCGCGGCAGTGCTTCCGCAACCTCGCGCGCGGTGCGCTCGACCACGCGGTGCTGTGGCAGGGCTCGGCCGAGCGGCTGCGCGACTACGTGCGGGTGGAGGGGCTGGCGATCGCCGAGAACGCGGCCAACCGTCCGCTGATCATGATCGCGCCGCACTTTGCGGGCCTGGACGCGGGCGGCCTGCGCTTCAACCTGATCACGCGCGGCGTCTCGATCTATCAGAAGCAGTCGAACGCCACCTGGGACCGGCGGCTGCTCGAGGGCCGCAGCCGCTTCAACGATCCCGTGCTGGTGGCCAAGAGCGACAAGAACGACCTGCGGCCGGTGATCCGCGCCCTGCGCGAGGGCCTGCCCTTTTACTACCTGCCCGACATGGACCACGGCATCACGAACTCGGTGTTCGTGCCCTTCTTCGGCGTGCCGGCGGCCACCGTGCCGATGGTCTCGCGCCTGGCCAGGCTCACCGAGGCCAAGGTGGTGATGGCGGTGACCGAGATGACCGAGCAGGGCTACACCCTGCACTTCGGGCAGCCCTGGGCCGACTTCCCCACCGACTCGGTCGAGGCCGACACCGAGCGCATGAACCGCGAGATCGAGCGCTGGGTGCTGCAGATGCCCGACCAGTACCTCTGGACCCACCGCCGCTTCAAGACGCGCCCGCCCGGGGCGCCATCGGTCTACTGAGCGCCCAAGCCCCTCCGGCGCCGGCGCTGCCCTCGGCATAATGCGTGCATGAAGGTGCGCTTCACCAAGATGCAGGGGGCGGGCAACGACTTCGTCGTGCTCGACGGCGTGCGCCAGCCCTTCGCGCTGGAGGCCGCGCAACTGCGCCACCTGGCCGACCGCCGCCTCGGGGTGGGGGCCGACCAGATCCTGGTGGTCGAGCCGGCGCTGCAGCCCGGGGTGGACTTCCGCTACCGCATCTTCAACGCCGACGGCGGCGAGGTGGAGCAGTGCGGCAACGGCGCGCGCTGCTTCGTGCGCTTCGTTCACGAGGCCGGGCTCACCGCCAAGCGCGCGATCCGCGTCGAGACCCTGGCCGGCGTGATCGAGCCGCGCCTCGAGGCCGACGGCCAGGTGAGCGTGGACATGGGGCCGCCCGTGTTCGAGCCGGCGCGCGTGCCCTTCGATGCCGCCGGCCTCGAGCCCCGTGCCGCGGGCCGCGACACCCTCTGGCCGCTTGCGGTGCACGGGCGGGTGGCGTGGATCTCGGTGCTGTCGATGGGCAACCCGCACGCGGTGCAGGTGGTCGAGGACGTGGACGCCGCGCCGGTGGCCAAGGACGGCCCGGTGATCGAGCATCACGCCCGCTTCCCGCGCCGCGTCAACGCGGGCTTCATGCAGGTGCAGGACCGCGGCAGCGTGCGCCTGCGCGTGTGGGAGCGGGGCGTGGGCGAGACTCTGGCCTGCGGCACCGGCGCTTGCGCCGCCGCCGTGGCGGGCATGCTTCGTGGCCTGCTCGATGCGCGCGTCGCGGTGCACACCCGCGGCGGCATCCTCAACATTGCCTGGGACGGTCTGGACGCGGCAGTGCCGCGCTCCGTCTGGCTGACCGGCCCGGCCGACACGGTTTTCACCGGCGAGATAGAACTCTCATGACTGCAAGCCCACTCAGCGTCCAGGACGTTGCGCACTACCTGCGCGAGCACCCGGACTTCTTCGACCAGAACCCCGAACTGCTCAGCGGGCTGCTCCTGCCGCACCCCACCAACGGGCAGGCGATCTCGCTGGTCGAGCGCCAGTCCATGCTGCTGCGCGAGCGCATCAAGTCGCTCGAGGCGCGCATGGCCGAGCTGATCGGTCACGGCCAGGAGAACGACCGGCTGGTCGAGCTGCTGGTGTCCTGGGCGCGCCAGCTGCTGCAGCAGACCGATCCCAGCTTCATGCCCGAGACGGTGATCGAGGAGCTCAAGCGCATCTTCGACGTGCCCTACGGCGCGGTGCGCCTGTGGCGGGTGCGCGACGAGTTCGCGCACCTGCCCGCCGCCTCGGCGGTGAACGAGGACGCACCGGCCCTGGCCAACTCGATGCTGTCGCCCTACTGCGGCGCCAACGTGGGCTTCGAGCCCGCCGCCTGGCTCAACCACGACCCGGCGGCGGTGCAGAGCCTGGTGATGCTGCCGCTGCGCGCCGCGGGTGCCGACCAGACCTTCGGGCTGGTGGTGCTGGGCTCGCCCGACAAGGACCGCTTCCACGTCACCATGGGCACGGTCTTCCTGCGCCGCATCGCCGACATCGCCGGGGCGGCGCTGCTGCGCCTGGCCCGATGAACCCGGCGCCGGCCGCCGAGCGCATCGAGGCCTACCTCGACGAGCTGGCCCGGCTGCGGCGCCTGTCCGGGCACACCGTCGCGGGCTACCGCCGCGACCTGGCGCATCTGGCGCTGGCGGCGGGCGAGCGGCCGCTGGCCGAATTCGGCGCGCACGAGGTGCGGCGCTGCGTGGCACAACTGCACGGCCAGGGGCTGGGGCCGGCCTCGCTGGCGCGGCTGCTGTCCGCCTGGCGCGGCTTCTTCAAGTGGTTGGGCCAGCGCGGCGAGATCGAGGCCAACCCCGCGGCCGGCGTGCGCGCGCCGCGTCGCCCCAAGCGTCTGCCCAAGGCACTCTCGGCCGACCAGGCGGTGAGCCTGGCGGCGTTCGAGGGCGACGGTTCCTGGCTGGCGCGGCGCGACCACGCGCTGGTGGAGTTGCTGTACTCCAGCGGACTGCGCCTGGCGGAGCTGGTCTCGCTGGATTGGCGTGCCTTTGCCGCGGGCGAGGGTCTGCCCGCCTCGGTGAGCTGGCTCGATCTCGACTCAGGCGAGGCCACGCTCCTGGGCAAGGGCCGCAAGCAGCGCACGGTGCCGGTGGGCGCCCAGGCGGCACAGGCGCTGCGCGCGTGGCTGGCGGTGCGCGCAGAACGCGCGCGTCCCGCCGAGCGTGCGCTGTTCGTGTCGGAGCGCGGCACCCGGCTCGCGGCGCGCAGCGTGCAGCTGCGCCTGGCACGCCTGGCGCGCGAGGCTGGCCTGGGCGTGCCCGTGCATCCGCACGTGCTGCGCCACTCCTTTGCCTCGCATCTGCTGCAAAGCTCGGGCGACCTGCGCGCGGTGCAGGAGTTGCTCGGTCACGCCAACATCGCCACCACCCAGATCTACACCCAGCTCGACTGGCAGCACCTCGCGCGCGCTTACGACAGCGCTCACCCCCGCGCCAAGCGCAAGTCCTGAGGCTCGGCGCCGAGGCACGCCGCCCTGCGCCCGCATGGGCGACAATCCCGCCCCGCGCGACGCCCGCGCGCCGGTCTGCCCCGGCGCGACGGCGCGAGCCCCGAAGGATCTGCATGAGCGCCGAACTCGTTCTCAAGCCCGGCAAGGAAAAGTCGCTGCTGCGCCGCCACCCCTGGATCTATGCCACGGCGGTGGCCGAGGTCCGTGGCCGGCCGGGCCCGGGCGAGCGGGTCCGCGTGCGCGGCGCCGACGGCCGCTTCCTGGCCTGGGCAGCCTTTTCGCCCGCCTCGCAGATCCGCGCGCGCTGCTGGACCTGGGCCGAGGAGGAGCTGCCCGACGAGGCCTGGCTGCGCGCGCGCGTCGCCGCGGCCGTCGCGGCCCGCGCGCCGCTGATGGCCGACACCGACGCGGTGCGCCTGGTGTTCGGCGAGGCCGACGGCCTGCCCGGGCTGATCGTCGACCGCTACGGCCGCCAGCTCGTCACGCAGTTCCAGGCCGCGGGGGTCGAGGCGCAGCGCGCGGTGCTGCTCGAGGCGCTGCTCGCGGCGAGCGGCTGCACCGACGTGTACGACCGCTCGGATGCGGCCACGCGCGCCCGCGAGGGCCTGACCGAGACCACCGGGGTGATCGCCGGCGCCGAGCCGCCCGCGCTGGTCGAGGTGCAGGAGCACGGCGTGCGCTACGGCGTGGACGTGCGCCGCGGCCACAAGACCGGCTTCTACATCGACCAGCGCGACAACCGCGCGCTGGCGCGGCGCATCGCCGAGGACTTCCGCGCCCGCCACGGCCGCGGACTGCGCGCGCTCAACTGCTTCTGCTACACGGGAGGCTTCTCGCTGGCGCTGCTGGCGGGCGGCGCCGAGGAAGTGGTGTCGATCGACTCGTCGGCCGAGGCGCTGGCGCTGGCGCGCGACAACACCGAGCGCAACGGCTTTGCGCCGGATCGGGCGCAGTGGATCGAGGCCGACGTGTTCGAGCAACTGCGTCGCCTGCGCGAGGCGGGCGAGACCTTCGATCTGGTGGTGCTCGATCCGCCAAAGTTCGCGTCGAGCCACCATCACGTGGACCGCGCGGCGCGCGCCTACAAGGACATCAGCCTCAACGGCCTGCGCCTGCTTCGGCCGGGCGGACACTTGTTGAGCTTCTCGTGCTCGGGGGCGATCGACGTGGATCTGTTTCAGAAGATCGTGGCCGGGGCGGTGATCGACGCGCGTGCCGACATGTGGATGCGCGCGCGCCTGGGCGCGGGCTTCGACCACCCGCTGCTCATGACCCACCCCGAGGGCGAGTACCTCAAGGGGCTGTGGCTCGAGCGCCTGGGGGCTTGATCCGGCGCCGTCCGCCCCCACCTGACTGACCTTCTCCGCCGCGGCCCGTGGCCTGCGGCCTCCTGAACCCGCCCTGCGCGCACCGGCTCCAAACTCATGACCGAATCCCAAGTTCCCGTCACCGTGCTCACCGGCTTTCTGGGCGCGGGCAAGACCACCTTGCTCAACCGCATCCTGGCCGAGCCGCACGGCCACAAGATCGCGGTGATTGAAAACGAGTTCGGGCCGGAGGGCGTCGACAACGAACTGCTGGTGCGCGACACCGACGAGCAGATCGTGGAGATGAACAACGGCTGCATCTGCTGCACGGTGCGCGGCGACCTGGTGCGCATCCTGGCGGAGCTGCGCGACAAGCGCGAACGCAAGGAGGTGAGCTTCGACCACGTGATCATCGAGACCACGGGCATGGCCAATCCCGGCCCGGTGACGCAGACCTTCTTCATGGACGATGGGGTGGCCGAGTACTACCTGCTCGACGCCGTGGTCACCGTGGTCGATGCCAAGCACGGTCCGGCCACGCTCGACGCGCAGGCCGAGGCGCAGAACCAGGTGGGCTTCGCCGACCGCATCCTGCTGTCCAAGACCGATCTGGTCAGCGCCGAGGAGGCCGCCGCGTTGCGCGCGCGGCTCGCGGCGATGAACCCGCGTGCACCAATCCGGGACGTGCACCTGGGCCAGGTGCCGATCACGGAGGTGCTGGACCTGCGCGGCTTCAACCTGAACGCGGTGCTCGACATCGACCCCGGCTTCCTGTCCGGTGAGGCGCATCACCATCATGACGGCGACATCAGCGCCTTCGTGTTCCAGAGCGGCAAGCCCTTCGATCCGGCCAAGCTCGAGGAGTATCTTGGCGCGCTGACTCAGGTTTACGGGCAGGACCTGCTTAGGTATAAAGGCGTGCTTTTCATGGACGGCACCCAGCGCCGCATGATCTTCCAGGGCGTGCACATGCTCATGGGGGCGGATGTGGGAAGGCCCTGGGGCAAGGAAGAAAAGCCATCGAGCAAGATCGTCTTCATTGGGCGCAATCTGCCCAAGCAGGCGATCCTCAAGGGGCTGGAGGCGTGCCTGGCGCGTTGACGCCGGGCCGTGACGACGCAAAGAGGGACGGGAGCAATGGCGCAAGCCAAGAAAGTCGCAGCGAAGAAGGCCGCCAAGCCCAAGGCCGCGGTCGCCAAGAAGGCGCCGGCCAAGAGCCCGGTGAAGTCCAAGGCGCCCGCGCCGAAGGTGGCGCCCAAGGTCGTGAAGAAGGCGGTCGCCAAGGCGCCGGCCAAGAAGGCCACGGC
>DAOTEJ010000021.1:8868-26454 GCA_035454085.1 Burkholderiaceae bacterium | reverse complement strand
GTGGCCAAGAAGGTCGTGGCCAAGGCCGTCTCGAAGAAGCCGGAGCCCGCTCCCAAGCGCAGCGCCGTCGTGGCCGTCAAGGCGGTGGCCAAGCCAATGCCGGCCGTCAAGGCGGTCGTCAAGCCGGCGGCCAAGCCCGCTGGTACCAAGCCGGCGCTCGCCCCCATCAAGGCGGGCGCTGCGCCTGCCAAGCCCGCCAAGTCGGCCGGCTCGGCCAAGTCCGTGCCATCGGTGGACGCGACCGGGGCAGCGCCCGTGCGTGCGGCCGCCCGCCAGGTGGCCGCACCGCGCGAGGCGACCGACGTGCGCGCCGCGGTGGACTTCCTGCTGCAGCGCTCGGCTTCGCGCAGTGCTTCCACGGTAGTGGTCAACGGCCGCAAGCTGCTCACTGAAGAGCAGATGCTGCGCATGCCCGAGTCCGACTACATGAACGAAGCCCAGCTCGATTTCTTCCGCCATCAGCTGCGCGAGATGGAGCGCGAGCTGCTCGCCAACGCCGGCGAGACCACCGAGCACCTGCGCGAGACGGTGATCGTTCCCGACCCCGCCGACCGCGCCACGATCGAGGAGGAGCACGCCCTCGAGCTGCGCACCCGCGACCGCGAGCGCAAGCTGCTCAAGAAGGTGCAGGCCTCGATCGCCCGCATCGACTCCGGCGACTACGGCTGGTGCGAAGAAACCGGCGAGCCGATCGGCATTCCGCGACTGCTGGCGCGGCCCACGGCCACGCTGTCGCTCGAGGCGCAGCAGCGGCGCGAGCTCAAGCAGAAGCTCTACGGCGACTGAACCGCGCGCGCTCGGCGGACAAGACAACGGGGCCTGCGGGCCCCGTTGCTCTTTGGGCGGTGCGCCGCGCGGGCTCAGCCCTGCGTCACGGCGCGGGCCATGGCCTCGGCGATGAGCTGGTCGCCGATCAGCACGTGGGTGGCGCCGGCGCGGCGGAACATCTCGCCCCAGCGCGCGTTGTCGCCGGTGACCACGATCTGCAGCTTGGCGTTGAGCGTGTGCGCCATCAGCGTGAGCGCCAGCTTGCGGTTGGCGTCGTCGGAGGTCACGAACAGGCTGCGCGCGGTGTCGATGCGCGCCTTGAGCAGCAGGTCGTCGTCGACCCCCACCTCGCCTTCGACGACGAGAAAGCCCTCGTCCGAGGCCAGGGTGGCCGCGCTCTCGTCGCGCTCGATGATCACCACGCTCATGCCGCCCTCGCGCAGGCCGCGCGCGAGCGTGCGGGCGACCCCGAGGTAGCCGATCACCACCGCGTGGCCGGCGAGCTTGTCCAGCGTCTTTTCCATGTCCCGGTTTTCCTTGTAGGCCACCACGGCCTCGCTCGACAGGATGCCCGTGAGCTGGCTCATCGAGTAGGCGCCCAGCCCGATGACGCCGAGCATGATGAACAGCATGAAGCCGCGCTGCTTGGCGTCGAAGCTGGAAAAGTCGCCCAGCGTGGTGACCAGGTTGAGCGCGTTCCACAGGCCCAGCATGAGCTTGCCCTGGAAGTCGCGGTCCGAGTTGTCGAGCAGCGCGAGGCCTGCGGCGCAGATCGCGATCAGGGCGGCCAGCAGGGCCACCATGCGGAAGGCCCGCAGACGCCAGGTGTCGAGGCGGCCGCGGCCGAGGCGGGGTTGAACGAAGCGGTAGATCGGCATGGTGGGGGCGGGTGCCCGGGCGCATCTTCGGCCAGGCTGGCCGGCGCGTCCACCGCGCCTATGGGCGGTTCTGATACAAAGCCTGCCATGCTCGAAGTCAGCCACCTGGTCCACCGCTACGGCGCGCGCCGGGTGCTCGAACTGCCCGGGCTCGCGCTCGCCGGCGCGGACTCGTGCGCGATCACCGGCCCCTCGGGCAGCGGCAAGAGCACGCTGCTGGCGATCCTGGCCGGCTTCCTGCCGCCCTCCGAGGGCGCAGTGCGACTGGACGGCGAGGATCTCTACCCCGGCGGCCGGCCCCGGCCCGATCGCTGGCGCGGGGCGCGCATCGGACTCGTGCCCCAGCTGCTGCACCTGATCGACAGTCTCGACGCCCTGAGCAACGTGCGCCTGGCGCAGCAGCTCGCCGGTCGCGACGCCCCCCAGGAGGCGCGTGCGGTGCTCGAGGAGCTCGGCCTGGCGGCCCGGGCCGACGCCTTGCCCGAGGCTTTGTCGCTGGGCGAGCAGCAGCGCATCGCCGTCGCGCGCGCGGTGGTCAACCGGCCGCGACTGCTGCTCGCCGACGAGCCGACCTCCAGCCTTGATGACGACAACGCCCGCGCCGCGGCCGATCTGCTGCTCGGCGCCGCGCAGCGCCACGCAGCCCTGCTCGTCGTCGCCACTCACGATGCCCGCGTGCTCGACCGCTTTGCGCGCGTCGTGCGCCTGCCCGGCCCCAGGGACGGCCGTGGCTGAGGCGGGCGTGGGTCTGCTCGTGCGCCTGGTGCTGGCGCAGTGGCGCCGCAGGCCGCTGCAGACGCTGCTGGGTGCGGCGCTGCTGGCGCTGGGCGTGGCGACCCTGGTGTTCGTGGTCTCGGTGCAGGGGCAACTCGCGCGCCAACTCGAGCGCGACGCCCGCGGCGTCGACCTGGTGGTGGGCGCCAAGGGCTCGCCGCTGCAACTCATTCTCTCGGCCGTGTATCACGTGGACGTGCCCACCGGAAACGTGCCGCTCGCCACCGTGGCCAGCCTGCGCGGCAATCGCCTCGTGACGCAGGCCATCCCGGTGGCGCTGGGCGACAGCGTGCGCGGCTTTCGCATCGTCGGCACCGAGCCGGGCCTGGTCGAGTGGTACGGCGCGCGCCTGGCTTCGGGCAGCGTCTGGTCCGGACCGATGCAGGCGGTGATCGGTGCCCAGGTGGCGCGCGTCACGGGCCTGGCCGTGGGCAGCGAGTTTCTCGGCACGCACGGCCTGGCCGAGGGCGGGGCCGAGCACGCCGAGGCGCGCTACCGCGTGGTGGGCGTGCTCGCGCCCAGCGGCAGCGTGCTCGATCGGCTGGTGCTGACCGACCTGGCCAGCGTGTGGCGCGTGCACGAGGGCGAGGCCACCGACGACGAGGAGCGGCGCGTGCTCGAGGCCGAGCGCCAGGTCACGGCCGTGCTGGTGCGCTACGCCTCGCCCCTGGCGGCGGCGATCCTGCCACGGCAGGTCAATGCCGAGGCCGGCCTGCAGGCGGCGGCGCCCGCGGCCGAGGTGGCGCGGCTGTTTGCCGTGGCGGGCGTGGGCATCGACACGCTGCGCGCCTTCGCGGTCGTGCTGATCGGGGCGGCGCTGCTCGCCCTGTTCATCACGCTCTACGGTGCGCTCGAGGAGCGCCGCTACGACCTGGCCATCCTGCGCATGCTGGGGGCGAGCCCCGCGCAGGTGGGTCTGCTTCTGCTCATCGAGGCCTGGCTGCTTGCCCTGCTGGGTTGGATCGCCGGACTCGGCCTCGGGCTGGGGGCCGTGGGCGCGGTGGGGCGCTGGCTGGCCGCAGAGCGCTCGTTCAGCGTCGGGGTCGCGGTGCCGTGGAGCGAGCTCGCCGTGCTGGCGGCCATCGCCCTGGGCGTGGCGACGCTGGCCGCCCTGCTGCCGGCGTGGCGCGCGGCGCGCATGGATCTGGCGCGGACCTTGGCCCGGCAGTAGCCGCAGGGTGGGGAAGGCCCCCGGGCCCGGGCCCGGGCGGGGTGCGCCACAATGGGCGCTGTGTCGGTGTTGCTCTGAGAGGGGTTGCGATGAAGCCTGTGCTGATTCTCCTGACGGTCTGCTGGCTGGGCGTCGCCCACGCGCAGGCTCCGGCCAGTGCAACCCCCGCGACCCCGGCGACTCCGACGGCTCCGGCCCCGGCCAAGCCCGCGGCCAAGACCCCGCCGAGCCCGCAGGCCGACGCCCATCGCCAGGAGGACATTGCCAAGCACAAGCAGATGGCTCAGGCCCACGCCGACGCGGCGCGTTGCCTCGAGTCGGGCAAGGCCGAGGCCGCCTGCCAGGACGCCCTGCGCGCCGCCTGCAAGGGCATTGCCATTGGCCAGTACTGCGGCATGCGCCACGGGCACTGAAGAGGTTCGCAAATGTTCGCTCGTACCCTGCTCGTGGTTCACAGCCTTCTCGTCGTTCTGGCCCTGGGCCTGGTCAGCGAGGCGTTGGCCCAGCCCGGTCCGCGCCCCGACGCTCGCGGGCCGATGGCCCTGCCGGTCGATCCGCAGCTGCTCAACGACCTGCCCGAACTCAAGGATGTGGTTTCGTGGAAGACGCTGGGCCAGGTCAAGTCGGTGGTGGCGGACCGCAAGGTTCGGCCCGAGTTCGCGCCCGCCGTCACCGCCCTGGACAAGCAGCAGGTCAAGCTGCAGGGCTACATGCTGCCCATTGCGGCCGGCGAGACCCACAGCAACTTCCTGCTGACCATGCGGCCGCCACATTGCCCGTTTTGCCTGTCGCTCGGCCCGGAGTACATCGTCGAGGTCAAGGCGCGCAGCCCGCTCAAGCACTCGCTCGCGCCGGTGGTGGTCAGCGGGCGCCTCGAAGTGCTGCGCGACGACCCCTTTGGCCTGTACTACCGCCTGAACGACGCGCAGTTGTCGAACGCGCAACCCTGAGTTCATCCGTGCGTCGCCTACCCCTCCCCGACAAGCGGGAGGTCGCCGCTGATGGACGGTTTCCAAGGCAGGGCCTTGTTAGTATGTCCCTGCCGAATTGCACAATCGGCGAAGTGTCCGCGCTACCAGCCTCGGGGCTGGCACCGTGAGCCCCCAGGTGTGCTGCCCTGCATCGCGGCGGTTGGACTGAACCGGAACGGGACGTGGTCTTCTCCATCTTCAAGAAGGACCCGAAGGACAACAAGGCTCGCTCTGGCGACAAGAGCGGGTCCAAGACGCGCGTGGCCGGCAAGCCCATCGGCCGGCCGCTCGACGGCCCGGTCAACCGCAGCGGCAAGGTCAGCACGCAGACCCGCGTGCCCAGCGAGGCGGTGCTGCCCGACAAGGTCCAGGCCCGCGCCGTGGCCATGGAGACCGCGGCCAAGATCGATGCGATCGAGTCCGAGATGGCGCGCGACTTCCTGCGCCCCGGCGGCACCTCCACCCAGGACTTCGCGAACTCGGCCGCCAACTCCACCCTGCAGCGTCCGCCCGCGGCCGAGCCGGTGGAAGATCCCGCCGGCGACCCGACCAAGCCGCCGCTCGAGTTCGGCAATTCCGATTTCATGAACGGTGACGCCCTGGCCATCGAGGTCAGCGGCTCGACCGGCCACGAGGTCTACGACGAGGTCGCCATCCTCTTTGCCAACGGCCAGTCCGCGCCGGCCGAGGCCATCCTGCGCGAGGCGATCGAGTCCGGTGCCGTCGCGGGCGCGCAGGCGGGCTTGGGCTGGCGCATGCTGCTCGAGCTCGTGCAGCAGCGCGGCGACCGCGTCGAGTTCGATCGCCTGGCCGTGGACTACGCCGCCCAGCACGGCGAAACCGCGCCCGTCTGGATCGACTACCCGGCAGACGGCACGAAGCCCGTGACCAAGCCCGCGTCAGCCGCGCCTGTGGCCAAGCCCGCGACGCCGGCGCCAGCCGCAGCGCCCGCCGCCGGCGTGACGGCCGGCGAGCCGGGAACCGTGGTCTTGCCGGTGGCCCTCGACGTCGGCATCGTGCAGCCGCTCGAGGAGCTCAAGCGGCTGTCGCAGCAGTTCGCCCAGCTCACGATTGACGCATCGAACGTGCAGTCGGCCGATGCGGTGGGGGCGGAACTGCTGCTGCGGGTCATCAAGGCCTTCAAGAAGGCCAGCCACCAGCTCGTGTTCATCGGCCCCGAGAACCTGATCCCGGCGCTGCGCGGCGCGATCGAGCCGGGCCGCCGCGATCCCTCCGACGCCGCCTGGATGCTGCTCATCGAGATCCATCGCCTGCTCGGCGACCAGGCTGAGTTCGAGGAATCGGCGATCCAGTACTGCATTACCTTCGAGGTTTCTCCGCCGTCATGGGAGCCGCCTACGGCCAACTTCCAGGTACGTCCCGCCACGCCGCGCGCCGCTGCCACGGTGATCCAGCCCCCAATCGAAGCGCCCCCCGCCGCCGAGCCTGAACCTCAGCCCGAGCCCGAAGCCAAGGGTCTGTGCTGGAGCGGCACCATCGCGCGGGACGGCGAGCCGGCCTTCGGCCTTCTGCTCGAAGCCCTGACCCACGAGAAGCTCGCTCTGGTGGATTGCACCACCCTCAGGCGCATCGAGTTCAATGCCGCCAGCAATCTCCTGTCAGTGCTTACTCGCGCGGTGCAGGCCGGCGGCAAGGTGGAGTTGCGCAACATCAACCCCCTGGTGGCGCAGCTGCTGCAGCTCCTTGGGGTGTCCGGTCTGGCCACGCTGAGCTTGCGCTAGCGCCGATCGGCCCTACATTCGGCTTGTCTCTTCCGACAGGCTGACCTCATGGAACAGTTTCACGGCACGACCATCGTGTCGGTGCGCCGCGGCCGCCAGGTCGCGCTCGGCGGCGATGGCCAGGTGACCCTGGGCAACATCATCGTCAAGCACAGCGCCCGCAAGGTGCGCCGCATCTACCACGGCAAGGTGATCGCCGGCTTTGCCGGCGCCACGGCCGACGCCTTCACGCTCTTCGAGCGCTTCGAGTCCAAGCTCGACAAGCACCAGGGCCACCTCGTGCGCTCCGCCGTCGAACTCGCCAAGGACTGGCGCACCGACCGCATCCTGCGGCGCCTCGAGGCGATGCTCGCCGTGGCCGACGAGGAGGCCTCGCTGATCATCACCGGCAACGGCGACGTGCTCGAGCCCGAGCAGGGGCTGATCGCCATCGGCTCGGGCGGCCCCTACGCCCAGGCTGCCGCCAAGGCCCTGCTCGACAACACCACGCTGAGCCCGGAGGACGTGGTGCGCCAGTCGCTCAAGATCGCCGGCGACCTGTGCATCTACACCAACCAGTCGCACACGGTGGAAACGCTGGGCCCGTGAACCAGCCCCTGATCTGTTGGCTGTGGCCCGTGGCCCGTGACTCGAACCCCGTGATCGGCAAGCCCTTGGCCGCGATCGCTCATCCGTGGTCGGGCGGCACGCGCAGCGCGCCGCACCGACCTCATCGCCTTTGTCCTGCGCGCCGCCGCCGAGCCGCCTCAAGGCGGCGCGCCTAACCCGGAGCGCAGCGAGCGCACGTGCGACGGCGAAGCCGTCGCGTACGCGAGCTGCGAAGTATTCATGATGCTTCCCCGCGAAATCGTCCACGAACTCGACAAGCACATCGTCGGCCAGGACCGCGCCAAGCGCGCCGTGGCCGTGGCCCTGCGCAACCGCTGGCGGCGCCAGCAGGTCGAAGAGCCGCTGAGAAGCGAGATCACCCCCAAGAACATCCTGATGATCGGCCCCACCGGCGTGGGCAAGACCGAGATCGCACGCCGCCTGGCGCGGCTGGCGGACGCGCCCTTCATCAAGGTCGAGGCGACCAAGTTCACCGAGGTGGGCTACGTGGGCCGCGACGTGGATTCGATCGTGCGCGATCTGATCGAGGTGGCCATCAAGCAGACGCGCGAGGCGCAGATGAAGCTCGTCCGCGTCAAGGCCGAGGACGCCGCCGAGGAGCGTGTGCTCGACATCCTGCTGCCGCCGGCCCGCCCCGTGGGCTTCGGCGAGGAAGCCCGCCCTGCCGAGAACACCGAGACCCGCCAGAAATTCCGCAAGAAGCTGCGCGAGGGTGAACTCGACGACAAGGTGGTCGAGGCCGAGGTGGCCGTGGCCGGCCCGCAACTCGAGATGATGGCGCCGCCGGGCATGGAAGAGATGACGCAGCAGATCCAGTCGATGTTCCAGAACCTGGGGCAGGCCCGCCGCAAGTCGCGCAAGCTGACGATCGCCGAGGCCATGAAGCTCTTCATCGAGGAGGAGGCGGCGCGCCTGGTCAACGAGGACGAGATCCGCCGCCAGGCGGTGAGGTCGGCCGAAAGCAACGGCATCGTGTTCATCGACGAGATCGACAAGATCGCCGCGCGCAGCGAGGTGCAGGGTGCCGACGTCTCGCGGCAGGGCGTGCAGCGCGACCTGCTGCCCCTGGTCGAGGGCACCACCGTCAACACCAAGTACGGCATGGTCAGGACGGACCACATCCTGTTCATCGCCAGCGGGGCGTTCCACCTGGCCAAGCCCAGCGACCTGATCCCCGAACTGCAGGGCCGGCTGCCGATCCGCGTCGAGCTCGACTCCCTCACGCCGGGCGACTTCGAGCGCATCCTCACCGCCACCGACGCGAGCCTCGTCGCGCAGTACGAGGCCCTGCTCGCCACCGACGGCGCGAAGCTCGTCTTCACCCCCGAGGCGGTGGCGCGCATCGCCGCGGTGGCCTTCGAGGTCAACGAGCGCACCGAGAACATCGGCGCGCGCCGCCTGTACACGGTGATGGAAAAGCTGCTCGAGCAGATCTCGTTCGAGGCCGGCAACACGGCCGCGGCCGAGCTGCGTATCGACGCGGCCTACGTCGACGAGAAGCTCGGCGCGGTGGCGCGCGACGAGGATCTGGCGCGTTACGTGCTCTAGCGACGCGCCGCAAGGAAAACGGGCCGCTTGCGCGGCCCGTTTCGTTTAGCGGCTTGCGCCTACTTCTGCGGGTACGCGTAGACCGGCGGGCCCATGTCGTCGGCCGTGGCGCCGCCCTTGCGCGGGGCGGGGTTGAAGGTGTGCGAGCGCACGAACAGGTCACCCGCGGTGCGGCCCAGGCCCGGCATGTAGGCCTTGTAGTCCGCCATCGGCTTGCCGGCATGGCAGGTCTTGCAGGTGTCGCGCGAGTCGATGACCTTGCCCTTCACGGCGTGCGGGCTGTGGCAGGTGTTGCAGCTCATCCCGCCCTTGGCGTGCTTGCTCTGCGTGTACTCCTGGTACTGCTGGTGATGCTTGCGCGCCTCGAAGAGATTGTCCTTGACGGCCTTCTCGTCGGTGAAGAAGGCGTTGTCGAGGTCCGTGCCCTTGTAGTTGCCCGTGAAGGGCGCATCGGCCTGGATGCCGACCAGCAGTGACTGGCTCTTGGTGTACCACTTGGTCCAGTCGTCGAGGCCGGCGCGGTAGCTGGCGCCCAGCGTCGGGGCCGGCAGGTCTTCACGCGGATGCCCTTGCGCCGTCTTCCAGGCGTAGGTCTCGGCACGGATGTGGCAGTAGCCGCAGACCTTGTCAGCCTCGGCAGCGGGCGCGTTCTTCGGGTTGAAGATGTCGGCCTTGTTGCCCGTGGACACGTGCTTGCTGCCCGGGCCGTGGCAGGCCTCGCAGCCGGTGTTGCGCTCGGCCATCTGGAACTTCTGCGCGGCCGGATTGGCAGCGTCGTAGGCAGTGATCTTGTAGCCGGTGGCGTGGCAGGTCGCGCACTGGGCTTCCCAGTCGTTCTTCTGGCCGTAGCCTTCCCAAACCTTCAGGTAGCGGTTCCACTGCTTGTCCATGAACTGGTGGTTGCCGGTGATCGAATTCTTCACCAGGTAGCGCTGCTTCCACTTCGAGCCCACCACCATGGCCACGTCTTCGTACTTGTAGGCCTTGCCGTCGATGTTGCCCTTGGTCGGGCCGGCGTTGCCCTTGCCGTCCTTGGCCCAGGCGTCGAGCGCGTCGCGCAGCATGCCCTCGCGAGTCGGGCGCACCATCTTGTTGTGGTAGGTGTCCTTCCAGGTGGCGTACTCGTTGGTGTGGCAGCTGCCGCACTTGTCCGAGCCCACGAACTGCGCGCCGCCCATCGGCGTGTCGGTCGAGCAGGCGCTCAAGCCCCAGGCAACGGTCAGGGCCAAGGCGGCGCCGAGCATTCTGGTTTTCATTGACTTCCTCCCGTGACGCGCGCCTCTGCGGCACGCCGTGGCGACACGCTAGGCCTCCTGGGGGGGCGGAGCTTGACCTCGGGCAAACCCGGGGGCGGGCTGGGCCGTCGAGGGGGGCGTACGCCGTTTCCGGCGTGTCGCACGAGTGCGCTAGCCTCGTCCGATGCCTGCCCCGTCCCCCGTGTCATCTGGCGCCGCCGCACCTGAGGCCCCCAGCTTTGCCCAAGCCCTGCGTTTCTGGCTCAAGCTGGGTTGCGTAAGCTTTGGCGGGCCGGCCGGGCAGATCGCCCTGATGCACGAGGAACTCGTGGTGCGCCGGCGCTGGATTTCGGAGCGGCGCTTCCTGCACGCGCTCAACTACTGCATGGTCCTGCCGGGGCCCGAGGCGCAGCAGCTCGCCACCTACCTGGGCTGGCTGCTGCATCGCGCCCGCGGCGGCATTGCGGCCGGTGCGCTGTTCGTGCTGCCCTCGCTGGTGCTGCTGATCGGCTTGTCCTGGCTCTACGTGAGCCAGGGCCAGCAGCCCCTGGTGGCCGGGGTGTTCGCGGCGATCAAGCCGGCGGTGGTGGCCATCGTCGCCCAGGCCGCCTGGCGTATCGGCCGCCGCACCTTGCAAGGCCCAGTTGCCTGGACGCTCGCGCTGGCGGCCTTCGTGGCGAGCTGGTGGCTGGCCTTCCCGTGGATCGTGCTCGGCGCAGCCCTGGCTGGTGCGGCGCTCGGGCGGTTGGCGCCGCGGGCCCTGTCCCCGCCCGCGCGCCATGCGCCAGGCGCTGCAGCGCACGCAGCGGCGCTGATCGACGACGACACGCCCCCCCCGCCGCACGCGCGCCGCGATCCGCGCCGCACGGCGCGGGTGGTCGCGCTGGGCTGCGTGCTGTGGGTCCTGCCTTTGCTGGCCCTGGTGGCCTGGGGCGGCTGGAGCGGCGTCTACACGCAGATGGGCTGGTTCTTCACCCAGGCGGCGCTGCTGGGCTTCGGGGGCGCCTACGCCGTGCTGCCCTTCATCATGCAGGGCGCGGTGCAGCACTACGCCTGGCTCACCACGGCGCAGATGATCGACGGCCTGGCCCTGGGCGAGACCACGCCCGGCCCGCTGATCATGATCGTGGCCTTCGTGGGCTTCGTGGCGGCCTGGCAGCTCGCCCCGCTGGGCGAGAGCCACCGCCTCGCCGCCGCCGTGCTCGCGGCCTGCGTGGTCACCTGGTTCACCTTCCTGCCCTCGTTCGTGTTCATCCTCGCGGGCGGCCCGCTGGTCGAGTCCACCCGCGGCGCCCTGGCGTTCACTGCGCCGCTGGCGGCGATCAGCGCCGCGGTGGTGGGCGTGATCCTCAAGCTCGCCGTGTTCCTCGCCGTGCACGTCTTCTGGCCGCAGGGACTGAGCGCGCCGACCGATGCCACCGCCTGGCTGATCGCCGTCGCGGCCTTGGTGGCCCTGCAGTGGTTGGGGCGCAGCGTGATCGAGCTGGTACTGGCGGCTGCGGCGCTGGGGGCGGTCATCACCCTTGCGGGCGTCTAGTGGGCGAATGCAAAGGGCACTTCAGCCGGCCGATTCTGCGAGCAGCTCCTCGACCAGTTCGCGCAGCATCGCGCGCGCCTCGCGCAGCGCGCGCCGTCCGGCCGCGGTCAGGCGATAGCACTTGCGCACGCGGCCCTCGGCAAGCACATCCCGGCGGCTCAGCAGGCCCTGGGCTTCCAGGCGATGCAGCAGCGGGTAGACGGTCCCGGGGCTGAGCCTGTGCCCATGCCGGCCCAGCTCCGCGATCAGCTCTTGACCCCAGACATCCTCGTGCTCGGCGTGGTGGAGCACATGCAGCTGCACGAACGCGCGGGCGATCTCTCTTCCGAGCTCACTCATCGATATCGGCTGCCGTTATCGAGAATTGATGTCGCGCAAGCCGGGGAACGGCCCCCGATGACACGATGCGCGCAGCGTAGCGATTGAGCTCGCATCCACCTTTGGCCTGCCTCAAGGATCGACCATGAGCGAGGGTTCCGGCGGTGGAGCACCAAAACCAAGCCGATCCGTCTCTCAGGGAGCGAAGTCCATCATGAAGCGTCAACTCACACTCGCCGCAGCGGCCCTCGCCGCCGTGGTCCTTTCCTCTTGCGCGACCAAGGAAGAGCCGGTCGCCGCCAACACGCTGGTCGCATCCAAGGTCGCCGCGGCGCCCAAGCTGGCCGATCTCGCGGCCGATCCGGTATGGGCGAAGGCCCGTCCGATCAGCGTTGATCTGTCTGGCGGCGCCAACTTCGGCGGCAAGGGCAGCACCACCGCCACGATCAAGGCGGTGTACTCGGGCGACCGCATCTACATGCTCGTCCAGTACGCCGACCCGACCGACTCCGTGCGCCGCGGCCCCTTCCAGAAGCAGGCCAACGGTTCGTGGGTCGCTCTCAAGAGCGCCGACAACAAGGGCGGCGACGAGAACACCTATTACGAGGACAAGTGGGCCTTCATCTGGCCGATGAACAACTCGATCAAGGGCTTCGACCAGCAGGGCTGCATGGTTGCCTGCCACCTCGGCGAGGGCAAGCCCTACGGCAACAAGTACACCGCAGCCGCCGGCGAGATCGGCGACATGTGGCACATGAAGGGCAGCCGCAGCGCGCGCGTGGGCAAGGTCGACGACCAGTACCTCAACCACATCCAATACGAAGGCGGCAAGAACCCCAACGCCGGTCGCCAGAGCGATCCGGGCGTGACGGGGGGCGACTACGCCGGCATCAAGCTGGTCAACGGCAAGCCCGAGTTCATGAACAAGGACGGCAAGGCGGGTAACGCCGGCGGTGCGTTCTACATCGTGAACGGTAATCAGGTGCCCTTCGACGACAGCAAGTTCAAGGCGGGTGACGAGGTGGCCTCGTACATCGTCAACCAGCTGGTCGGCGACCGCGGCGACATCGATGTCGTGACCCAGTGGAAGAACGGCGTGCTGACCTCGGTGCTCAGCCGCAAGCTGGTGACCGGCAGCCCCTACGACGTGCAATTCAGCAAGCTCGATGCCGCCTATCCCTTCGGCTTCGCCGCGTTCGACAACGCGCAGGTACGCCACGCCGTGCATTTCGGCGCGCTGTACCTGAAGTTCGAGCAGTAATCAGGCGTCCGGCAAGTGCAAAGGGGCGGCGCGAGCCGCCCCTTTTTCTTTGCTGCTCAACTGCGTGCCGCGCCGTCGAGCGACAGGGGAAGCGTCTTCCCGGCAATGCGGGCGGGTCGGTCCGCATGCCGGACTCGCCCACCCGATTCGACGCGCCCCGGTCCCTGCCGGAGCGCGTCGATGCCTGGAAACTGCGCGGTGCCGAAACGATCCTCGCCCCGGCCGAAGTGGCTAGACGCCGATCACCCCGCCGTCATTGCGCGTGATGACGATGGTGGCCGATCGCGGCCGCGCCGTGCCGCCGTCGGGCCAGTGGCTGGTGTACTGCGCCGGAGTGGCGATCGCGCTGGTGGGCGTGTCCTCGCCTGGATGCTGGATGTTGACGAACAGCGCCCGGCCGTCGGGCGACTCGGCCAGGCCCGTGATCTCGCACTCCTTGGGGCCCACCAGGAAGCGACGCAGCTTGGCGCCCGGGGCGGCGCCCACGGCGGTCTGCACCTGCTTGGTCGCGCCGGTCGAGTCGGTATTGGTGATCGTCTTGGTGGCACCGTCACCCACGGTGCCGGGCAGGGCGGCGAGCAGCATGCAGTTGGTCACGTCGGTGTAGGCGCCGTCGTCGGTCTGGATCCAGCACACGTTGCTCGCCTGGCTGAACCACAGGCCGTCGGGGCTCGAGAAGTCGTTGTCGGCAGTCAGCCCCGACAGGTTCACGTTCACCGCGTCGGCGCCGGCGCGCGCGCCGAACAGATAGATGTCCCAGACGAAGTTGAGCAACTCCGGCGAGACTTCCTTCCAGCGGATGATGTGTCCGTTCGGGTTGCCGCGCTGGGCGGTGCCGGTGGTGCGCGGGTCGTTGTAGTGGCGCGGATTGGCGGCGTCGGTCGCGGCGAGCGTGCGCAGCGTGGCGTTGTTGTTGGTCAGCGTCATGTAGACCGCGCCGCTCACCGGGTCCACCGCACCCCACTCGGGTCGGTCCATCTTGGTGGCGCCCTGCGCGTCGGCCGCCAGTCGCGCGTTGATCAGCACGTCGGCCTGGTCGGCGAAGGGGTAGGCCGTGTTCGCGCCGGTGACGTTGCTCACCCCGAAGCTCAACTCCTTCCACTCGCCCGTGCCGTCGGCCTTGAACACGGCCACGTAGAGCTTGCCGCTGTCCAGGTACTTGTCGCCGGCAGCCATGCCGCGGCTTGCATCGGCCGGATCCCACGCGGCCGTCGACACGTACTTGTAGATGTATTCGTTGCGCGAGTCGCAGCCCATGTAGAACACGACCGGCTTGCCCGCCACCGCCTTGGCGGGCCAGGCGCCCTCGTGCGCAAAGCGGCCCATCGCGGTGCGCTTCTTGGGAACGCTCGCCGGTGCGTAGGGGTCGATCTCGACGTTCCAGCCGTAGGTGTTGGGGCCGTTGCGGTAGTCCTCGGCAGCGGTGGCGCCGCGCACTTCGGCGTTCCAGCGGCCGTAGAGATCGTCGGTCGTGTCGGGCGTGACCGTGGCCCAGAGTTCGCGTCCATTGCCCGCCACGCCGTAGCGGGCGAAAGAGGTGAGTTCCTTGGCCGTGCGCTTGGCGTTGTCAGTAGCAGTGACGCGGCGGAAGTAGCCGGCCCAGTTCTCCTCGCAGGTGAGGTAGGTGCCCCAGGGCGTGTAGCCGTTGGCGCAGTTGTTCACCGTGCCGCGGGTGCGCGTGCCGTTGGCGGAGTACTTGGTCACCATCAGCGGCGAGCCCGCCGCCGGGCCGGAGAGCTGCATCTCGCTGAGGGTGTGGATGCGCCGGTTGTAGCTCGAGTCTTGCTTGTACGACCACGCACCGCCGGCGCGGGCGACTTCGATCACCGTCACGCCGTGCACGTAGAACTCGCGCAGCACCTCCTCGGCGCTGGTGCGCACCGTGGCGGTGCCGCTGCCGCTGACGCTCACGCCGTTGGGATGCAGGAACATCGGCGTGATCGCCTCGTGGTTGAGCACCAGCAGGCCCCGGTCGTTGACCGCTGCCGCGAGCGCCGACTTCTCGCCTGCCGCGCTGGGCGCCTTTCCAGCAGAGTCCAGGCCGAAGAAGTGCATTCCGTCGTGGTGGTCGCCGGCGCGCTGCGCGAAGCTCGCGGCAGCGTCGGCCCCAGTGTTGGCGTAGGCGGGAACACCGGCGGCGAGCGGATCACCGAGGCGCAGCAGCACGCTCGCCGTGTAGCCCGCGGGCACGGTGACCACGTCGGCCAGGTTCTTGCCCACGGCGCTGAAGCCCAGCGCGCTGGGGCGGCCAGGTGCGGGGGCGGGCGCGGGCGGCAACGCGGCCGGGGTGGCCGCGATCGCGTCGGAGCCACTGCCGCAACCGGACAGCAGACCGGCACCGGCTCCGATGAAAGACAGCGAGGCCAGGCCCGCACCGCCGGCCAGCACGCGGCGCCGGCCCGGCTGTGCGAGCCGCTCGGCGATCACCTCGTCGATGTGCCGGTTGTTCGAGGGGTTGGTGGGTGCGTCTTCGTGACTGGACATGGCGACGAATCCTGTGGGCTGGGGTTGCGGGGGCGGGCGGGTGCCGCGAACCCCAGGCACTCTAGTGTGCGTATGTGAGCGAGCCATGACACTGGTCTGACGCGCGCATGACGAGCATCGATGCGGCTAGAGCGCTGCGAGCCTTGCTTGCGCCGGGGCGGCGCGCAGGTCGCGATGATGGTCCACGAACTGCAGCGTGGCGGCCTGCCAAGAGTGGCGCAGCGCGAACTCGCGGCAGGCCGCGCGGTCGATCCGCAGAGCCTGCAAGGCTGCGGTGCGCAGGTCGTCCTCGAGCGCCGCCACGCCGCTGCCGCCCAGCACGTCGAGCGGCCCCTGCACCGGGTAGGCCGCCACCGGTGTGCCGCAAGCCAGCGCTTCGAGCATCACCAGTCCGAAGGTGTCGGTGCGGCTGGGGAACACGAACACGTCGGCCTGCGCATAGAGCTGCGCCAACTGCGCCGGTGGCAGCACGCCCATGAATTGCACTTCGGGAAAGCGGCGGCGCAGGCCGTCGAGCGCGGGGCCCTGGCCGGCCACGATCTTGGTGCCCGGAAGGTCGAGCGCCAGGAAGGCGCCGATGTTCTTTTCCACCGACACGCGCCCGACGTAGAGGAAGATCGGCCGCCGCGATCCGCTGTCAGCGGCGCGCGGCAGCGGTGCGAAGGTCTCGGTGTCGACGCCGCGGGTCCACCGCACCACGCGCTGCACGCCGGCGGCAGCAAGCTCGCGGTCGACTTCCGGCGTGGGGCTGAGCACGCGCGCGGCCGCGCCGTGGAAGCGGCGCAGAAAGCCATAGGCGTAGCGCTCGGGCAGCCCGAACATGGCGCGCAGGTACTGAGGGAAGCGCGTGTGGTAGGCGGTCGTGAAGGGGACGCCATGGCGCAGGCACCAGCGCCGCGCGGCCTGGCCCAGCGGGCCTTCCGTGGCCAGGTGGATCGCGTCGGGGCGGGCGCGCTCGATCGCCCGCGCCACGCGCACATAGGGCAGCACGGCGAGGCGGATCTCCGCGTAGCGCGGGCAGGGCAGGGTGAAGTGGCCCTGAGGACTGATCACCGACACGGTGTGCCCGGCCAGCTGCAGTTCGCGGTGAGTGGCCTCGATGGTGCGCACCACCCCGTTGACTTGCGGGTGCCAGGCGTCGGTGACGGTCAGGAAGTGCATGCGTGCGGGGTCTCGGCCGGCAGAGGCGCCAGGGGCAGGGAGGGCGGAAGGACGTCGTCCTCGTTCCAGCGCGGCACGGGTTGCGCGGGCGCCCGCAGCCGATCCCAGCGCACGATGCGCAGTTCGCCTTCGAGCGTTTCGACCAGCGCGGTGAGGCTCTCGACCCAGTCGCCGTCGTTGCAGTAGAGCAGGCCCTCGACCTCGCGGATCTCGGCCTGGTGAATGTGGCCGCACACCACGCCGTCGTATCCCCGGCGCCGCGCCTCGTGCACGAGCACCGACTCGAAGTCCGAGATGAAGCTCACCGCGTTCTTGACCCGGTGCTTGAGGTACTGCGACAAGGACCAGTAGTCCCATCCCAGACGGATGCGCAGACGGTTGAAGTGGCGGTTGAGCCAGAGCGCGAAGTCGTAGGCGGCGTCGCCCAGGTGCGCGAGCCAGCGCGCGTGCTGCATCACGCCGTCGGCCAGATCGCCGTGCACCACCCACAGCCGGCGCCCGTCGAGCAGTTCGTGCTCGGCCTCCTCGGCGATCTGGATCTGTCCGAAGGCCAGGCCGCAGAACTGGCGGCCGAGCTCGTCGTGATTGCCCGGAACGTAGATCACGCGCGTACCCTTGCGCGCCTTGCGCAGGACTTTCTGCACCACGTCGTTGTGGCTGGGATGCCAGTAGAAGCCGCGCTTCATCGCCCAGCCATCGACGATGTCGCCCACCAGGTAAAGGCGCTCGCTCTCGGTGTGGCGCAGGAAGTCGAGCAGGAAGCCAGCCTGGCAGCCACGCGTGCCCAGGTGCACGTCGGAGATGAAGATGGCGCGGTAGCGCGCCGTGACGGGCGGCTCTGCGGGGCCGGCACCGGGCTCCGCCGGGGCAAGGGCCGGGTGCGGCGTCGCCGCCCGCAGAGTCCTGCCGGGGGTCGGGCCGAGAGGCGGTTTTCGCCATGCCATGGGCGCGCATGCTGCGCATGGCGCATGACTGCACGATGACCGAGCCAGTGTCGCCAACGGCGATCGTCGCGTGCGGGCCGGCGCCCTGGGGCGCCGCGCGCGTGCAACTGCGCGGCGCACTACCGCATTTCACTACCGCATTCCTGTGAGCGCGCTTCCCCCCAGAGGCGGCACAACTTGGGCAG
>DAOTEJ010000021.1:1537-8768 GCA_035454085.1 Burkholderiaceae bacterium | reverse complement strand
CACTACCGCATTCCTGTGAGCGCGCTTCCCCCCAGAGGCGGCACAACTTGGGCAGAGGCACCGCAGGGGCGGGATGCCCGCGCGTCAGGCGCTTGCAGATACTGAATGTCCCTTGGTCTGCACTGTCTGCGCCGTGTGCCGCTTGGCCATGGCGCGGCCGCCTGCCTTGCGCACGAACCGCCCCTCGATGTTCGCTGTGCCGTTTCGCACGGAGCCTGCGCCATGACGCGCGGCGCGCGCCTGGGCATTCACGGCTGGATCCTGCTGGCAGCGCTGCTGGCCGCGGTGCCCGTGCTCGTGTTCTCGGGCCTGCTCATCAAGCAGATCGTCGACGGCAAGCGGGCCGACGAAGAGGCGGTCCTGGTGCAGCGGGCGAACGCGGCCGCAGTGGCGGTGCAACGGCGCTTCGAGACCGCGACCGCGGCGCTGCGCGTGCTCGCCGACTCCGATGCGGCGCGCAAGCGCGACTGGCCGCAGCTCTACGCCCAGGCGCAGCGCACGCTCACCGCCCAGCCCGACGCGCTGGCCATCAGCCTGACCCACCCGAGCGGCGACATTCTGTTCAGCACGCTCAGTCCCTACGGCGCGAAGCTGCCGGTGTCGAGCACCGCGGCCAGCGAGGAGACCGTGTTCACGCAGGGCCGCATCGTGCTCTCGCCGCTGGCGCGCGGCGCGATCAGCAATCGCCTGATGATGCAGGTCAGCGTGCCGGTGCGCATCGACGGCGAAGTGCGCTATGCGCTGCGCCTGGCGCTGCCGGCCACGGCCTTCAGCGCGGTGCTCGAGGACCAGGGCTGGCCCGCCGGCTGGATCGGCGCGGTGATCGACTCGCAGGGCGTGATCGCCGGGCGCACCAGCGACCGCGAGCGCCTCGTGGGCCAGCCCGCGCCCGAGTCGCTCACCCGCGCGATACGCGAGGGCCGCACCGGCGCCTTCAACTCGCTGGTGCGCGACGGCGCGGCGGTGCGCACCGTGATCTCTCCGGTGCCCTCCACCGACTGGACCGTGGCGCTGGGCATCCCGCTGGCGGCGCTGCAGGGCGAGCGCGACGACACGCTGCGCCTGCTCGTGCTGGGCAGCCTGGGCTGCGTGCTGCTCGGCGCCGTCGCGGCCTGGCTGATCGCCAACGCAGTGCGCCGTCAGGTGGGCGCGCTCGCCCGGGTGGCTCAAGGCGGTTCGGAGGCTGCGCGCTCGACGCTGCAGCGCAGCCCCATCCGCGAGGTCGCCGAGGTCACCGGCATGATCGCCACGGTGGTCGGGCGCGAGGACGCGCTCGCCAAGCGTCTTCAGAAGGCCCGCCATGACGCCCTGACCGGCCTGCCGGGGCGCGAGTTGTTCCGCGAACTCTCGTTGCGCGAGATCCAGCGCGCCCGCGCGCTGGGCCACGCCGTGGCGGTGCTCTATCTGGACCTCGACGGCTTCAAGCCGATCAACGACCGGCTGGGACATCGCGCCGGCGATACAGTGCTGTGCGAGGTGGCCGAGGTGATCCGCCGTACCGTGCGCGGCCAGGATATTGCCGGGCGCCTGGGCGGCGACGAGTTCGTGGTTTGCCTGTCGTCTCCGATGCAGCAGATCGAGGCGGTGGCCGGCGCGGTGGCGGAGCGCCTGATTGGCGAGGTCGCCACCCTGGGTCACGGCCTGGGCTGCAGCGTGGGCATCGCCTACGGGCGCGCCGCGGCCGTGGATCTGGAGTCCCTGGTCGCCGGGTCGGACGCGGCCATGCTGCGCGCCAAGAAGGGCGGCAAGAACGCCTACGTGTTTGCCCGCCCGCAGCGGGTGGCCAGCCCCGCGGGCTGAACCCGCGCTGCGTCGATACACTCGGCGCCTGTTGCAACGCCGAGGGCCGGCATGCTGATCCAACTGATCTGGTTTGCGCTGGGCATCGCCACGCTGGTGGTCGGTGCCAACCTGCTGGTGCGCGGCGCCTCCAAGCTGGCGCTGAGCTTTGGCGTCTCGCCGCTCGTGGTGGGGCTGACCATCGTGGCCTTCGGCACCAGCGCGCCCGAAGTGGCCGTGAGCGTGGGCGCGGTGCTCGATGGCAAGACCGACATCGCGGTGGGCAACGTGGTCGGGAGCAACATCTTCAACGTGCTCTTCATCCTCGGCGCCTCGGCCCTGATCGCGCCGCTGATCGTGCACGTCCAGCTCATCCGCCAGGAAGTGCCGATCATGATCGGCGCGTCGATCCTGCTGCTGCTGTTCGCGCTCGACGGCCGGGTCTCGGTGTTCGAGGCCGGCGTGCTGCTCGGGCTGATGGTGGTCTACACCGCGTTCCTGGTGATTCAGTCGCGCCGCCAGACGCGTGCCGCGCAGGCCGAGTACGAGCAGGAGATGCCGGCCGCCGGCGGCTGGGACGCGCACTGGGCCGTGCAGGTCGGGCTGGTGCTGGCCGGCCTGGCCGCGCTGGTGCTGGGTTCGGAGTGGCTGGTGGGCGCGGCCGTGCACTTCGCCAAGGCCCTGGGCGTGAGCGACCTGGTGATCGGTCTGACGATCGTGGCGGCCGGCACCTCGATGCCCGAGGTTGCCACTTCGCTCACCGCGGCCATCAAGGGCGAGCGCGACATCGCCGTGGGCAACGTGGTGGGCAGCAATACCTTCAACATCCTGGGCTGCGTGGGCCTGTCGGGTCTGGTGGCCGACGGGGGGCTGGGCGTGGCGCCGGCGCTACTCACCTTCGACCTGTGGGTGATGCTGGCGGTGGCCTTCGCCTGCCTGCCGGTGTTCCTGACCGGGCGCGAGATCGCGCGCTGGGAGGGCGGCGTGTTCCTCGCCTACTACCTGGCCTACGTGGCCTACGTGATCCTCGCGGCGCAGGCCCACGACGCGCTGCCGGCCTTCTCGGGCGTGATGCTGGGCTTCGTGCTGCCGCTCACCGTGGTGACGCTGGCAGTGAGCGCCATGCGCGCGCGCCGGGCGTCGTGAGGCCGGCCGGCGTGACCGCGCGCTAGCCCTTGCGCAGCGGCGCGGGGCTAGTGCGTGCTCCGTGCGTGCTGCGCGTGCCGCGCAGCCGGGCCGCTTCTATACTCGCCCGCGCCCAGCGTCCGCACCGCGCCCGTCGCGCTGCCCGAAGCCGGGCGCCCGTGACCGGCGTGCCGGTCCCTTGCCCTCACCCGATCGTGCTCCTGCCCCACCACCTCCTGAACGGCGCCGCGCGCGCCCCGCGCGCATGAGTGCCTCGCTGCCTGTGATGGTGGCGCTGCCTTTCGTGGGCGCGGCCGTGCTCGCGCTCGTGCCCAACGAGGCGCGCCGCACCGCGGCCTGGATCGCCGGACTGTTCGCCCTGGCCGCGGCGGCGCTGGCCTTCGCGGCCACGCCCGCCGTGCTGGCCGGCGAGTCCCTGCGCTGGCGCGCGGACTGGGTGCCGGCGCTGGGTCTGGAACTCGCGTTCCGCCTCGATGGCCTGGCCTGGCTGTTCGCGCTGCTGGTCACGGGCATCGGTGCGCTGGTGGTGCTCTACGCCGCCTGGTACCTCGGGCCGGACGACCCGCCGGCGCGCTTCTTCATGTTCCTGATGCTGTTCATGGGGGCCATGCTGGGCGTGGTCACGGCCAGCAACCTGCTGCTGCTCGCCGTGTTCTGGGAGGCGACCAGCCTCTCGTCGTTCCTGCTGATCGGCTACTGGCGCGGCCGCGACGATGCCCGCCAGGGCGCGCGCATGGCGCTGACCATCACCGGCGCGGGCGGGCTGGCGCTGCTGGGCGGCGTGCTGATCATCGGTCACATCGTCGGCAGCTTCGACCTCGACGTGGTGCTCGCCGCGGGCGACGCGATCCGCGCGCACCCCCTGTACGTGCCGGCGTTGGTGCTGGTCCTGCTGGGCGCCTTCACCAAGAGCGCGCAGTTCCCGTTCCACTTCTGGCTGCCCAATGCCATGGCGGCACCCACGCCGGTGTCGGCCTACCTGCACTCGGCCACCATGGTGAAGGCGGGCGTGTTCCTGCTGGCGCGCTTCTACCCCGCGCTCTCGGGCACCGACCTGTGGTTCTACCTGGTGGGCTTCACCGGCCTGGCGACCCTGGTCGTGGGCGCGTGGTACGCGATCTTCCAGCACGACCTCAAGGGCCTGCTGGCCTACTCGACCATCAGCCAGCTCGGCCTGATCACCATGATGTTCGGCTTCAACGAGCCGCTCGCGGTGGTGGCCGGCGTGTTCCACATCATCAACCACGCCACCTTCAAGGCGGGCCTGTTCATGGCCGCCGGCATCATCGACCACGAGACCGGCAGCCGCGACATGCGTCGCCTCAACGGCCTGTGGAGCTACATGCCGCTCACTGCCACGCTGGCCACCGTGGCGGCCGCGGCGATGGCCGGCGTGCCGCTGGCCAACGGCTTTCTGTCCAAGGAGATGTTCCTCGCCGCCACGCTCGAGAAGGACGCCGCCCCCTGGGTGGAACTGGTGCTGCCGCTGGGCGCGGGCCTGGCCAGCATCCTGGCCGTGGCCTACAGCGCGCGCTTCATCCACGACACCTTCTTCAACGGCGAGCCGCACGAGCTGCCCAACATGCATCCGCACGACCCGCCGCTGTTCATGTGGGTGCCGGTGGCGGTGCTCGTGCTGCTCGTGCTCGCCGTGGGCCTGGCGCCGCGCTTCACGGTGGCGCCCTTCCTGGCCGCCAGTGCGCAGGCCACCCTGCAGGGGCCGCTGCCCGAGTACTCGCTGGCCATCTGGCACGGCTTCAACTGGCCGCTGGCGATGTCGGCGGCGGCCTTCGTGGGGGGCTTTGCGCTGTACTTCGGGCTGCAGAAGTTCATCAACCTGCATCGACTGGTGCCCAGCCTGCGCGGCGGACGCACGGCCTTCTTCTGGATGGTCGAGCGCGTGCAGCGCGGCGCCGCGGCGCTCACCGATTTCCTGCAGAACGGGTCGCTGCAGCGCTACCTCGTTTTGCTGGTGAGCATGGCGCTGGTGGCCGGTGCGCTGCCTTTCCTGCAAGGCGGCCAGGCCGGCCTGCCCGGGGTCATTCACTTGCGTGCGCCGAACTGGGGCTATGCGGCGGTGATGGGCATCGGCATGGTGGCGGCGGTGGCCACGGTGCTCGCCTACCGGCACCGCCTGCAGGCGATCGTGCTGGTGGGGGCGGTAGGCCTGGTGGTGAGCCTGACGTTCGTGTTCCTGGCGGCGCCGGACCTCGCGCTCACGCAACTGCTGGTCGAGATGGTGACCGTGGTGCTGCTCATGCTCGCGCTGCGCTGGCTGCCGCAGCAAAGCCCGCCCGAGCCGGCGCGGGCGCGCCAGTGGCGCGACGCGTTGATCGCGCTGGCCGCGGGTGTCGGCATGTGCATCCTGATGCTGCTGGTCGTGCTGCGGCCCTTCGACTCGATCTCGCCCTATTTCCTGGCCACCTCGGTGCCCGAGGGCGGTGGCGCCAACGTGGTCAACGTGATCCTGGTCGACTACCGCGGCTACGACACGCTGGGCGAGATCACCGTGCTGGGCATCGCCGGCCTGATCATCGTGGCCGCACTGCGCGACTGGCACCCCGCGGCCGCGGCGCTGCCCGGCGGCGAGAACGACCGTCGCCCGCTGCTGCTCGCGCTCGTGTCGCGCGCGCTGCTGCCCTTCGCCCTGCTGGTGTCGATCTACTTCTTCCTGCGCGGCCACAACCTGCCCGGCGGCGGCTTCATCGCGGCGCTGGTGCTCGCCACCGGACTGATCCTGCTCTACGTCGCCAACGGCGCGGCCTGGGTGGGCGAGCGCCTGCGCATCGACTTCGCGGCATGGATCGGCCTGGGCCTGCTGGTGGCGGTGGCCACCGGCGTGGGCGCGTGGTTCCTGGGCAGCCCCTTCCTGACCAGCACCTACGACTATCCGAAGTGGCCGGTGGTGGGCGCGGTGCCGCTGGCCTCGGCGGCGCTGTTCGACCTCGGCGTGTATCTGACCGTGGTGGGTGCCGCGATGAGCGCGCTGGTGGCGCTGGCGCGCCTGGGCCACGAGGGAAGGGCGCTCTGATGGAGATCGTGCTGGCGATCTTCGTGGGCGTGCTGACCGGCACCGGCGTGTGGCTCACGCTGCGCGCGCGCACCTTCGACGTGATCCTCGGGCTCACGCTGCTCTCGTACGCGGTGAACCTGTTCATCGCCGCGATGGGGCGCATGTACTCGGCGCGGGCGCCGATCATCGAGGCCGGGCGCGCACCCAGCCTGCTCGAGTACGCCGATCCGCTGCCCCAGGCGCTGGTGCTCACCGCCATCGTGATCGGCTTCGCCATGACGGCGCTGCTGATCGTGATCGCGCTGCGCTCGCGCGCCGAGAGCGGCGGCGACCACGTCGACGGCGGCGAGCAGGGCGCGCCGGCCGACCCGGCGCGCGAGGACCAGCGATGAACTGGCCGCACTGGATCATCCTGCCGGTGGTGCTGCCGCTGGCCGCCGCTGCGCTGATCCTGCTGTTCGGGCGCGCGCACCTGGGCCTGGCGCGGCTGATCTCGCTGGCCTCGACGCTCGCCCTGCTGGGCGTGGCGCTGGGCCTGGTGGGCCACGCGCAGGGCGGCGCGGTCGAGGCCTATCTGGTGGGCAACTGGCGAGCACCGTTTGGCATCAGCCTGGTGCTGGATCGGCTCTCGGCCCTGATGCTGCTGCTCACCGCGGCGGTGGGGCTGGTGGCGCTGGTCTACTCGATGGACGACGACGACCAGCGCGGCGCCTACTTCCACGCGCTCTTCCAACTGCAGCTGATGGGCCTGAACGGCGCCTTCCTCACCGGCGACCTGTTCAACCTGTTCGTGTTCTTCGAGGTGCTGCTCTCGGCCTCCTATGGCCTGCTGCTGCACGGTGGCGGGCGGGCGCGGCTGGCGGCGGCCTTCCATTACGTGAGCTTCAACCTGGTGGGCTCGGCGCTGTTCCTGATCGCCGTGGCCATGCTCTACGGCCTGACCGGGACCCTGAACATGGCCGACCTGGCGCAGCGCGTGGCTGCCGCGCCGGCCGAGAACGCCGCGCTGATCCGCGCCGCGGCGCTGCTGCTGCTGGTGGTGTTCAGCGTCAAGGCCGCGCTGCTGCCGCTCTACTTCTGGCTGCCCGACACCTATGGCGCGGCCAGTGCGCCGGTGGCGGCGCTGTTCGCGGTGATGACCAAGGTGGGGATCTACGCCATCGCGCGCGTCACCACCCTGATCTTCGGGCCCGAGGCTGGCGTGGCGGCGAACGTGGCCGCGCCCTGGCTCGCGGCGCTGGCGCTGGCCACGCTCGCCCTGGGCAGCCTGGGCGCGCTGGCGGCGCGGCGCCT
>DAOTEJ010000021.1:0-1437 GCA_035454085.1 Burkholderiaceae bacterium | reverse complement strand
GCGGTCTTCTTCGTGCTGGCGCTTGCGGCGGCCAGCCTGCCGCCTTCGGCGAACTTCATGGGCAAGGCCACGCTGCTGCAGGCTGCGCTGCCGAGCGCGCATCCGGCGCTGACCTGGGCGGTGGTGCTGCTGGCCGGCCTGGGGCTGGTGGTGGCGCTGGCGCGCACCGGTTCGCTGGTGTTCTGGAAGGCGCCCGAGGCGCTGCACCGCCTCAGCCCGCAACTGCTGGCCAGCGGCCCGCAGCGCGCCGGCATCGCACTGGCGCTGCTGGCGGTGCTGGGGCTGGCGATCGGCGCCGGGCCGCTCGCCGCCTACACCCAGGCCACGAGCGCGCAGCTCTTCGCGCGCCAGACCTACATCGACGCGGTGCTCGGGGCTCAGCCCGCGCCGCCGGCCTGGACGCCGCGTGTCGGGATGGACAAGCCGTGATGCGCCGCTGGCTGCCGCACCCCGTCACCAGCCTGCTGCTCGCGGTCGTGTGGCTGCTGCTCAACCAGTCGGCATCGGCGGGCAACCTCGTGCTCGCGGTGCTGTTCGCGGTGACGATCCCGCTCGTGCTGGCGCCGCTGCGCCCGGTGCGCCTGCGACTGCGCAAGCCGGGCGTGGCCCTGCGCCTGCTGGGCGTGTTCCTCTACGACGTGGTGATGTCGAACATCGAGGTCGCGCGCCGCGTACTGGGGCCGGAGGCCGCGATCCGCCCGGGCTTCGTGTGGATTCCGCTCGAGCTCACCGAGCCGCACGCCATCGCCACCCTGGCCGCGATCATCACGCTCACTCCCGGCACCCTGTCGGCCGACCTCACCGAGGACCGGCGCCACCTGCTGGTGCACGCCTTCAACGTGGACGAGCCCGAGGCGCTGATCGCCGGCATCAAGAACCGCTACGAGCGCCCGCTCCTGGAGATCTTCGAATGATGGTCGCCGCCGTCCTGCCCTGGGTGAGCGCCGCCTTCGTGGTGGCGCTGCTGCTCAACCTCTACCGCCTGCTGCGCGGGCCGGGCCTGGCCGACCGCATCCTCGCCCTGGACACGCTGTACGTGAACGCGATCGGGCTGCTGGTGCTGGCCGGCGTGGCGCAGAGCAACGCGCTGTACTTCGAGGCGGCGCTGGTGATCGCGCTGCTGGGCTTTGCGGGCACCGTGGCGCTGGCCAAGTACGCGCTGCGCGGCGACCTGGTGGAGTAGCTCATGGCCGCGACTCTGCTCGATGCCCTGGCCGCCGTGCTGCTCGTGATGGGCGCGGCCTTCGCGCTGCTCGGCTCCTGGGCGCTGGCCAAGCTCGGCACCTTCCTCAAGCGGGTGCACGGACCCACCAAGGCCACGACGCTGGGCCTGGCCCTGGTGTTGATGGGTTCGGTGCTCTGGTTCGGCACGCGCGGCGAGGTGAGCCTGCACGAGGTGCTGATCACCGCCTTCCTGTTCGTGACCGTGCCGGTGTC
>DAOTEJ010000020.1:30643-34544 GCA_035454085.1 Burkholderiaceae bacterium | reverse complement strand
TTACATGTCCATGCCCATGCCGCCCATGCCACCCATGCCGCCGGGCATGCCGCCGCCGGCCGGCTTGTCTTCCGCCAGTTCGGCGACCATCGCGTCGGTGGTCAGGATCAGGCTGGCCACCGAAGCGGCGTTTTGCAGGGCGGTGCGGGTGACCTTGGTGGGATCGAGCACGCCCATCTCCACCATGTCGCCGTACTCGCCGGTCTGGGCATTGAAGCCGTGGTTGCCCTTGCCCTTGGCGACCGCATCGACCACCACGCTGGGCTCGTCACCGGTGTTGGCGACGATCTGGCGCAGCGGCTCTTCCATGGCGCGCAGCACGATCTTGATGCCGGCGTCCTGCTCGACGTTGTCGCCCTTGAGCTTGGAGATGGCCTGCTTGGCGCGGATCAGCGCGACGCCGCCGCCGGGGACGATGCCTTCTTCCACCGCAGCGCGCGTGGCGTGCAGGGCGTCCTCGACGCGGGCCTTCTTCTCCTTCATCTCGACTTCGGTGGCGGCGCCGACCTTGATCAGCGCCACACCGCCGGCGAGCTTGGCCACGCGCTCCTGGAGCTTCTCGCGGTCGTAGTCGCTGGTGGCTTCCTCGATCTGCACGCGGATCATCTTGACGCGCGCCTCGATCGCGGCGGCCGCACCCGCGCCGTCGATCAACGTGGTGTCTTCCTTGCCGACTTCGACCTTCTTGGCCTGGCCCAGCTCGGCCAGCGTGGCCTTCTCGAGGGTGAGGCCGACTTCCTCGGCGATCACGGTGCCGCCGGTCAGGGTGGCGATGTCCTCGAGCATGGCCTTGCGGCGGTCACCGAAGCCCGGCGCCTTGACGGCGACGGTCTTGAGGATGCCGCGGATGCTGTTGACCACCAGGGTCGCGAGCGCCTCGCCCTCGACGTCCTCGGCGATGATCAGCAGCGGGCGGCCGGCCTTGGCCACCTGCTCGAGCACGGGGAGCAGCTCGCGGATGTTGCTGATCTTCTTGTCGTGCAGCAGGACGTAGGGATTGTCCAGCACGGCGATCTGCTTGTCGGGGTTGTTGATGAAGTAGGGCGAGAGGTAGCCGCGGTCGAACTGCATGCCCTCGACGACTTCGAGCTCGTTGTTGAGCGACTTGCCGTCCTCGACGGTGATCACGCCTTCCTTGCCGACCTTGTCCATCGCGTCGGCGATGATCTTGCCGATCTCCAGATCAGAGTTGGCCGAGATCGAGCCGACCTGGGCGATTTCCTTGCTGGTCGTGGTGGGGCGCGAGAGCTTCTTGAGCTCCTCGACCGCGGCGATGACCGCCTTGTCGATGCCGCGCTTGAGGTCCATCGGGTTCATGCCCGCGGCCACGTACTTCATGCCTTCGGTCACGATCGACTGGGCCAGCACGGTCGCGGTGGTGGTGCCGTCACCGGCGTTGTCGCTGGTCTTGGAAGCGACTTCCTTGACCATCTGCGCGCCCATGTTCTCGAACTTGTCCTTGAGCTCGACTTCCTTGGCCACCGAGACGCCGTCCTTGGTGACGGTGGGGGCGCCGAAGGAGCGCTCGAGCACCACGTTGCGGCCCTTGGGACCGAGGGTGACCTTGACCGCGTTGGCCAGGACGTTCACGCCCCGGACCAGCTTGTGGCGAGCGTCGTCGCCGAAAAGAACTTGCTTGGCTGCCATGTGTGTTCTCCGTGTCTTGTGCTGTGTCGGGATGTCAGGCGACCACGCCCATGATGTCTTCCTCGCGCATCACGAGGAGCTCTTCGCCGTCGACCTTGACGGTCTGGCCCGAGTACTTGCCGAACAGGACGCGGTCACCGACCTTGACGTCCATGGCGATGATCTTGCCGGCGTCATCGCGCTTGCCGGGGCCGACGGCCACGACTTCACCCTGGTCCGGCTTCTCGCCGGCGCTGTCGGGGATGACGATGCCGGAGGCGGTCTTGCGCTCGCTGTCCAGGCGCTTGACGATCACGCGATCGTGCAGCGGACGAATCTTCATGGTGTCTCCTGAGAAGAAGAGGGGTCTGGGTACGGAATGGGAACGCTGGGCGGACCTGGAGCCCGTAGACGAGATCGTTGTTAGCACTCGTCGCCCGCGAGTGCTAATTGTATGGACGACCTGCTCGTCTTTCAAGTCGTACACCCCAGGTCAGGCAATCCAAGGGTTTCCTTGTAAGTGTCGGCTCACATGCGCGGCGGAGGAGTCCGCTGCGTCGCTGGTGGCGGGTCGTCGGGCTGATGGGGCCGAGGGGCGCGCCGGGTGCAGTGCTCACACCGGCGAAAGGGCGCGCAGACTCTGACCAGCGCGTGAGAGCGATTTAAGATTGTTCTTACTCAAGGGCGCCGCCCAGGTGGCGGTGCAAGATGGCCCGCCGCTGGCCCGATCGGACGCTCCCCATGCACATGGCCGATGCCCTGCTGTCCCCCGCCGTGGGCGCCACCCTCTGGGCCGCGTCGGCGACCTTGATCGGGCTCAGTGCCCGGCGCGTGCGTGCCAGCGCCGACGAGCGCCTCGCTCCCTTGATGGGAGTACTCGGCGCCTTTGTCTTTGCCGCACAGATGATCAACTTCGCCATTCCGGGCACCGGTTCGAGCGGCCACCTGGGCGGTGGCCTGCTGCTTGCCATCTTGCTCGGGCCCTGGGCCGCGTTTCTGGTCATGGCCTCGGTGCTGACCGTCCAGGCGCTGTTCTTTGCCGACGGCGGGCTGCTGGCGCTGGGGGCAAATCTCTTCAACCTCGGCTTTTTCCCCTGCTTTGTCGCTTATCCCCTCGTATTTCGGCCGTTGATGCGCGGCTCTCCGGGCCCGCGGCGGATCGCGATGGCGGCTGTGCTCGCGGCAGTCGTCGGCCTTCAACTGGGCTCGCTGGGCGTAGTTGTGCAGACCTGGGCCTCGGGAATCAGCAGCCTGCCGCTGGCCACCTTCGCGGCCTTGATGCAGCCCATCCATCTGGCGATCGGCGTGGTCGAGGGGTTGGCCACGGCCGCCATCGTGCTCGCGCTACGGCGCCTGCGCCCCGACCTGATGGACCTGGCGGCGCCCGTCCGCCCCCTGCGGGCTGCGCTGCTCGGGCTGACCGTGACGGCGCTGTTCTTGGGAGGCGTGCTCTCGTGGTTTGCCTCACCGAACGCGGACGGACTCGAGTGGTCGATGGAGCACGCCGCCACCGCGCCCTTGACGCCGCCGACCTCCGCGGCCCACCAAGCCGCGGCCGCGCTGCAGGCGCGGCTTGCCGTCCTGCCCGACTACGGCCTGCCGCAGGCGCACGCCGCCGAGCCCGCACCCCGCGACGAGCCGGCGTGGCCCGCGGTGGACGCCGGCACGTCGCTCGCGGGAGTGGTGGGTGGCCTCGCGACCCTCGTCGTCGTGCTCGCACTGGCTTGGGCCGTGCGGCGCGGCGCGCGGCGGCCCTAGGCGCGCCCGTGTCCGGGGTCGACGGCGCGCTGCGCGCGCTTGCCACGCTCGACGCGCTCGCGGCCCGGCCTGGGCCCGCGGCGCGGCTTGATGCCCGCGCCAAGCTCCTGGTGACCGCCGCCTACATCGTTGCCGTGGTGTCGTTCGAGCGCCACGCCGTCGCCGCGCTCGTCCCCTTCGCGGCCTACCCGCTCTTGCTGGGCGCCTGGGCGCGGGTGCCGGCCGGACCCGTGCTGTGCAAGCTCGCGATCGCCTCACCCTTCGCACTCATGGTCGGTGCCTTCAATCCGTGGATCGACACGGCGCCGATGCTGCAACTTGGGTCCCTGAGCATTTCGTCGGGCTGGGTCTCCTACGCCAGCCTGTTGCTGCGCTTCGTGCTGACGGTGAGCGCGGCTCTTCTCCTGGTGGCCACCACCGGGATGCGCGAGATCGCCGCGGCGCTCGGGGCGCTGGGCGTGCCACGCGAGTTCACCGCGCAATTGCTGTTCCTGCATCGCTACAGCTTCGTGGTGGG
>DAOTEJ010000020.1:0-30543 GCA_035454085.1 Burkholderiaceae bacterium | reverse complement strand
GTGGCGTTGGGGCGAGCCGGTCGCCGGGCTCGGTCGCCTGCTCACGGGAGGCGGCGCGTGAGCCATCACCTGGTCGAGGCGCGCGAGCTGAGCTACGAGTACCCCGACGGCACGGCGGCGCTGCGCGGCCTGAGCTTCAGCATCCACCATGGCGAGGCCGTGGCCCTGATCGGCGCCAACGGCGCAGGCAAGTCCACTCTGCTGATGCAGCTCAACGGCTTGCTGCTGCCCAGTGCCGGCGAGGTGCGCATTGGCGACTTGCCGGTGAACCGCCGCACGCGCGCCGAGGTCATGCGCTGCGTGGGCTATGTGTTCCAGGACGCCGACGACCAGCTGTTCATGCCCAGCGTGTTCGAGGACGTGGCCTTCGGCCCGCGCAACCTGGGGCTCGACGGTGCGGAACTCGAGGCCCGCGTGCGCACGGCGCTCGAGACCGTGGGCGCGGCGCACCTCGCCGAGCGCGCGCCCTACCGCCTTTCGGGGGGCGAAAAGCGCGCCGTGGCGATCGCGGGGGTGCTGGCCATGAGCCCCGACGTGCTGGTGCTCGACGAGCCCTCCGAGGGACTCGACCCCGCGGCGCGGCGCCGGCTGATCGATCTGCTGACGGGCTTCACGCACACGCGCATCGTGGCCACCCACGACCTGGAATTGGTGCTCGACGTGTGCAGCCGCGTGCTGGTGCTGGACCGGGGGCAACTGGCCGCGGACGGTCCGCCGGCCGCGGTGTTCGGCGATCCGGCGCTGCTCGAACGCTGCCACCTGGAGCCGCCCCCGTCGTGGCGGCCGCGCGCTCCGGCGCCGGCCTGAGCACGCCTCATCCCCTGCGCTAGTCCGATCGCATGATCGGCGCCGCGGCCACGCTCGCATAGCATCCGCGTGGGGGCTCTGCGCCCCACAGAAGGACCCACATGGAAATGCCCTTGCGACTCCCCTCTCACTGGCTGGCCTCATCCCGCGCCGCGGGCAAGCGCCCGGGCGAGGCGCGCGGATTCCGCCAGACCATCCTGTCGTACACCCGGCTCGAGGTGCCCAGCGTCGAGCGCTACGAGGCCGTGGTGAGTTTCGATCCGACGCACGCCGATCCGCTGGCGGCGCACGAGGCCCTGTCCCGCACCTTCGGGGGCCGGGCGGGCGAGGCCTTCCTGTTCCGCGCCGACTCCGAGTCCGCGGGGCGCTACTGGGTCTACTCGCCCGAACCCTGGCGCAAGGCTCCGGTCGACGCGATCAGCGCGCTCGCGCCCAAGCGCCACGTGCTGCAGCTCGCCGAAGGACTGCCCTACCGCTTCACCCTCGAGGCCTGCGTGGGTCGCGAGTCCGTGGTCAATGGCGCCAAGCACGTCGAGCCCTTCTCGAGCGTGGCCCACGTCGAGGCCTGGCTGCCGCACGCCGCGCCCCGGTTCGGCTTCAAGCCGGACTTCTTCAACGTGGCGCTGCGCACTCTGGAAGTGCCCTACGAGGGCCGGGTGCTGCGCATCGGCTACGTGGCCATCGAGGGCGTGATGCACATCAGCGACGAGACGCTGATTCGCCCCGCCCTGCTGCGCGGCATCGGCTCGCACCGCCGCGTGGGTCTGGGCTTGCTGCAGATCGCGGCGGGCTGAGCGCCGGCCCGGGACGGGCCGCGAGACATCCGGTGCTTCCCTGAGCGCGCCTCGCGACAGCGGGGGCCGCGCAGGGCAGCGGCTATGCTCGGCCCCGTGCCTGCGGAGCGCCCGGTGCCCCTCGTCCGAACCCTCGTCTTCCTGTTGATGCTGTGCGCCGCCGCAGCTAGCGCGCAAACGCGCGAGGCGCCGCTGCCGGAGCCCGTCGCCGCTGCCTTGCGCGCCGCGAAGCTGCCGCCCGCTGCGCTCGGCGTGGTGGTCCTGCCCCTGTCCGCAAGCGGACTGGAATTGCGCCACAACGCGACGCAGGCCTTCAATCCGGCCTCGACGATGAAGCTCGTCACCACCCTGGCGGGACTCGAGCTGCTCGGGCCGCAGTACCAGTGGCGCACCGACGCGCTGGCCAGCGCCCCGGTGCGCGACGGCGTGCTCGAAGGCGACCTGACCGTGCGCGGACGTGGCGACCCCGAGTTCGTGATCGAGAACCTGTGGTTGTTGACCCAGCGTCTGCGCGGCGCCGGGGTGCGCGAAATCCGCGGCGACCTCGTGCTCGACCGCAGCGCCTTTGCTCCGGTCGCCCACGACCCCGCGGCCTTCGATGGCGAGAGCCTGCGGCCCTACAACGCCGGGCCGGATGCGCTGCTGCTCAACTTCAAGGCCGTGAGTCTCAACTTCGAGCCCCAGCCCGACGGCTCGGTGCGCGTGTGGGCGCTGCCGGCGCTTGCCGGCACGGCCGTTCCCGCCAGCGTGCGGGGCGCGGAGGGGCCGTGCAACGACTGGCGGGGACGGCTCGGGGCGGACTTCGCGGATCCCGCGCGACTGCGCTTTGCCGGCGCGTTCCCGATCAGCTGCGGGCCGCGCGTCTGGCACCTGAGCCTGCTCGATCCCACGCGCTACTTCGAAGCGGTGTTCCGGGCGCTCTGGGAAGGCAGCGGCGGCAGCCTGCGCGGACGCGTGCGCGAAGGCGCGGCTGCTGCGGACGCGCGCGTGCTGGCCACGCAGGAGTCGCGCGCGCTGGCCGAGGTGATCCGTGACATCAACAAGTTCAGCAACAACGTGATGGCGCGCCAGCTCTTTCTCACCCTTGCCCTGGAAGGGCGCGGTGCTCCCGCCCGCGTCGAGCAGGCCCGCGCGGTGGTCGGCGATTGGCTGGTCGGCCGCGGCGTGGCGGCGGGCGAGGTGGTG
This sequence comes from Burkholderiaceae bacterium, assembly GCA_035454085.1. Taxonomy (GTDB): domain Bacteria; phylum Pseudomonadota; class Gammaproteobacteria; order Burkholderiales; family Burkholderiaceae_F; genus DAOTEJ01. Next base: position 27,757 of record DAOTEJ010000020.1, on the reverse strand, counting down.
CTCGACAACGGGTCAGGCCTGTCGCGCAGCGAGCGGATCACGCCGCTGGCGATGGGACGATTGCTCAGCGGCGCCTGGCAGTCGCCGTTGATGCCGGAGTTCGTGGCCTCGTTACCGCTGGTGGGCGTGGACGGCACCATGCGCAAGCGCAACGGCGCGGCGGGTTCGGCACACATCAAGACGGGCCAGCTGGCGGACGCGCGGGCGATCGCGGGCTACGTGCTCGCGGCAAGCGGCCGGCGCTACGTGGTCGTGGGCTTCATCAATCACGCCAATGCCCAGGGCGGGGCTGCGGTCCTCGATGCGCTGCTCAACTGGGTCTATGTGGGCGGCTAGGCTTCGGCTAGAGTGGACTCAGGGGATGCTCTTCTTTGCCGCTCAACCACGGAGGTTTCCATGAACCAAAGCACTCTCAACCCTGAAGTCAGCGCCCAGAACTCCACCCGGGCCCAGGTGGTCGCCGACGTGAAGTCGGCAGTGGCGAGCGCCGAGGCGATGTTGCAGGAGGCGTCGCGGGTCGGCGGCGAGGAGGCCAGGCATCTGCGCGAGAAGGCCGAAGTGGCGCTGTCGCGTGCGGCCTCCGCGCTCCATCACGCGCGCGAGGTCACGGTGGCGCGCAGCAAGGCCGCGGCGCGCCATACCGATGACTGGGTGCATGACCATCCCTGGAAGGCGATTGGTGTGGCCGCCGGAGTCGGCCTGGTGCTCGGCCTGCTGATCGGGCGTCGCTGATGGCACAAGCGGCACCTGGGCGCGGGGAAGGTTTCTTCTCCGCGCTGCGCGAAGTCGGCGCGTCGCTCAGTGCCATCGCGGCGACGCGGCTTGAACTCGCCTCGACCGAGCTATCGCTGGCGCGCATCCAGTTCGTGCGCGTACTGGTGGTTGCGCTGGTCGCGGCGATGTTCGGCTTCGTGGCCCTGGTCGCCGCGTCGCTGCTCGTGGCCGTGATCTTCTGGGAGACTCATCGCATCGAGGCGATGGTGGCGCTGGTGGTGGTGTACACGCTCGCGGCCCTGTTGCTCACGCTCAGGCTCAAGCGCGAACTGCGCGAATCGCCGCCCCTGCTTGCGGCGACCCTGACCGAGCTTCGGCTCGATGCCCAGGCCATGCGGGGATTGCGGACGCCTCCCCAGGAGCCCGCGCCGTGAGTCGGGCACCCGACTACGCCGCTCGCGTTGAACTGCTGCGCACGCGCGCCGCCCTAGAGCGCATGGAGCTTGGCGAACACCTGAGCAATCTGGGCGTGCGCTCCGCGCCGGCACGCGGCTTGGCGGGCGGCCTGCTCAATGGCGCGAGTACGGTGCGCGGCCTGGTCGGTCGGTTTTCCAGCGGCGGCGGCGTCGGAGCCCGGCTGGTGCGCGCGGCGGCCGTGCCTCTGATTGCCGCCATCGCGCGCAGCGTGGTGGGTTCACGGGCCGTGCGCTATGCGGCGCTGGCTGCCGGCGCGGCGGGTGCGGCGTGGTGGCTCTGGCAGCGCTACGAGGCGGGCCCCGCGCGCGACCCGCAGTTCGACGAGTACCAGCCGCCGCCGTTCGACGATCCGGATCCCACCCTGCCCTGATTTGCGGATATGGCCGCGTCCCGCGACGCGGCCATTTCGTAATCGGCTCAGGGCTTGTACTTCACCGTGCAGCCGTAAGGCGTGGTGCTGGCCACTGATACCGGCTTGCCCGCGCGGGCCTCGTCGAGCGCGGCCGCCACGTAGTTGCGCGCTCCGGCCACGTCGGCCGCATTGGCCGATCGCTTGTCGTCGATCGCGCCGTTGTAGATCACGGTGCCGCGGGGGTCGATCACCACCATCTGCGGCGTGACCTTGGCGGCGTAAGCACGGCCCACCTCGCCGCTCGGGTCGAGCAGGAGCGCGGTCGGCTGCGACTTCTGCTCGGCCAGCCACGCGGCGAGCTTCTTGCCATCCATGTAGTCCTCGGTGCCGGGCGCGGTGGAGTTGACCAGCAGCCAGGCCACCTTGTCGGCGCCGTAGCGCGCCTGCAGGGACTGCATGTTGCCGCTCGCGTAGTGCTTGCGAACGAAGGGACAGTTCGGGTTGTTCCACTCGAGCACCACATAGCGCCCGCGCAGGTCGGCAAGCGACACCGTGCGGCCGTTCACGTCCTCGAGCTTGAAGGTCGGCGCTGGCTGGCCGGGCAGGGGCTGGGCGAGCGCGGTCCCGCCGGCGGCGAAGCCGGCAACCAGCAAGGCGCCGGTGGCGAAGAGCTTGGACAACTGAGGCTTCATGGCGGATCTCCTGGGAGGGGAGGGAGGTTTCAGCGCAGGCGCTCGACCGCTTCGACCACCGCGCCGGGCGTGAGGATCTCGGGCAGGACCGTGGGCACGCCCGAGCGGTCGTAGAGCAGATACAGCGGCACGCCATTGCGGCCGAACTCGGCGAGCGCCGCGGTGATGCGCGCGTCGCGGTTGGTCCAGTCGGCGCGCATCAGCACCACGCCCTGGCGTGCCAGGGCCGCGCGGGTGGCGTCGGAGTTCAGCGCCACGCGCTTGTTGACCTGGCAGGTCACGCACCAGGCCGCGGTGAAGTCCACGAACACCGGCTTGCCTTGGGCCTTGGCCTCGGCGAGCGCCTCGGGTGACCAGGCTGTCCAATCCCCGCTGCTGGCTGCCGTCGTGCTCGCCTGCGCGACCGGCGTGGTAAGCGCCAGCGGAGCCAGGCTGGCGGCCGCCAGCACCACGCCCGCCAGTGCCACCCAGCGGAAGCGTGAGCGGCCGCGCTGCACCCAGCCCCAGGCCCACGCGGCGAGCGCCAGGGCGACGAAGCCGCCGAGCACCAGGGCCACGCCGCCCGGGTCGGTCTGCTGTGCCAGCACCCACACCAGCCACACGCAGGTGGCGAACATCGGGAAGGCCATGAACTGGCGCAGCCACTCCATCCACGCCCCGGGGCGCGGTAGCCAGCGCAGCCAGCCCGGCAGCAGGGTCAGCGCGAGCCACGGTGCGGCCATGCCCAGCCCCAGCGCGAGGAACACGCTCATCGCCACCGCGGGGCTCTGGGTGATGGCGTAGCCGATTGCCGCTCCCATGAAGGGAGCAGTGCAGGGCGAGGCCACCACCACCGCGAGCACACCAGTGCCGAAGCTGCCGCGCCAGCGCGCCGCCCCATCCAGGCGCCGCGCCGCGCCGCTGTTGGCCACGCCGCCGCCGGCGGTGAACTCGAACACGCCCAGCAGGTTCAGGCCGATCACGAAGAACAGCGCGGCGAGTCCCGCCACCACCCAGGGCGTCTGCAACTGGAAACCCCAGCCCAGGGCCGCGCCGCTTTGCTGCAAGCCGATCAGTGCGCCCGCCAGCAAGGCGAAGCTCGCGAGCACGCCGGCAGTGAAGGCCAGGCCGTGGGCGGGCAGAGGCCCGGACTCGCTGCGGTGCTCGGCCAGGTGGATCAGCTTGAGCGACAGCACGGGAAAGACGCAGGGCATGAGGTTGAGGATCAGCCCGCCCAGGAAGGCCAGGCCCAGCGCGGCGGCGAGCGACATCGACACTGCGCCGGTGCGCGCCTTGGCGGCGGCCGCGTCCGGCGGCGGCGCCACGACCGGCACGGTGCCGGGCACCAACGACCACTCTGCACTGCGCGTCCAGCCCCCCTTGGCCGGACCGCCGTCGGCCACGAGCACGCCGCGCAGGGTCTTGAAGTCGGCCGCGACGGGCTGTGCAGCGCGCAGATAGAGCGCTTGCGCCCCGTCCTCGCTGCGCAGCACCTGGGCCGCGCCCGGCTCGACGCGCGCTTCCTCGAGCGGGAAGAACTCGAGCCGCTGCACCGCCTCGGCGATCGGCAGGCGGATGCGGTCGCCCTCGATGGTCGCCTGCGCGGTGGTGGGTGCGGACTGCGGCAGCAGCTTGCGGGCCGCGGCGAACAGCGGCGCCCAGCGCGAGGGCTGGCTGGCCGCAGCCACCGGCAGCACGAGCTGGACCTTGGCCTCGCCGGGGATGCACACGTGCTTGCACTCCAGCCACTCGACGTGGGCGTCAAGCGTCACGCGTTGCCCCGGTGCCAGTCCCGGCGGCGGCGTGAGCCGCACCAGGAGCAGGGTCTCGCCCTCGTAGCCGAAGTTCACCAGCGTGCCCGTGGGCAGGCGCTTGGGATGGGGCCACTCGATCGGACCCGCGCTCCAGCCTGATGGCAGCTTCCAGTCGATGCGCGTGGGCAGGCCCGAGTCGCCTGGCACCTGCCAATAGCTGTGCCACTCGGGATCGTGGACCATGCGCAGCCCGACCTCGAGCGGCTCGCCCGGCACGATCGCATCGCGCTCGCTCACCAGTTCCACCTTCACGTGCGCCGCGGGGGCGGCCTGCGCCGGCGCAGCGGTGAATGGTGTCTGCGCCGCCGCTAGCGCGGGAAGGACGACGAAGGCGAGGGCGGCGAACAGTTGCTTCATGGCTTTCATGCGGCTTGGTCGCGGCCGGGCCGCGTTGCTTACACGCCGCGGCGTTCAGGCCACCGCGGCAAAGGACTCGCGCGCGGCAGCGAGGCTGGCGTCGATCACTGCCTCGTCGTGCTGGATCGACACGAAGCCGGCCTCGAAGGCCGCCGGTGCGAGGTACACGCCGCGGTCGAGCATCGCGTGGAAGAAGCGATTGAAGCGCTCGCGGTCGCCCGCCATCATCTGCGCGAAACTGCCTGGCACCTCGGTGCTGAAGTAGATGCCGAACATGCCGCCCACCGCGTCGGCGCAGAAGCTCACACCCGCGTCGCGCGCAGCCGCCATCATGCCTTCAGTGAAGCGCCGCGTGCGCGCACCGAGCCGCTCGTAAAAACCCTCGGCCTGCACCTTCTTGAGCGTGGCCAGACCGCAGGCCACCGCCACCGGATTGCCCGACAGCGTGCCTGCCTGGTAGACGCCGCCCAGAGGAGCCAGGCACTGCATCACGTCGCGCCGTCCGCCGAAGGCCGCCACCGGCATGCCTCCACCGATCACCTTGCCGAGCACAGTGATATCCGGGGTGACGCCGTAGATCGACTGCGCGCCGCCCAGCGCCACGCGAAAGCCGGTCATCACCTCGTCGACGATCAGGAGCGCGCCGTGCTGCGTGCACAGGCGGCGCATGGTGGCGATGAACTCGGGCGTGGCGCGCACCAGGTTCATGTTGCCGGCGATGGCCTCGACGATCACGCAGGCGATGTCGTCGCCGTGGCGCGCGAAGGCGTCCTCGAGCTGGGCGCAGTCGTTGTAGTCGAGCACCATGGTGAACTGGGTCACCTCGGCCGGCACGCCCGAGGAGCTCGGGTTGCCGAAGGTCAGCGCACCGGAGCCCGCCTTGACCAGCAGGCTGTCGGCGTGGCCGTGGTAGCAGCCTTCGAACTTGATGATCTTGCGCCGGTCCGTGTAGCCGCGCGCCAGGCGGATCGCGCTCATGCCGGCCTCGGTGCCCGACGACACCAGCCGCACCTGCTCCATCGAGGGCACCAGGCGCACCAGTTCCTCGGCCATCACCACCTCGGCCTCGGTGGGCGCGCCGAACGACAGGCCGCGCTCGATGGCCTCGTGCACGGCGGCGATCACCTCGGGATCGTTGTGCCCCAGGATCATCGGGCCCCAGGAGCCGATGTAGTCGATGTAGCGCTTCCCGTCGGCGTCCCAGATGTACGGCCCCTGGGCGCGAGAAATGAAGCGTGGCGTTCCGCCCACGGCGCGGAAGGCGCGCACCGGCGAGTTCACGCCGCCGGGAATGGTGCGCTGGGCGCGGTCGAACAAGGTTTCGTTGCGGTTCATGGGCGGGCTGACTCCGAAAGACAAGGGCGCAAGTCTAGAGATCCGGGGGCAAGCGGCTGCGGCCGGCGGCGAAGGCCTGTACGAGCAAGCGCGCGGCGGCGGCGGCGTCAGCGGCGTCGTACAGGGCCGAGATCAGCGCCGCGGCGTGCGCACCGGCCGCCGCGACCTGCTCGATGTTGTGCTGCGCGATGCCGCCGATCGCCACGATGCGCTGCTGCGGGTGGCGTGCGCGCGCCGCGCCGAGGAGCTCGAGCGGCGCATGCACCGCGTGCGGCTTGACGTTGGAGGTGAACACGGCGCCAAAGGCCAGCACATCGGCCCCGGCGGCGGCCGCGAGCTCGGCGCGTTGCGGCTCGGCGTAGCACGAGGCCCCCAGCAGGCGGCCGGGCCCGAGACGCTTGCGTAGGTCCGAGAGCGTGCCGTCGTCGCGCCCCGCGTGCAGACCGTCGGCATCCACTGCGAGGGCGAGTTCGATGTCGTCGTTGACGAACAGCGCAGCGCCGGCCTCGCGCGTCAGGCGGCGCAGGCGTTCGGCCTGGCGCAGGCGCTCCGCGGCGTGCGCTGCCTTGTTGCGAAACTGCACCACGCCCACCCCGCATTCAAGTGCTGCGGCAGTGCTGGCGAGCACGCGCTCGAAGGCCGCGCCCGTCGCGTCAGGCGTGATCGCGTACACCCCATCGATCCGGGGTAGCGGGCGTGCAGGTGCTTCTGGCATCTTGGCTGGCAGGTGGGGCGCGAGTGGCGGCGGTGTTCGGGGCGGGGCGCGTGATGCGCGTCTGCGGCGATCGCTCCCGTAGGCGCGATTTCGGTAGCGCGAAGGCGGTAGAAGACGCTTCGGAGCGGCCATTATGATCGCTCGCTAAGTGCTTGATTTTAGCGAACGAAGGCTCCTTTCGATGGTCACCGACACCCCTGCGCGCACCTGGATGTGCCTCATCTGCGGTTGGATCTACGACGAAGCTGCGGGCTTGCCCGATGAGGGGATCGCTCCCGGCACGCGCTGGGACGACATCCCGCCAAATTGGACTTGCCCCGAGTGCGGGGCGAGGAAGGAAGATTTCGAAATGGTGCAGATCTGATCCACCCGATGGGCACCACACATCACCGGAGCGGGCCTCTTGCCCGCCCCAGCTAGAGAGGCCGGCAGTATGGGAAACGCGATGCCAGCGCAGGATTTCTCGGACATCCGCGGCAGGAAGGTGTTGGTGATCGACGACTCCAACACCATCCGTCGCAGCGCCGAGATCTTCCTCAACCAGGCGGGGTGCCAGGTCATCCTCGCCCAGGACGGCTTCGAGGCGCTCGCCAAGATCAACGACCATCAGCCGGCGATCATCTTCTGCGACATCCTGATGCCGCGCCTCGACGGCTATCAGACCTGCGCGCTGATCAAGCGCAGCCCCCGCTTCAGCCAAACCCCGGTGGTGATGCTTTCTTCCAAGGACGGCCTGTTCGATCGCGCCCGAGGCCGCATGGTCGGCTCGAGCGAGTACCTGACCAAGCCCTTCACGAAGGACAGTCTGCTCACCGCCGTGCGCCAGTACTCGATGTCCTAGGACCTCGACGCCAGAGACCGCCATGCCCATCAAGAAAATCCTCGTGGTCGACGACTCCCCGACCGAGCGCTACTTCCTCAGCGAACTGCTCACCCGCCACGGCTATGCCGTCTCGGTGGCGGAGAGCGCCGAGGACGCCGGCGGCAAGATCCGCAGCGCCCCGCCCGACCTGATCCTGATGGACGTGGTCATGCCCGGCCAGAACGGGTTTCAGTTCACACGCGAACTGGCGCGCGATCCGGCGACCCAGGCCATCCCCGTGATCATCTGCACCAGCAAGAGCCAGCAGACGGATCGCATCTGGGGCCTGCGTCAGGGCGCGCGCGACTACGTCACCAAGCCCGTCAAGGCCGAGGAACTGCTCGAGAAGATTGCCGCGCTCGGCTGAGCGCGGCATGGCCATGGCCGATATGCACGAATCCACTCCCCGCGAACTCGGCAAGCTGCGCGAGTTCTCCACCCGACTGGCCGAACGGCTCAAGGCCGCGCCGGCCGCGCCGGCCGAGGCCATGCGCCTGGCGGTGCGCATCGGCCGGCGCGCCTACCTCGTGGACATGAGCCTGGCCTCCGAGATCGTGCCCTTGCCGGCGATCACGCGCGTGCCCTGGACGCGCCCCTGGTATCGCGGGCTGATCAACGTGCGCGGCCGCCTCGTGGGCGTGGTGGATCTCGAACTGCTCGGTGGCTCGGCGCCCCTGGCCGCCGAGGACAGCCAGCAGGCGCTGGTGTTTGGCGAGGGCCTCGGCGTCAACGCGGCGCTGGTCATCACTCGCGCCTTCGGCCTGCGTGCCCTGGCGAGCCTGCAGGCGCTCGAGGCAGTGGCGCCTGCGGATCGCCCCTGGGAGCGCGCTCGCTACCTCGACGCCGACGGCGGTGTGCTCACCGAACTGGACTTGCGCGCCCTGGCGGCCGATCCCGGCTTTGCCGCGATCGGGGCATGAGGTTGCCGACCGTGACCGACCCGACCTTCGTGTCCTTCACCAAGCCGCTGCATAGCGGCCTCCGGCGCGCAGTGCGCGTGACCGGCCCAACAAGACTTCTGGCGGAGTAGTGACATGCCCTTCAGCTTCGACTTCAAGAAGAAGAGCCCGGCCCCGGCCAAGCCCGCGCCGTTGACGGAGGACTTCCGTCTTTCGGAACTGGTCGATCCGGGTCCCGAAACGCGCACCCCGCGGCCGGCTCCCAAGACCGTTGCCGTCGACCGTGCAACGGGCGAACTGCAGGGCGCGCAGCCGGGATGGATCGACCGCCTGATCGCGCGGCCGCTGCCCTTCATCGGCGATCGTCCGCTCCAGACCCAGGTGCAGGTGCTGGGCATCCTGCTGGGCCTGTCGCTGTTCGTGGTGCTGGCGCTCATGCTCATCGACAAGCGCCTCGCCGACAATGGCACGCTGCAAGTCGAGATCGTGGGCGACACGCTGATGCACACCCAGCGCATGGCCAAGGCCGCGCCCTACGCGCTCGAGGGCAACCAGGCCTCGTTCGCCGAACTGCGCGAGAGCCGGGACACGATTGCCGCCAACCTCGATGCCCTGGCCAATGGCGACCCGGTGCGCGGACTGTCGCAGTCGTCGCCCGAGTCCCAGGAATTGCTTACCAAGCTCACGGAGCGCTGGCGCGCCAGCGAGTCGGCGGCCTCGGTGATCATCGCCAACGAGAAGGCGCTGACTGCCTTCGGCACGGTGGTGGGTCGCATCAACGAGGCCACGCCGCGCCTGCAGGCGCTCACCGACGACATCAACGCGGCGCGCCTGGCCGGTCGCGAAGGCCAGGTCGCCTCGCAACTGGCGGTGCTCACGCAGCGCATCGGCCGCAACGCCAACGCCCTGGTCTCGGGCAACGTCGCCAGTGCCGAGGCGGGCCTGCAGCTCGGGCGCGACACCAACCAGTTCCGCGAGCTCGTTCAGGCGCTGCTCGCCGGCAGCGAGGCCCTGCGCGTTCCGGCGGTCGCCGACCCCGAGGTGCGTGGCCGCCTGGGCGAGCTGCTGAAGTTCTACAACGAGTTCCAGAAGCAGGTCGGTGCCGCCCTGCCGGGTCTGCAGCAGGTCGTGCAGTCGAAGGAGGCGGAGCTCGCCATCCTGCGCGACGCCGAGGGCCTGCGCCAGGGCGTGGCCCAGCTGCAGAGCGTCTTCCAGCGCGAGCAGTCCTCGCGCAAGGTGCTCATCGCCTTCATCGTGTTCTTCGGCCTCACTTCGCTGGTGGCCATGTTCGCGATCTTCAAGGTGATGCTCGGCGACTCGCGCACCCGCACCGCCGAGGCCGAGTCGCAACGCGCCCAGGCCGAGCGGCTCGAGCAGGAGGCCAAGCGCGCCAACGAGCAGAACCAGGCGGCGATTCTGCGGCTCATGAACGAGCTGCAGGAGGTGGCCGACGGCAACCTCACCGTGCAGGCCACCGTGAGCGAGGACATCACCGGCGCGATCGCCGACTCGGTCAACTACACGGTCGAGGAGCTGCGCGCCCTGGTGGGCCGCATCAACAACACCGCCGAGCAGGTGAACACCGCGTCCAGCCAGGCGCGCGACATCGCCACCCGGCTGCTCGCCGCCGCCGAGGCGCAGGCGCTCGAGACCAAGGAGACCGGCGAGAAGGTCCTGCGCATGGCCTCGCAGATCGACGACGTGTCCAAGAGCGCCGGCGAGTCGGCCAAGGTGGCGCGCACCTCGCTGTCTGCGGCGGAGCGCGGCCAGACGGCCGTGCACGACCAGATCGAGGGCATGAACGAGATCCGCGAGCAGATCCAGGAGACCGCCAAGCGCATCAAGCGCCTGGGCGAGAGCTCGCAGGAGATCGGCGAGATCGTGGAGCTGATCACCGACATCACCGAGCAGACCAACGTGCTGGCGCTCAACGCCGCCATTCAGGCCGCCAGCGCCGGCGAGGCCGGCCGCGGCTTCTCGGTCGTGGCCGAGGAAGTGCAGCGCCTGGCCGACCGCTCCGCCGAGGCGGCCAAGCAGATCGGCGCCCTGGTGCGCACGATTCAGACCGACACCCAGGACGCGGTGGCCGCCATGGAAAAGAGCACCCAGGGCGTGGTCGAGGGAGCGAAGCTGTCCGACGCCGCGGGTACCGCGCTGACCGACATCGGCAACGTCTCGCGCCAACTCGCCGAACTGATCGAGCGCATCGCCCACAGCACCAGCGACCAGGCGCAGAACGCCGGCGGCGTGGCCAAGTCGATCGAGCGCATCCTGTCCGTGTCGGATCAGACCTCGAGCGGCACACGCCAGACCGCACAGTCGATCGGCCAGCTGGCCACGCTGGCGCGCGAGCTCAAGGCCTCGGTGGCGCGCTTCCGCGTCGGCTGATCCGCACGCGCGGCACGAGCCAAGGTGCACCCCATCATCGACCGCCGGGCCTGCCCGGCGCCTGCGCAGACGTCGCGACGGCCGAGGGCCGCCGCGCGCCCCTGAGGCGAGCATGAGCGAAGACCAGGCCGTATCCCCCAGCAGCACTCCCCCGAACATCGCCCCGCTTGCCTGGGTGATCGGTGAGATCCGCACCTCGCTCGCCCAGGCGGCCGACGCGCTCGACGCCTTTCTGGGGCACAAGCAGGAGCTCGATCGCCTGCGCAATGCGCGCGAGCAGGTGCACCAGGCCAACGGCGCCCTGCAGCTGCTCGACCTGCGCGGCGTGGCGCTGGTGGGCGACGCCGTCGAACAGACCCTGCGGCGCTTCGAGCAGGACCCGGCGCACTGTCTGCCCGGCGCGGTGCGGGTGATCGAGCGCGCCCTGCAGGCCGTGATCGCCTACCTCGAGGGCCTGCTCGCCGGTCGCGCGAACCAGCCGCTGCTGCTCTTTCCCTACTACCGCGAGGTGCTCGAACTCGTGCCCGGCGCGCGAGTGCATCCTGCCGACCTCGTCTTCCCCGATCTCACCCGCCGGCCGCCCTTCCACCGCATGCAGGCCATGCAGCTCACGCCCGACGAGCTGCGCGTGCGCCGTGCGCGCTTCGAGTCCGGCCTGCTCGGCTTCCTGCGCGACGTCGACGATCGCGGACCGCGCCGCCAGATGCTGGAGTCGCTCGCCGAGCTCGAGCTGCTGCCCCAGCGGGGGCTCGCGCGGTCCTTCTGGTGGGTCACCCACGGACTGCTCGAGGCCCTGGCCGAGGGCAGCCTGAAGGTCGACGTCGACCTCAAGCGCCTGCTCGCCCGCCTCAACCTGCAGCTGCGCCGCATGATCGAGGGCAGCGGCGCCGTGGCCGAGCGCCTGATGGTCGACACGCTCTACTTCGTCGGCCGTGCCGACCGGCGACTGCCGCGCGTGGCCGAGATCGCCAATCTGTACGCGCTCGACGCGCTGATTCCCGCCGACTTCGAGCACGCCCAGCTCACGCCCCTGGACACGCGCGCGGCCGAGCAGCTGCGCGAGGCGCTGGCCGCGGCCAAGACCACCTGGTCGGCGGTGGCCGAGGGCAGCGGGGAGGTGGCCGCCTTCCAGCACGAAGTGAAGCTTGCCGAGACCGCGGCGCTGCGGCTCGAAGCTGCACCTCTGGTGGAGGTGATCGGCGCCATCCAGGAGGCCGGATCCGCCTGGCCGGGCCTGGCCGCGCCGGCGCGCGGCACGCTGGCGCTGGAGCTTGCGCAGGCGCTGCTGTTCGTCGAACTCGGCGCCGAGGGCCTGCCGCAGATCGATCCCGCTTACCCGCCGCGCGCCAGCGCGATGAGCACGCGCCTGCGCTCCGCCGCGCGCGGTGAGCCGCTGCCCGACACGCTGCCGTGGCTGACCGAACTGGCGCGTCGCGCCCAGGATCGCTCGGCGCTCGCCAGTCTGATCGCCGAGACCCAGTCCACCCTGCACGAGATCGAGCAGCACCTCGATGCCTTCTTCCGCGAACCCGGGCAGCGCGCCGAGCTGGCCGGGGTCGACGCGCGCTTCGACCAGATGGCCGGGGTGCTGGCGGTGCTGGGCCACGAGCAACCCGCGCAGGCCTTGCGCGAGGCGCAGGCCGAGGTGCGGCGCTGGGCCGATCCTGCGGCTGCCCTGGTGGCCGAGGACTTCAGCCGCGTCGCCCACAACCTCGGGGCGATCGGATTCTTCATCGAAGGCCTGCGCTCGGGCGGCGAGCAGCCGGTCGCGCGCTTCCGCTTCGACTCCGCCACCGGGCTGTACGCCACCGAGCTCGCCCCGCTGCCCGAGGTGACCGACGAGGCCGATGAGGCCGCACTGGTCGTCCCTGCCGTGGTGATGCCCCTCGAGCCTGCCCCCGAGCCGGCGCGCGTCAGCGCCGGCGCCGAGAATGTCGAGGCCGTGGCCCGCGCCAACCGCGAGTCCGCCCATCGGCACGCCACCCGCCTGCTCGAGGCCCCGGGCGACGCCCGGGCGCTCGACGAACTGGCCCGCCTGCTGCCTCTGCTGTCCCAGGAGGCCGAGATCCTCGACGACGCCGCGCTCAAGTCCACCGCGCAGCGCGCCCAGCCGCTGGTGGCTCGCCTGCGCGACGGCGCCGGCCAGGACTGCGCGGTCGAGCTCGAGGCGCTGCTTGCACCCCCGCGCCCGCAGGAGGCGCCGCCGCCTTCGGCGCCGCTGCCCAGCACCCAGGCTGCGGCCGATCTTGAACTGCTCGGCATCTTCGTGGAGGAGGCCCGCGAGGTGCTGGTCTCGATCGACGAGCAACTGGCCGAGATGCGCCGCCATCCCTCCGACAAGGCGACCATCACCAACGCGCGCCGTGCCTTCCACACCCTCAAGGGCTCGGGCCGCATGGTCGGCCTGCGCCAGTTCGGCGAGGGCGCCTGGGCGGTCGAACAGTGCTTCAACCTCTGGCTGGCGCAGGAGCGCCCGGCCAGCGAGGATCTCATCCAGCTCGCTGCCGGCGCGGCAAGCCTGATCAGCGGCTGGGTCGATGCGATCGAGCGCGACCCCGCGGCCGCGCTCGACTACGAGCCGCTGGTGGCCGCGGCAGGCCGCGTGCGCGAAGGCGGCGCCTTCCACCTCGAGCAGGCCGCGGTGGCATCCGCGATCGCGCCCGCCACCGAGCCGCCGGCCCCCACGCCCGCCGAGGCGCACGCGCCGGAAGAGCTCGGTGCGGACGTCGAGGTGCCCGACATCAACTTCGACGACCTCGACGCGGCGGTGGACGCGGCGCTGCCCACGCCCGCGCTGGTCGAGGAGGCGCTCGAAGAGCCGGCTGCGGCCGAGGAGCGGCGCGAGGACCTGCGGCGCATCGGGCCGCTCGAGATCAGCCACGGTCTCTACACGATCTTCCTGTCCGAGGCCGACGAGTGCGCTCGCGTGCTCGCCCAGGATTTCGCCGAGTGGCGCCACGAGCCGGCGCGCACGGTGTCGGCGCAGGCGGCGCGGCGCGCGCACTCGCTCGCCGGCATCACCGCCACCGTGGGCCTGGCCCCGGTGCTGGCGATCGCCGATCCGCTCGACGACCTGCTGCACGAGCTCTCGACGCTCGGGCCGACGCGCCACTACGAACTGGCGCCAGCGCAGTTCGACTCGCTCGACCGGGCGCTCGAGCGCATGAACGCCATGCTCCATTCCTTCGCCGGGGGCCGATACCCCGACGAGGCGCCGCTCGAGGCGGGCGCGGTGGCCGACCTGCTCGCCATCGTGCGTGCCCACGCGGCGCTGCACGAGGAATACATCGACAACGCCGAGCCGGCCGCCGCCCTCGCCAGCGAAGGGGTGCTTGCCGAGCACATCGGCTCCGGCCAGGCGGCCAACGAAGCGCTCGCCGCCCCTGAGGCGCTGGGCGAATTCGAGCTCGCGGCGCCGGCGCCGATCGACGAGCAGGTGCTCGAGCAGGTGGACGAGGCCTTGGCTCTGGCTGCCGCCGAAGACACGCCCGCGCCGCTCGCCGAGGCCGTGGAACTCACCGAGGCCGAGGGCTACGAGCCCCTCGCCGAGTTCCGCGCCGCCGAGGCGGCGATCGCCCACCTCGGCGAGCCTGAGCAGCCCGAGGAAGGCGTGGCCGCGACCCACGAGCCCGCCGCAGCGGACGAGCCCGCGCACGAGGCCGTGCAACCCGCCGCGGCCGAGGCGGGACTCGCGCCCGAACTCGTGGCCGCGATTGCCCGCGACGAGCCCGAGAGCACCGTGGTCGACGAGCTCGACGCCGAACTGCTCGAGATCTTCCTGGTGGAGGGCAACGAGCAGTTGCCCGCCATCGGCGCCACCTTGCGTGTGCTGGCCGAGACGCCCGATGACCGCGAGGCCGCGCGCGACCTGATGCGACGCCTGCACACCGTCAAGGGCTCGGCGCGCATGGCCGGGGCCATGCGCCTGGGCGAACTGGTGCACGGCATGGAGACGCGCATCGAGAACGCCGCGCAGACCGGGCGGGTGCCGCAGCCGATCGTCGAGGCGCTGCACGCCCAGTACGACCGTGCCGTGGCCCTGTTCGACAGCCTGCAGGCTCCCGCTGCGCCGTCCGAGGCGGCTGCCGCGCCCGCGCCGGTCGCTCACTCCGCGATCGCTCCGGTGATCGAACTGCCGCGCGCCCCCGGCGCACCCGCACCCGCGGTGGCGAGCTTCATCCGCGTGCGCGCCGACGTGCTGGACCGCCTGGTGGACCAGGCGGGCGAGGTGGCGATCGCGCGTTCCAAGCTCGAGAACGAGGTCGGCACCATGCGCGCCTCGCTGGCCGACCTGACCGACAACATCGGCCGTCTGCGCGGCCAGTTGCGCGAGGTGAGCATCCAGGCCGAGGCGCAGATCACCGCGCGCGGCGACTCGCTGTCGCGCGAGTCCGACAAGTTCGACCCGCTGGAATTCGACCGCTTCACCCGCCTGCAGGAGCTCACCCGCCTGCTCACCGAATCGGTCGAGGACGTGGCCCTGGTGCACGGGAACATGCTCAAGGGCCTGCAGATGGCCGAGCAGGACCTGACCTCGCAGTCGCGCCTGACGCGCGAGCTGCAGCAGCAGCTGATGCGCGTGCGCCTGGTGCCGTTCTCGAACGTCTCGGAGCGGCTCTACCGCGTGGCCCGCCAGGCGGCCAAGGAGCTCGACAAGCGCGTGCACCTGGAGATCCGCGGCGCCGCCACCGAGATCGACCGTGGCGTGCTCGAGCGCATGGCCGGCCCCTTCGAACACCTGGTGCGCAACGCGATCGTGCACGGCATCGAGTCGCCCGTGGCGCGCGCCCGTGCCGGCAAGGCCGAGACGGGCGAGCTCAAGATCGAGGTGCGCCAGGAAGGCAACGAGATCGTCGTCAACTTCAGCGACGACGGCGCCGGCCTGCCGCTCGAGCGCATCCGCGCCCGCGCCGAGACCCGCGGCCTGGTGGCGCCGGGCCAGGCGATGTCCGAGCGCGAGCTGATGGACCTGATCTTCGCGCCGGGCTTCTCCACTGCTGACGAGATCACCGAGCTTGCCGGTCGCGGGGTGGGCATGGACGTGGTGCGCTCGGAGCTGGCCGGCTTCGGTGGCCGCGTGACGGTCAACACCGACCCTGGCCGGAGCACGCGCTTCACGCTCTACCTGCCGCTGACCCTGGCGGTCACCCAGGTGGTGCTGGTCACCGTCGGCCACCGCCGCTACGCGATTCCCGCGGCGATGGTCGAACAGGTGCGCCGCATGCGCCCCATGGTGATGGAGCAGGCGCTCGCGGAGGGCGTGATCGACCTGCCGCCCGCCGGCCAGGTGGTGCTGCGCCCCTTGGCTCAGCTCGCCGACGAGCCCCTGGCGCCGCTGCCGCACAAGCCCATTCCCGTCGTGCTGGTGCGCTCGGGCGATGACCGGCTGGCGATCATGGTCGACGAGGTGTCGAGCAACCAGGAAGTGGTGGTCAAGGCGGTGGGCGCGCAGGTCGCGCGTCTGGCCGGCATCCTGGGTGCGACCATCCTGGGCAGCGGCGAGATCGTGCTGATCCTCAACCCGGTGCAGATGATCACGCGCGCGCCCGAGCCCGCCGCGATCTTCGAGGCCAAGTCGCCGGCGATGCCGAGCGCGGTCGAGCCGGCGGTGCGCGGCGTGCCGACGGTGATG
This sequence comes from Burkholderiaceae bacterium, assembly GCA_035454085.1. GTDB lineage: Bacteria > Pseudomonadota > Gammaproteobacteria > Burkholderiales > Burkholderiaceae_F > DAOTEJ01. The sequence continues at coordinate 11,541 of DAOTEJ010000020.1, read as the reverse complement.
GTGGTGGACGACTCGATCACCGTGCGGCGCGTGACCCAGCGCCTGCTCGAGCGCCAGGGCTGGGAAGTGCTGCTCGCCAAGGACGGCGTCGACGCGCTGCGCCAGCTTCAGGACGCCAAGCCCGACGTGATGCTGGTGGACATCGAGATGCCGCGCATGGACGGCTTCGACCTGACGCGCAACCTGCGTGGCTCGCGCGCCACGGCGAACATCCCGATCATCATGATCACCTCGCGCACGGCCGAAAAGCACCGCTCGATGGCCTTCGAACTGGGCGTCAACGAGTACCTCGGCAAGCCCTACCAGGAGGACGAGCTCGTCGCGCTGATCAAGCGCTACACCGCGGAGCGGCTGCCCGCCTAGTCGCTCCTGCCCTTGACCACCGCGTAGCGCGCCAGCGTGGCCGCGCGTGCCGTGGCGTGGTCCACGATGGGGGCGGGGTAGTCGGTGCCGATCACGCAGCCGGCGGCGCGCTGCCGCTCGGCACTGGCGAGCCAGGGAGCGTGGATGTCCTTGGCCTCGAAGCGGGCGAGTTGCGGCAGGTAGCGGCGGATGAACTTGCCCTCGGGGTCGAATTTCTCGCTCTGCGTCACCGGGTTGAAGATCCGGAACCAGGGCTGGGCGTCGCAGCCGCTCGAGGCTGCCCACTGCCAGCCGCCGTTGTTGGCCGCGAGGTCGAAGTCGTTGAGCGCGCGGGCGAAGTACGCCTCGCCGCGCCTCCAGTCCACGCCCAGGTCCTTGGCCAGGAAGCTCGCCACCACCATGCGCAGGCGGTTGTGCATGTAGCCCGTCTGGGCGATCTGCGCCATGGCGGCGTCCACCAGCGGGTAGCCGGTGCGGCCTGCCTCCCAGGCGGCGTAGCGCTCGTCGGCTGGCTCACCCTGCTCCCACGCGATGCGGTCGTACTCGGGGCGGAAGCTGCGCTCGACCACGTGCGGGTGGTGCCAGAGGATCTGCTGGTAAAAATCGCGCCACACCAGTTCCGCAAGCCAGGTGGCCGCACCTTCGCTCCCCGCGGGGCGTGCGCTGGCCGCGCGCACCAGCGCGCGGATCGACACCGTGCCGAAGCGCAGGTGGGTCGAGAGGTAGGAGACACCGCGCACTGCCGGGTAGTCGCGTGCTGCGCGGTAGTCGTCGATGCGTGCCAGGAAGTCGGCGAGCAATTGCTGCGCGCCGCCCTCGCCCGCGGGCAGGGGCAGCCGAGCCAGTCCGGCGGGCGCGAAACCCAGGGCGTCGAGCGGCGGCAGGCCGGTGCCGGCTGGCGGGGCGACGAGTTGGCCGGGCGCAGGGTCCACGGCGTGTTCGGCCACGGCCGACGCGTCCAGGCGCGCGAGCCAGGCGCGCTTGTAAGGCGTGAACACCGTGTAGGGGCGCCTCGCGCCGGTGAGCAGTTCGTCGCGCTCGAACACGACGTGGTCCTTGATCTGCACCCAGCGCCGCCCCGCCGCCGCGAGGCGTTGCGCGACCGTGGCGTCGCGCTCGCTCGCATAGGGCTCGTAGTCGCGCCCGGCGCAGACCGCGTCCACTCCCAGGCGCTGCGCCAGGGCCGGGATCTCGTCGGCGGCACGGCCGTGGCACACGATCAGGCCGCCGCCCAGAGCGCGCAGGCGCGCGTCCAGCTCGGCGAGGCTGGCGTGGATGAACTCCACGCGCCGGTCGGCGCGCGGCAGGGCATCGAGGATGGCGGTATCGAACACGAAGGCCACATGCACGCGGCGCGCCATGCGCAGCGCGGCGGCAAGCGGGGCGTGGTCGGCGAGCCGCAGGTCGCGGCGCAGCCAGACCAGGGCGGAGTCGCAAGGCGAGGTGAGCATGGCCGGATCATGCCCCAGCGGCGGGGCAGGTCGCTCGGGCTGCGCATTACAATGCGGCCATGGCCGGCATGAACCTGACCCACCAGTTCCTGATCGCCATGCCGGGCATGGTCGATCCGAATTTCGCCGGGTCGGTCGTCTACGTGTGCGAGCACAACGACAAGGGTGCGCTCGGGCTGGTGATCAACCGCCCCAGCGACATCACGCTCGAGGGTCTGTTCGACAAGGTCGAGTTGCGCCTCGAGATCGCCGTGCGCAAGGACGATCCGGTGATGATCGGCGGACCGGTGCAGACCGAGCGCGGCTTCGTGCTGCACTCGCCGGGCACGCGCTACAACTCCACGCTGCCGATCACCGAGGCGATGGCGCTCACCACCTCCAAGGACGTGCTCGAGGCGATCGCCGCCGGCAGCGGCCCCGACAAGGTGCTCGTCACCCTGGGCTACTCCGGCTGGGGAGCGGGCCAGCTCGAGGACGAGATCGGCCAGAACGCTTGGCTGACCGTGGTGGCCGACTCCGCGGTGATCTTCGACACCGCGCCCGAGGCGCGCTTTGCCGCCTCGCTGCGCCTGCTGGGCATCGACCCCGCCAATCTGACGGGACAGGCGGGCCATGCCTGAGGCGGGGGCCGCGGCCTCGGCTCTGGCCACGCTTTCGGATTCGGCCATCGTCCTGGGTTTCGACTTCGGCACGCGGCGCATCGGCGTGGCGGTGGGCAACGCGCTCACCGGCGCGGCGCGGCCGCTGTCCACCTTCGAGGCGACGACCAAGCTCCAGCGCTGGGCGGGCGTCGAGCGCCTGATCGCCGAGTGGGAGCCGGCGCTGCTGGTGGTCGGCGTGCCGCGCCACCCGGACGGCGCAGCCCACGAGATGACCGCGCAGTGCGAGCGCTTCGCGCGCCAGCTCGAGGGCCGCACGGGCCTGACGGTGGCGTGCGTGGACGAGCGCTATTCCTCGGCGGTGGTGGCCGACCGCGACGACATCGACGCGGCGGCCGCGGCCGTCATCCTGCAACAGTGGTTCGACCAAAGATCATGATCCAACTCGACGCGGAAGCGATCTACCGCTCCTTGCTCGCGCACGCGCGCGAGCGCTACGCCGGGCGCGACATCCGGCTGGTGGGCATCCACACCGGCGGGGTGTGGCTCGCCGAGCGGCTGCGCAGCGACCTCAAGGTCGAGGCGCCCATCGGCCAGCTCGACCCCAGCTTCTACCGCGACGACTTCGACACCACCGGATTGCACGCCAACGTGCGACCCAGCAGCATCGGCTTCGAGGTGGCGGGAGCGCACATCGTGCTGGTCGACGACGTGCTCTACACCGGACGCACGATCCGCGCGGCGATGAACGAGCTGTTCGACCATGGCCGCCCGGCGGCGATCGACCTCGCGGTGCTGGTCGACCGCGGCGGGCGCGAACTGCCCGTGGCCGCCAGCCTGGTGGGCAGCACGATCGAGGTGCCCGCCGGGGTGAGCGTGGTGCTGGCCCGCGGCGACGACGGCCGCCTGTCCCTGACCCTGGAGAGCGGCGATGCCTAGCGCGCGCAACCCGCAACTGAACCGCCACGGCGAGCTTCACCACCTGCTGTCCACCGAGGGGCTGCCGCGCGCCATCATCGAGCAGATCCTCGCCACCGCCGACAGCTTCATCAACCTCGGCGAGCGCGAGGTCAAGAGCGTGCCCCTGCTGCGCGGCAAGCAGGTCTTCAACCTGTTCTTCGAGAACAGCACGCGCACCCGCACGACCTTCGAGATCGCCGCGCGGCGCCTTTCGGCCGACGTGTTCAACCTCGACATCACGCGCTCCTCGACCGCCAAGGGCGAGAGCCTGATGGACACCATCAACAACCTCACCGCGATGCAGGCCGACACCTTCGTGGTGCGGCATTCGGCCAGCGGTGCGCCCTACCTGATCGCGCAGCACGTGGCCCCGCACGTGCACGTGATCAACGCCGGCGACGGGCGTCACGCGCATCCGACCCAGGGCCTGCTCGACATGTACACCATCCGCCACTACAAGCGCGACTTCAGCGCCTTGCGGGTGGCGATCGTGGGCGACATCCTGCACTCGCGGGTGGCGCGCTCGGACATCCACGCGCTCACCACCCTGGGCGTGCCCGAGGTGCGCGCGGTGGGGCCGCTCACCCTGCTGCCGGCGGGGCTCGAGCAGATGGGCGTGCGTACCTGCACCAAGCTCGAGGACGGCATCCGCGACGCCGACGTGATCATCATGCTGCGGCTGCAGAACGAGCGCATGAACGGCGCACTGCTGCCCTCGGCCGACGAGTACTACGCCAGCTACGGCCTCACTCCCGAGCGCCTGCGCCTGGCCGCGCCCGACGCCATCGTGATGCATCCGGGCCCGATCAACCGCGGGGTCGAGATCTCGTCGAGCGTCGCCGACGGCGCGCAGAGCGTGATCCTGCCCCAGGTCACCTTCGGCATCGCGGTGCGCATGGCGGTCATGGCCATCACCGCCTCCTCGCAGAGGATCCAATGAAGCTGCTCATCCAGAACGGCCGGGTGATCGATCCGGCGTCGGGTCACGACGCCTGCGCCGATCTGTGCGTGGACCAGGGCCGCATCGCCGCGGTCGGCGCCGCGCCCGCTGGCTTTCTTCCCGACCGCACGATCGACGCGCGTGGCCTGATCGTTGCGCCCGGGCTGGTCGACCTCTCGGCGCGCCTGCGCGAGCCCGGCCACGAGGGGGCGCTCAAGACCGAGATGCGCGCCGCTCTGGCCGGCGGAGTCACCGGGGTGGCCTGCCCGCCCGACACCGATCCGCCGCTCGACGAGCCGGGCCTGGTGCGCATGCTGCGCCAGCGCTCGCGCGAGGCGCAGGGCGCCCGCCTGTATCCGGTGGGCGCGCTCACCGTGAGGCTCGAGGGCGAGGCCCTGGCCGAGATCGCCACGCTCGCCGAGGTGGGCTGCGTGGCCTTCGCGCAGACCGGCGCCCTGCCGCGCGACCTGCGCGTGCTGATGCAGGCGCTGCGCTACGCGCGCAGCCACGACCTGCCGGTGTGGCTGCGGCCGATCGATGCATCGCTCGCCGGCGCGGGCGTGGCCGCGGCCGGTCCGGTGGCCGGGCGCCTGGGGCTGCCCTCGGTGCCGGTGGCCGCCGAGACGGTGGCCCTGCACACCATCTTCGAGCTCGTGCGCGCCACGGGCGGGCGCGTGCACCTGCGGCGACTGTCCAGCGCGGCGGGCGTGGAACTGCTGCGCGCCGCCAAGCGCGAGGGCCTGCCGGTGAGCGCCGAGGTCGGCATCCACCACGTGCACCTGATCGACGTGGACATCGGCTACTTCGACAGCGCCTTCCGGCTCGACCCGCCGCTGCGCAGCGCGCGCGACCGCGACGCCATCCGCGCCGGGCTCGCCGACGGCACGATCGACCTGATCAGCTCCGACCACACACCGGTGGGCGCCGACGACAAGCTTCGGCCCTTCGAGGAGGCCGCTCCCGGCGCCACCGGGCTCGAGACCCTGTTGCCGCTCACGCTCAAGTGGGCGCGCGAGACCAAGACGCCGCTGGTGCGCGCGCTCGCCAAGGTCACGAGCGAGGCCGCGCGCGTGCTGGGCGAGGACACCGGCCGCATCGCCGTGGGCGCGAAGGCCGACCTGGTGATCTTCGACGAGCACGAGCCCTGGCGCGTGACGCCGGAGTCCCTGATCTCGGCGGGCAAGAACACGCCCTACGCCGGCTACGAACTCGAGGGCCGCGCACGCACGACCATCGTGGGCGGCGAAGTGCGCTTCGGCGGCTGAGGATGCGGGCAGCTTGGCGTGGCAGCGCGCGGCGCGCGGGGGCAGGATGCGCACGCTGATCGGGGCCGCGCGCATGTTCGTGCTCACGCTGTGGATGCTCAGCGCGCTGGCCATCACCGTCCTCGTGTTCCCCTGGGCGTCGCAGACCCTGCGTGGCCGTTTCACGCGGGCCATGTCGCGCGCCGTCGTGCGGCTGGCGGGGGTGCGCCTGAGCGCCACGGGCGTGGCCTTGCCGGCCGAACTCGCCGCCACGGGCGTCGCGCACTGGACCAAGGGACGCCTGGTGCTGGCCAACCACATCACCTGGCTCGACATCTTTGCGATCGACGCGGTGCTGCCCAGCCGCTTCGTGGCCAAGGCCGAGATCGGTCGCTGGCCCGTGGTCGGCTGGATGGTGACGCTCTCGGGCACGCTGTACATCGAGCGCGGCCGGCGGCACGCCGTGGCGGCCGCGAACCATCGCGTCGCCGAGCACCTGGCGCGCGGCGAGACCGTGGCCGTGTTTCCCGAAGGGACGACCGGCGACGGCACGCAACTGCTGCCCTTTCACTCCAACCTCGTGGCGCCCGCGCTCGAGGTGGGCTGCGAGATCTGGCCCGTGGCGGTGCGCTACACCGAGGCGGGGCAGCCCTCCATGGCCCCGGCCTACGTGGGCGAGGCGACGCTGCTGCAGACCATGTGGCGCATCGTCACTACGCGGAACCTCGAGGTCGAGGTGGCGCTGCTGCCGCCGCTGCAGTCGGTGGGCGCGACGCGCCATGCTCTGGCCGAGGGCGCCCGCCAGGCGATTGCCGCGCATCTGGGGGTGGCGGCCGATGCGCGCCGCAAGCCGCGCGAGGTGGCGTCGCTCAGCCCGGGCGCTGCGCCTGCGGGCAGGGCACCTGGAACACCGCTCGATCGCTGATCCGCACCGCGGTGAGCTCTCCGCCCCACACGCAGCCGGTATCGATGGCGATCAGTTTCTCGCGCAGCACCAGTCCCAGGGTGGACCAATGCGCGAAGACCAGCAACTCCTCGGCGGATGCGCGGCCGGGCGCCTCGAACCACGGGCAATAGCCCGGCGGGGCCGCCGCCGCACCCTCCTTGAGGTCGAAGTCCATGCTTCCATCGGGCTTGAGGTAGCGCAGCCGCGTGAGACCGTTGATCACGGCGCGCAGGCGCTCGGGGCCGGCGAGCGCGTCGTCCCAACGCGCCGGCGTATTGCCGTACATGGGCGCCAGGAACTCGCGCCAGCCGGGGCTGCGTAGCCCGGACTCGACCTCGCGCGCCAGCGCCAGCGCCTGGTCCGCGCTCCAGCCCGGCATCAGCCCCGCGTGCACGAACAGCGCGCCACCCTCGCGGTGCGCCAGGGCGCGGTGGCGCAGCCAGTCGAGCAGTTCGTCGCGATCGGGCGCGGCCAGGATGTCGTCGAGCGTGTCGCCGCGGCTCGGGGCGCGGATGCCCGCGGCCACCGCCAACAGGTGCAGGTCGTGGTTGCCGAGGACGCAGGTCGCCCGCTCGCCAAGGCGACGCACGAAGCGCAGGGTGGCGAGTGAGTCGGGACCGCGGTTGACCAGGTCGCCCACGAACACGAGGCGTGCGTCGGCGGGGATCTTGCGCAGCAACTGGTGCAGGCTCGCAAGGCAGCCTTGCACGTCGCCGATGGCGTAGAGCTCGGAGGGAGAAGTCACGGCCTCATGCTAGCCGAGGCCCGCGCGGCGACTGCTAGCATCGCTTCTGATCGCACTGCAGCATCCCCTTCGAGTCGACCATGAAACCCGTACGCACCGCCGTCTTTCCTGTCGCCGGTCTCGGCACCCGCTTCCTGCCCGCCACCAAGGCCATGCCCAAGGAGATGCTGCCGGTGGTGGACAAGCCGCTGATCGAATACGCGGTCGAGGAAGCCGTGGCCGCCGGCATCACCAACATGGTGTTCATCACCGGCCGCCACAAGCGCGCGATCGAGGATCACTTCGACCGCGCGCCCGAACTCGAGGCCGAGCTCGCCGCCAAGGGCAAGGAAGATCTGCTGCGCATCGTGCGCGAGATCGCGCCGCCCGGCGTGAACTTCATCTACATCCGCCAGCCCGAGCCTCTGGGACTCGGCCACGCGGTGCTGTGCGCCGAGCCGGTGGTGGGCGACGAGCCCTTCGCGGTGATCCTGGCCGACGACCTGATCGACGCCGTCGTGCCCACCGTGGGGCAACTGGCCGCAGCGCGCGCGCAGCGCGGCGGTGGCAGCGTGCTGGCGGTGCAGGACGTGCCGCTCGCCGACACGCGCAAGTACGGCATCGTCAAGGCCGTGCCGCTCACCGAGCGCACCGCGCGCATCGAGTACATGGTCGAGAAGCCCGCGCCCGAGGCTGCGCCGTCGACGCTGGCGGTGATCGGGCGCTACGTGCTCGAGGCCGAGGTCTTCGCGCACCTGCGCAGCATTCCGCGCGGCGCCGGCGGCGAGATCCAGCTCACCGACGCGATCGCGCGCCTGCTGCCCGCGGGCCGGACCTACGCGCACCGCTACGAGGGACTGCGCTTCGACTGCGGCTCGAAGGAAGGCTTCCTGGCCGCCACCGTGCACTACGCCCGCAAGGAGGGCTACGAGCTCTGATCCACGCGGCGCGGGCGGCGCCGGATCAGCCACCAGCCGGGGAAGAGGAAGAGCGCGACGAACGCGATTCCCACCACCACGAAGCCGGCGAAGAGCAGCCACTGCGGCACGCCGGCGAGCCACAAGGCCACCCCGCCGGCGGCGAGTGCCGCCTGAAACACGATCAGCAGCGTGCCCACGCGCGCCGCCGACCAGCCCTTGCGCATCAGCAGGTGGTGCACGTGGCCCCGGTCGGGCAGGGCCGGGTCGCGACGCCGGATCACGCGCCGCACCGTGACGGTGAATAGATCCAGCAGCGGGATGGCCACGATCCACAGCATCAGCACCGGAGCCACGGCGCGCTCGGGCCGCTGCGTCAGGTCCACCGAGAACCAGGCGATCGCATAGCCCAGCGCCATGCTGCCCGCGTCGCCCATGAAGATGCGGTGCCGGTCGCGCCGCCAGGGGAAGGGCGCGTTGAAGAACAGGAAGCCCGCCACCGCTCCGGCCATGACCAGCAGCAGCTTGGTGGCGTTGACGTCGAGCGTGACGAAGTAGGCCAGCGCCGCGAAGCTCGCGAGGATGACGAACACCAGGCCGCCGGCCAGGCCGTCCGCGCCGTCGAGCATGTTGATCGAATTGATCACCGCGATCACCGCGAACACGGTGAGCGGGATGCCCCAGTGCTTGAGCTCGATCGGGCCGCGCCCGAAGATGTCGCCCAGGCTGACCAGGAAGAGCCCCGCCCAGGAGGTCATGAGCACCGCGGCGATCAGTTGCGCGGCAAGCTTGCTGCGCGGCGAGAGCTCGCCCACGTCGTCGAGCACGCCCACCACGCCCAGCAGCAGGAAGGCCACCAGCAGCACCTTGTAGGAGGCGAGCGAGTCGAAGCTCAGCGCCAGCGCCGCGAAGAAGCCCACCACCATGGCGATGCCGCCGGTGAGCGGCACCGGCGCGCCATGGCGCTTGCGCCCGCCGGGATGGTCGATCAGGCCAAAGCGCAGGGCGGGGCGGCGCAGCCACAGCACCATCACCAGGGTGATGAGCGCGGCCAGCAGGGCCTGGGTGAGGAAGGTCATGGTGTCGGGGAGGGAGCGCCCCGGATTATGCCGCCCGGCCCAGCACTTGGCGGTAGACGGCGAGCGTCTTGTCCACCATGGATGGCACCGAGAATCCCTGGGCGACCCAGGCGCGGCCTGCCTCCCCCAGGCGGGCGCGCAGCGCCGCGTCGCCCAGCAGGCGGTTGAGCGCCGCGGCCAGCGCGCCGGCGTCGCGCGGCGGCACGAGCAGGCCGGTCTCGCCGTCACGGTTGACGTACTCCACGCCGTTGCCCAGGCGGGTCGAGACCACCGGCTTGCCACAGGCCATGGCCTCGAGCTGGACCAGGCCGAAGGCCTCGCTGCGGTCGGTCGAGGGCATGGTGAAGACGTCGCAGGCGCGGTAGTAGGCGACCAGTTCTTCCTCGGGGATGCGGCCGGCGAACAACACCTTGTCGGCCACGCCCGCGGCCTGCGCCTGCGCGCGCAGCGCATCGGTGAGCGGCCCGGTGCCGCCGATCCACAGCAGCGCGTCGACGCTGCGCATGGCCTCGATCAGCACCTCGTAGCCCTTGTAGTAGACGTGGCGCCCCACGGTGAAGATCGCGCGTCGCCCGGCGGCCTGCGCCTGCAAGGCCGTGAAGCGTGCCTGCGCGACCGGGTTCCAGTCCATCTGCGCCGGATCGAAGCCGTAGGGGATGACCGCGCGGATCTGCCCCGCGCGCGCGGGCGGCGGGATCTGCGTGCTCGAGGAAAAGTGCTGCGGCGTGGCGCCGATCAGCGCGTCGGCACCGGCCACGAAGGGCCGCATGAAGGGGCCGTAGAGCTTGAGCGCGGTCTGCTGTCGGATGATGTCGCTGTGCCAGCTGATCACGCGTTTCACGCCCGGCAAGGTGAGCGCGGTGAGGTGCCCGAGCGGATCGGGGAAGTGCAGGTGCACGAGGTCGAAGCGGTGCTCGCGGTGCAGGCGGTGTGCGAGCCAGGGCAGGGTGGGCGACAGCGCCAGCGACATGGCCGTGCCCCAGCAGGCGGCGCGCACCGTGGGATAGCCGTAGTCCGCGTGGCGGTCGGTGTGCGGGCCGTCGTTGGACACGAGGTTCACCACCTGCGCCGCGCCGCTCGCCGCCTGCCCCGTGGCGAGCGCGCGCACGTGGCGCTCGATGCCGCCGAGCGTGTCGAACTTGCCCAGGTGCAGGACCTTCACGCCCGACCCAGCACCTTGCGGTAGACGGCCAGCGTCTCGCGCGCGCAGCGCGCCCAGGAAAACTGCCGCGCCTGGGCCAGGCTCGCCACCGCGCGCGCGTTCCACCAGGCCGGGTCCTCGTCCATGCGGCGCAGGGCCTCGCGCAAGCCGGACTCGTCGGCTGCGTCGAGCTGCACGCCGGCCTCGCCGACCACCTCGGGCAGGGTGGAGCGGTTCGACACGATCACCGGCGTGCCGCTGGCCATGGCCTCGAGCGGCGGCAGGCCGAAGCCCTCGTAGAGCGAGGGATAGACCAGCACCTGCGCGGCGGCGTAGAGCACGGCCAGATCGGCGTCCGAGGTGTAGCCCTGGGGGCGGATCTGCCCCGCCGCCACCAGCGGCTGCATCAGCGACTCCAGGCCCGAGGTGAGCCAGCCCTTCATGCCCACCAGCACCAGCGGGCGGCGGGCGCGGTAGGACTCGGGCATCGCGGCGTAGGCGCGGATCACCAGCTCGAGGTTCTTGCGCGGCTCGAGCGTGCCCACGCACAGCACGAAGCCGCGGTACTCCAGACCCCGTTCAGCGAGCACCGCCTGGCAGTCGTCCGGCGAGCGCGGATGGAAGATCTCGCGCGCGCCCAGCGGCACCGAGGTGATCCGGTCGGGGGCCACACCGAACTCGGCGATGATCTCGTCGCGCACGAAGGCGGCGTCGGTGATCACGTGGGCCGCGGTCTCCAGGGCCCGGGGGAACAGGCGGTTCATGACCTCGACCCGCTCGGCCGGGTGAGTCTGCGGGTAGCGGATCCACGACAGGTCGTGGGCGGTCACCACGGTCGGCCCGTCGAAATTGAAGGGCAGGAAGTTGGGCTCGTGATAGAGCTCGGGGCGATGTTCCTTGATACCCAGCCCGAAGCGCCAGTTCTGCAAGGCACGGCTCACCCGGTAGGGCTGGGGCACGAGCTTCTTGATGACTTCCTTGACCTTGCCGATGTTCTTGACCGGCGAGGTGCGCACCTCGGGGCTCCAGGCGGCGGCGTAGAAGAACTGCATCTCGAGCTCGCCGGTGGCGAGCAGTTCCTCGGCCAGGCTCTTGGCGTACTGGCCGACCCCGGTGAGCGGCGACAGCAGGGCCGAGCCGTTGAAGGCCACGCGCAGACGCGCGCTCACTTGATCAC
>DAOTEJ010000019.1:0-35588 GCA_035454085.1 Burkholderiaceae bacterium | reverse complement strand
AGGCCACGAAGGGACGCGATCTTCTGCGCCACGGCAGGCACGTAGCCGGGCTCGTTACGTCTTCCCCGGTGCGGCACTGGCGCCAGGTAGGGCGAGTCGGTCTCGATCAGAAGTCGGTCCAGAGGCACCTGCGCGGCCACGGACTGCAATTCGGTCGCGTTCTTGAAGGTCACGATGCCCGAAAACGAGATGTGAAAGCCCAGGGCGAGCGCCCGTTCGGCCACGGCCTGGGTCTCGGTGAAGCAGTGCATCACCCCGCCCACTTCGCCAGCCCCCTCCTCCGCCATGATCCGCAAGGTGTCTTCCGCGGCGGCTCGGGTGTGGATCACCAGCGGCTTGCCGGTGATCCGTGCCGCGCGAATGTGGTTGCGAAAGCGCTCGCGCTGCCAGTCCAGCGGCTCGGCGAGGCGGTAGTAGTCGAGTCCGGTCTCGCCAATTGCCACGACCTTGGGGTGCGCCGCCAGGCTCACCAGGCGCTCGACCGTCGGCTCTTCGAGTTCGGCGTAGTCGGGGTGCACGCCCACCGTGGCCCAAAGCTCGGCATGGGCCTCGGCGAGCGCCAGCACGGCCGGGAACTCTTCGAGGGTGACGCACACGTTGAGCGCGCCCGCTACGCCCGCCGCGCGCATGCGCTCGAGGATCTGCGGCATGTCTTCCCGGAAGTCGGGAAACGAAAGATGGCAATGCGAATCGATGTACATCGGCGCGCCGCCTCAGCCCGGGAGGCGAGGCTGCTCAGAGCGTGTGGGTGGGGCGGGACGACTTGAGATGCGCCCCGAGCAGGTCCTCGATGCGCTTGCGGGCGTTGAGCCCCGCCTCGTCGGCCGGAAAGTGCACGCCAATGCCGGCGGTAGCCCGCCCGCCCGTGGCTGAACTGATCCACACCACCTTGCCCGCCACCGGGATGCGCGACGGATCGTCCATCAAGGTGAGGATGAGGTAGACCTCGTCGCCCAACTGGTAGCTGCGGTTGGTCGGGACGAAGATGCCGCCGTTCTTCAGAAACGGCATGTAAGCCGCGTAGAGCGCCGCGCGTTCCTTGATGGCAAGCGAGAGCACGGCCGGCCGGCCACCCCCTGCCCCTGCGGGCACAGGCGGCGCGGCGGCGGCATTGGCCGCGGGGCTGGCTTCGCTCGTCATCGACTTGGTCTCCCTGCCAGGGCGGTGGCGTAGGACAAGAGGCAGCGCTCCATCACCAAACGCGCGTTCAAAGGGTGCTCGCTCGCGGCACGCGCCTGGATCAGTTCCCTACCCCAGCCCAGCAACTGCTCGAGGCTCGCGGCGCGCGCCAGACGCTCGATCTCGCGAGCTTGCGCGGGATGATATCGAACGCTGCCGCGGCTGCGCGCCTCGAGCAAGTCGGCGCACCACCGCTGCAACAGCGTGATTGCGGGAGTCAGCAGCAGATCGCGCGGCAGCGCAGTGGCGATCTCGGCGGGCTCGAGGGCAGCGCCTCGCGCCAGCAGGCGCAGCAGCAGGACCCGGCTGGCTTCGTCGAGGCGGTGACGCTCGTCCCCACCTACCGCCGCCAGTGGTGCCCCGCCCGCCTCGGCCAGCCGCAATTCGGCCTGCTCTACCCCCTGGGCGCGCAGCCAATCGAGCGCCTGGGCCGGGGTGGGCGGTGCCAGGCGCACCAGGACGCAGCGCGAGCGGATGGTGGGCAGCACGGCGTCGATCTCGTGGCTCACCAAGATGAAGCCCGCGCCCGGCGGCGGCTCTTCGAGCATCTTGAGCAAGGCGCTGGCCGCGTCGGTGTTCATTGCTTCGGCAGGCGCGAGCACGACCAGGCGAACGCCCCCCCGATGCGAACTGATCGTGAGGAACTCGTCGAGCTCCCGCACCTGGTCGATGCGGATGCTGCGGCTCGCCTTGGCCGTCTTGCCGCCCTCCTCGCCTGCCTGCGCGCCCTCCTCGTCCGCACGGGCCACGGCGTCTGCCGCAGGCACCACCAGGCGCAGGTCGGGGTGATTGTCGGCGATCAGCAACTGGCAGCCCGTGCACTGGCCGCAGGCGCGCGCGTCCGCGAGAGGCGACTCGCACAGTGCCGCTGCGGCCCACTGCAGCGCAAAGTCGCGCTTGCCGATGTCGCGTGCGCCATGCAGCAGCAGCGCGTGCGGGCGGCGCTCCCGCAGCGAGGCCAGGCGCTGCCACGCGGGCAGCTGCCAGGGCAGGAGCCTCAGCTCCATGGCGCCATCCGGCTTGCCAGGCCGGCCAGCAGATCACGGCCCACCGCATCCGGCGCACGGCCGGAGTTCACCACCAGGAAACGCCCGGGCTCGGCTTCGGCCCGCGCCAGGTAGGCGGCACGCACCCGCGCGAAGAAGGCCGTGGTCTCGGTCTCGAACTTGTCGGCAGCGCGCGCCGCTGCAAGGCGCTGGGCCGCGACCGACGGCTCGATGTCGAAGAGCACGGTCAGGTCCGGGCGCAGGTCCGGATGAACCCAGTCCTCGAGCCGCGCGATGGCTTGCGCGGGCAGCCCTCGGCCGCCTGACTGATAGGCGTAGGTCGCGTCGGTGAAGCGGTCGCACAGCACCCACTCGCCACGCGCCAGCGCGGGGCGGATCACCTGAGCCAGATGTTCGCAGCGGGCGGCGAACACCAGCAGGGTCTCGGTGGGCGAGCTCATGGGCTGGTTCAGGATCAGCTCGCGCAGACGCTCGCCCAGGGGCGTGCCGCCAGGCTCGCGGGTGAGGACGAGCGTGTGGCCCTGGGCGCGCAGACTCTCTGCCACGGCCGCGATCTGCGTGCTCTTGCCCGCCCCGTCGATGCCCTCGAAAGTGATGAAGCGTCCGCTCATGGGCGGCCTCGCTGGAACTTGTCCACGGCGCGATTGTGCTCGGCGAGCGTCGCCGAGAACTGCGAGCTGCCGTCGCCGCGCGCCACGAAGTAGAGGTAATCGGTGCGCGGCGGGTCGAGTACGGCCTCGATCGACGCGCGGCCGGGCAGCGCGATCGGGGTCGGGGGCAGGCCGCGGCGCGTATAGCTGTTGTAGGGCGTGTCCTTCTGCAGGTCACGCTTGCGCAGGTTGCCGTCGAATCCCTCGCCCAGCCCGTAGATCACCGTGGGATCGCTTTGCAGGGGCATGCCCAGCCGCAAGCGGTTGATGAACACGCTCGCCACCAGGGGCCGGTCCTCCGCTCGCCCGGTTTCCTTCTCGACGATCGAGGCGAGCACCAGGGCCTCGTAGGGGTTGGCCAGCGGCAGGTCCGCAGCGCGCCGCGCCCAGGCCTGCTCCAGCGCCTGCGCCTGCGCGCGATGAGCCTGGCGCAGCAGATCGAGGTCGCTCGACCCCGGAGCGAAGACATAGGTCTCGGGGGCGAGCAGGCCCTCCAGCTGGACCTGGCTGGCCCCCAGCGCGGCGGCGAGCTGGGCATCGCTGAGCTGGGCGGAGTCGGGCCGCAGGTCCTTCTCTTGCGCCAGGCGGGCCCGCAGTTCGCGCACCGTGATGCCCTCGACGATGGTGAAGCGCGAGGGCAAGGCGTCGCCCGAGCGCAGCTTGTCGAGCAGCGTGGCCAGCGTGGCGCCGCGTTCGAGCGCATAGCGGCCAGCGCGCAGCGAACGCGTGGCATCGGTGGCGCGCGCGAAGAGCACGAACAGCGTCTCGTTCACGCCCACGCCGGCCTCGCGTGCCTGTTGGGCGATGGCGCGCGCCGAGGCGCCGGCGGGCACGCGCAGTTCCACGCTCTGCGCCTCCAGCGGCAGGGGCCGCAGCGCGTAGTACCACCAGGCCGCGGCCGCAACCAGGCCGAGCAACACAAGACCTACAAGAATCAAACGGCGCACGGGCTTGGGGAGTGGTAGGTTCGGAAGGACCTCGCGCCACAGGGGTACCGCCTGAGGCAGGCGAGGGGCTTCCTATAATACGGGCCGCTCGACGCCCATCCGACGACCGACCCATGACGCTTGCCGCCCCCCCCGACCTTGCCCCGGACCAAGCCGAGTGCGCACTCAGTGCGCCGGCCTTGTGCCGTCTCGACGAGCTGGGGGTGATCGCGGCGCGCGGCGAGGACGCCGCCAGCTTTCTGCAAGGCCAGCTCACCAACGACGTGCTGGCCATCGGCGAGGGCCTGCAGCTCAATGGCTACTGCACCGCCAAGGGCCGGCTGATCGCCACCTTCCGCCAGTGGCGCGACGCTGAAGCGATCTACCTGCAACTGCCGCGCGAACTTCTCGCACCGGTACTCAAGCGCCTGTCGATGTTCGTGCTGCGCGCCAAGGCCCGGCTGGCCGACGACAGCGCCGCCTGGAGCCACTACGGTCTGGTCGGACCGGGCGCCGCCGCCGCGCTTGCCCAGGCCGGACTGCCCGCGCCACAGCAGCCGTGGCAAGCCGCGGTCGGGGCCGATGGCGTGCGGGTCGCGCGCCTGCCGGGCGCGGCAGTCACCGGCGAGCGATTCATGATCCTGGTGCCGGCGGGGATCAGCCTGCCAGGGTTGGCTGCCGACACAGCGGCCGCCTCGCTTTGGTGGTGGAGCGAGGTCGAGAGCGCAGTGCCCACCGTCTGGGCGGCGACGCAGGAGAAGTTCGTGCCGCAGATGATCAATCTCGAGGTCCTCGGTGGCGTCAACTTCCGCAAGGGCTGCTATCCCGGCCAGGAGGTCGTTGCCCGCAGCCAGTACCTGGGCAAGCTGCGCCGGCGCATGGCGCTCGCGCGCCTCGACGCCCCGCCGCCGCTGGCCGGCAGCGATGTCTGGGTGGAGGGCGAGGCCGAAGCCGCGGGCACGGTGGTGATGTCGGCCGCCAGTCCGGCGGGCGGCGCGGCGGTGCTCTTCGAGGCGCCGGTCGACCGCTTCGAGCGCGGCCTGCGCGCAGGTGCGGCCGACGGCCCGGCACTGGCCGTTCAGCCCCTGCCCTACGAAATCTTCGATCCCACAGCCTGAGGCGCCCATGGAGCACTGGTTCATCTACTACAAGCTGCCCGCGGCCGAATTGGCCGCCGTGGCCGAGCGCGTGCGCGTCATGCAGGGCGCGCTCGCCGCGGCCACGGGCGTGCACGGGCGCCTGGCACGGCGTACCGACGCGGCCGAGCCCCTGACCCTGATGGAGATCTACGAGCGCATCCCCGACCCCACGCGTTTTGGCGCCGCCCTGACCGATGCCGCGGCGCACGCGGGCCTGCCTGCCGCGCTGCTCGACGCGCGGCGCATCGAGCGCTTCGCCGAGGTCTGAGATGTGCCTGATCGCCTTTGCCTGGCACGCGCACCCGGACTACCCCCTGGTGCTCGTGGGCAATCGCGACGAGTTCTATGCGCGCCGCACCCGCCCCGCCGCGTGGTGGGGTCAGGCGGTGTCGATCCTCGCGGGACGCGACGAGGAAGCGGGTGGAACCTGGCTGGGCCTGACTCGCAGCGGCCGCCTGGCGGCCCTGACCAACGTGCGCGGCCCGCGCGAGCGCAACACTCACGCCCCCTCGCGTGGCGGACTGGCACTGGCCGCCCTGCAGTCGACCGATCCGGCCGCTGCCTGGCTCGCCGCGCAGTCGGTCCGTGGCGGTGCCTTCAACGGCTACAACCTGCTGCTGGGCGACGTGACCGCAGCGCCCGGTTCACCGTCCGGCCTGCACTACCACAGCAACCGCGGCACGGGCGCGCCGCAGGCGCTCGAAGCCGGGGTGTACGGCCTGTCCAACGCGGGGCTGGACACGCCCTGGCCCAAGCTCACGCGCGCGGTGGCGCGCTTCGCGTGCCAGGTCGCCCAGAGGGTCGACGCCGACCGCCTGCTCCACATCTTTGCCGACCGGGTGCGCGCGCATGACATGGATCTGCCCATCACCGGCGTGCCCATGGAGTGGGAGCGCGCCCTGTCGGCCATCCAGATCCGTGCGCACGGGTACGGGACGCGCTCCACCACCGTGATCACCGTGCGCGCCGACGGCCAGGTGAGCCTGCTCGAGCGCAGCTTCGGCAGCGAGGACGCCGAGCAGCACGCCGACCGGCACTTCGAGTTCCAGTTGCCGCGCATCGATCGTCGCCACCGGCGCGAGCCGCGCACCGACGCGCTCTGATCCGCCCCTAGGACAGGGCGCGCCGCATCAGCCGGTGCGGGATGTCGCAGTCCAGGTATTCCGGCCCTTCGGCCACGAAGCCCGCGCGCTCGTAGAAGGCGAGCGCGTGCGTCTGGGCCGACAACACCACCTCGTGCGCTCCGCGCTGCCGAGCGGCCGCCATCAGGGCTGCGAGCACCGCCGCGCCGGCGCCCTGCCCGCGCGCCTCGCGAAGCACCGCCATGCGGCCGATGTGCCCGTCGGGCAGCAGGCGTCCGGTGGCCACGGCACTGCCCGCCGCGTCGAAGGCCAGCGCGTGCAGGCTGGTCGCGTCCCACTCGTCAAGCTCGGACTCGGGCGGCACCTGCTGCTCGTTCACGAAGACCTCGAAGCGGATCGGCTCGGCCTCGGCGCGCATCGCCTCCCAGCCGCCGAGTTCCACCCGAAATGCCTCAGCCGCCATGGCTCACCACCGCGGCTCGCACAACCCAGGCGCGCAGGCCAGGCCCCGCGCGCCGTCGCGGCGCGGCTGCCCGGTCACTTGGCGCCCTTCTTCGCGTCGCCCGCTACCACGAAGGTGAGGTCGGCCGGCACGATGTACTTGCGGAAGGCTGCGGTGGCCTGCTCGGGCGTCACCGCCATCAGCCGATCCTCGAACTGCTTCGAGAACTGCCAGGTGCGGCCGCGGTCGAGGTTGCCGACCCAGCCGCTGGCCAGCGCGCCATCCTGGGACCGGCTCACCGCGCGATCCTGCAGCAGTCCCTTCTTGGCGTCGGCCACCTCGGCAGCCGTGAAGCCGTCGCGCCGCGCGCGCTCGAGCTCTTCCTTCATCGCTGCCTCGGCCTTGGCGACACTCTGGGGCGCGACCTGGATGGTCATGTTCCAGTTCGAGTAAGCCTGGCGCGAGCCCAGCACCAGCCCCGAGCCGCCACCGTAGGACAGCCCCTCCTTCTGGCGCAGGCGGTCGATCAGGCGGTTCGACAGGCCCGAGCCGCCCCCGAAGATCCAGTCCGCCAGGAACAGAGCCGCGGCGTCCGGATCGTCGTCGCGCAGCGGCAAGTCGATTCGCGCGCGCACGTAGGCGTTTTCCTTGTCGGGCGCGTCGATGAAGATGCGGGCGGGCTTCACCGGGCGGTACTCGCGGTCGACCCGCGCGTAGGGCGCGGCCGAGCGCTGCCCGGTGAACAGCTTCTGCAGTTCGGCCTCGACGGCCTTGTCGTCGAAGTCGCCCACGATCGCGATCTCGCCGCGCGCCGTGCCCACGAACTCCTTCCAGTAGGACTTGGCGCCCTCGAGCGTGGCCTGCTCGACGAGCTTGATGCGCTCGGCGATCGGGATGTAATGGCGCGGGTCGCCCGGCGGGTAGGTGTTGAAGTGGGCGCTGCGCGCGTCGAAGGAGCGCATCTCCGGGTCATCGAGCTGGCGCTGCAGGCCGGTCACGGTCTGGCGTTTGAGCTCCTCGAATTCGGCCGCGGGGAAGCTGGGCGTCTGGAACACCTGCGCGACCAGCCGCAGCGCCTCGGGCAAATTGGCGCGCGTGGTCTCGAAGCTCGAGATGCCGCCGGTCATCTTCAGCCGGGTCATCTCGTCGGCGATCTGCTGGCGGCTCATCGTCGTGGTGCCGCGAGCGAGCATGGCCATCGCGAACTGCTGGTCGATCGCCCGGCCGGTGAGCGTCTTCTCGTCGCCCCAGCGGAACGCGGTGCTCACGGTCACCGTCTGGCCGCGGTTCTTCTTGGGCAGCAGAGCCACCTGCAGGTCGCCGAAGCGCAGGATGCGGGTGCGCGCGTCGATATTGGCCTGCGAGGGATCGAAGGCCTCGCCGCGATCGCCCTCGGCCTTGGCCTGGTAGCCGGCGAGCAGCGCGGCGGCCGTGGGCGCAGGCGGGATCTCGGCGCGCTGCGGATTGTCCTCGGGCGCGAAGATGCCCACGACGCGGTTGTCGCGCACGAAGTAGCGCGCCGCCGCGGCGTCGGCCTGGGCGGGCTTGAGCTTCTCCATGTCGTCGCGCGATTGGAAGAACAGACGCCAATCGCCCAGCGCGATGTACTCCGACAGGCTCACGCCGAAGCCCTCGGGGTCGGCCAGGGCGCGCTCGTAGCCGGTACGCGACGACTGCAGGGTGCGCTGGAACTCGGCCTCGGTCATCGGGCTCGCCTTGAAGCTGCCTTCGATCAACTCGATCATCTTGGCGCGCACCGGGGCGATCGGCTCGCCCTTCTTGACCACCGCGCCAAACATCACGAAGCCGGAGTCGCGTGCTCCCAGGGCCCACGCGAACACCTGCGCCGCCAGGCCGGGCTGCACCAGGGCCTTGTAGAGCCGGCCGTTGGGCGTGTCGCCCAGCGCATCGGCGGCGAACGACGCCGCCGCGAAGTCGGGGTGCAGTTCCGAGGGAAGCCGGTAGGCCACCACCACCAGCTGGGTCTCGCCCTTGCGCCGAATGTGGAACTCGCGCTCGCCATCGGCGGTGGGCTCGACCGTCCAATGCGCGGGCAGCACGCGCGTGGGCTTGGGGATGCGGCCGAAGGACTCGGCGATCCACTGAATGGTCTTGGCCTCGTCGAACTTGCCCGAGACTACCAGCACCGCGTTGTCGGGCTGGTAGTACTGGCGGTAGAAGGCCTGGAGGTTCTCGATCCTCACGTTCTCGATGTCGCTGCGCGCGCCGATCGTGCTGTTGCCGTAGTTGTGCCAGTCGTACAGCATCGACTGCATGCGCTTGAACATCACGCGGTTGGGCTGGGTCTCGCCCATCTCGAACTCGTTGCGCACCACGGTCATCTCGGTGTCGAGATCCTTCTTGGCGATGAAGGAATTGACCATCGCGTCGGCGCTCCAGCCCAGCGCCCACTTGAGGTTGTCGTCGCTGGCGGTGAAGGTCGAGAAGTAGTTGGTGCGGTCGAGCGAGGTCGTGCCGTTGTTGCGAAAGCCGCGGCGCGTGAACTCCTTGGTCGGGTCCGGGTAATTCTTCGAGCCCTTGAAGATCAGGTGCTCGAGCAGGTGCGCCATGCCGGTCTCGCCGTAGTTCTCGTGACGCGAGCCGACCAGGTAGGTGATGTTCACCGTGGCGGTGGGCTTGGAGGCGTCCGGAAAGAGAATGAAGCGCAGTCCGTTGGCCAGCCTGTACTCGGTGATGCCTTCGACGGTGGCAACGCGCTCGACCCCCGCGGGCAGCTTGGGCGACTGGGCAGCCGCCAGGGCCGGCACGAAGGCGCAGACCGCCACCAGAAGAGGACGCAGGAATCGGTTCATGAGTGAAGGCTCGTTCAGGAAAGCGGGAGAAAGGCAGGGCGCGAATCTAGCAAGCCCCCGCGGGCGGCGGGCGCCGCGCACGGCGGGGTTTGCGAGGACTCGGGCGGCGGCGCCGTGAGTGGCTTGGCGAAGAGTCAGACCGTGCCACCGGGCCGGAGTTCCGGCTTGGTCGCGAACGGGTCGGCCGGTGCGGCGCCAGCCAGTGCGGCCTCGAAGCGGGCCTGCACGCTGGGCAGGATCTTCGGGTGGGTGAACACGTAGAAGCGCCCGGATTCGATCGCGGCGTAGGTCTGCTCGGCCACCTCGGCCGCGCTCAGCCGACCCGAGCTGACCGCCTTTTCGCTGGCGGCCTGGGCCATGCGCTGCGAGGCGGTGACGGCGCCCTCGTTGGCCAGCTCCGCCGGTCGGTGGCGGTGCGAGTGCGCGATTCCCGTGGGCACGAAAGCCGGGCACAGCAGGCTCACGCCCAGGCTGGAATTGGCCGCGCGCAGGTCCTGGTAGAGCGACTCGGTCAGCGCCACCACCGCATGCTTGCTCACGTTGTAGACGCCCATCAGCGGCGCATTGAGCCAGCCGGCCATGGAGGCGGTGTTGACCACGTGGCCCGGCTCGCCGCGGGCAGCGGCCTCGATCATGCGCGGCACGAAATGCTGGAGGCCGTGGACCACGCCCATCAGGTTCACGCCCATCACCCAGGCCCAGTCCCGGTCGCTGGTCTCCCACACGTAGCCGCCGCTGGCCACGCCCGCATTGTTGAAGAGCAGGTGCACGCCGCCGAACTCGGCATGGCTGCGGTCGGCCAGTTCCTTCACCGAGTGGCTGCGCGCGACGTCGCACACCTGGGTGATCAGGCTCACTCCCGCGGCGCGCAGCGGGGCCGCGGTCTCTTCGAGCGGTCCGGCGGCAATGTCGGCCAGCACCAGGCGCATGCCGCGCGCCGCGGCCAGTCGGGCGAACTCGCGCCCGAAACCCGAACCCGCCCCGGTGATGACCGCCACCCGCCCCTTGAAGTCCTTCATCTGTCGATTCCTTGGTGGTGGCGGCTCAGACCGCGCTCATGCCGCCGTCGACCGCCAGCACCTGGCCGGTGATGTGGCGGCCCGCGTCGCTGGCAAAGAGCAGCGCCGCGCCCTTGAGGTCCTCGTCGCCGCCGATGCGCTGCAAGGGCGCGAAGCGCGCCAGGGCGGCCTCGCCCACCGCGGCCAGCGTGCCGGCGGTCATCTTCGAGGGAAAGAAGCCGGGCGCAAGCGCGTTGACGGTGATGCCGTGGCGTCCCCACTCCCCCGCCAGGGCGCGCGTGAAGTTGATCAGGGCGCCCTTGCTGGTGTTGTAGGCCAGCGTGGTCATGGTGCCGGGCGGGTTGCCTGCCAGGCCGGCGATCGAGGCCACGTTGACGATGCGGCCATGGCGGCGCGGGATCATCGAGCGCTTGCCGATCGCCTGCGTGAGCAGGAACACGCCGCGGATGTTGAGGTTCATCACCTTGTCCCAGGCTTCGATCGGGTGGTCCTCGGCGGGCGCGCCCCAGGTGGCGCCGGCGTTGTTGACCAGGATGTCGACGTGACCCAGGCGGTGCAGGGCCTCGTCGGCCAGGCGCGCGATGTCGGCCTCGCGCGCGGCGTCGGCGGCAATCCACTCGGCCGCCACGCCCTGCGCGCGCAGCGTGGTGGCCGCGGCCTCGAGTTCGTCGGCCTTGCGCGCCGAGACCAGCACGCGCGCGCCCATCTCGCCCAGGCCGGCCGCGATCTGCAGGCCCAGTCCGCGCGAGCCGCCCGTGACCAGAGCCGTTCGGCCCTCCAGAGAAAGCAGTTGCTTCAGGCTCATGTCGTGGCTTCCGCCGTGGCGCCCGCAGGCGCGTAGTAGTCGAGCACGTGACGCGTGGCGCGGATCGCTCCGATCCAGGGCTTCATGGCGAGGTGCTCGGGGTGGTCCTGGTAGGCGGCGAGCGCGGCCGCGTCGCTGAACTCGGCAAGCAGCACCACGTCGCAATTGGCCTCGAGGCCCGGTGCCGCGATCCCCACCTCCAGCCGCGAAAGGCCCGGCACCTTGCCGCGCATGGATTCGAGCAGCGCCTTCATGCGGGCTGCGTTGGCTGCCCTGGGCGCTCCCTCGGCCTCGTCCTTGAGCGTCCACATCACGACATGCACCAGCGCCATCAGAACCAGGCCTCCTGCGCGCCGAGCGTGGTGTCGTCGCGCGCGGCCACCAGCGCGAGTTGCGCGTCCACGCGCGGCAGTTCGTAGAGGTAGAAGTAGCGGCAGGCCAGCCATTGGCCGTGATAGAAGTCGCTGTCGGTCTCCTGGTAGTGAGCCGAGGCGGCGAGCGACAGCTCCAGCCAGATCCAGGCCAGCACCACGTGCCCGAAGGCCTCGAGGTAGGGCGTGGCGTTGGCCAGCGCCAGCCGCGGCTCGCCGCCCGACCACACGGTCTGGGTCACCTCGGCCACGCGCTGCACGCGCTGCGCCAGCATGCCCGCCCAGCGCTGCGTGTCCGGGTGCCGGGACGCGGCGGCGCGCACGATGGTGGCCTGCATGCGCTGCCCCAGCAGGCGCAGCGCGGCGCCCTCCTCCATCAGCACCTTGCGGCCCAGCAGGTCGAGCGCCTGGATGCCGTGGGTGCCCTCGTGGATCATGTTCAGGCGGTTGTCGCGCCAGTACTGCTCGACCGGGTAGTCACGCGTGTAGCCGTAGCCCCCCAGCACCTGGATGGCAAGGCTGTTGGCCTCGAGGCACCACTGCGCGGGCCAGCTCTTGGCAATCGGCGTGAGGATGTCGAGCAGCAGGCCAGCCTCGCGCTGCCTGGCCGGCTCTGGCGCAGTCTTGTGCTCATCGACCAGGCGCGCGCAGTAGAGATTGAGGGCGAACGCCCCCTCGGCGTAGGCCTTCTGGGCGAGCAGCATGCGACGCACGTCGGCGTGCTCGATGATCGGCACCTGGGGGCTGGCGGCGTCCTTGCCCGCGCCCGTGAGCGGCCGACCCTGGGGGCGGCCGCGCGCGTAGTCGAGTGCGTGCCTGTAGCCCGCGAGGCCGAGCACGGCCGCGCTCAGGCCCACTCCGATGCGCGCCTCGTTCATCATCGTGAACATGGCCGCGAGCCCGCGCCCGGGCTCGCCCACCAGATAGCCCACCGCGCCCGCCGCGCCGCCGGGCCGATGGCGACCTTCGCCGAAGTTGAGCAGGGTGTTGACCGTGCCGCGCCAGCCGAGCTTGTGGTTGAGACCCGCCACCGCCACGTCGTTGCGTTCCCCGACCGACACGCGCGCTTGCGCGCCCTGCCCTTGCACCTCGACCAGGAACTTGGGCACGACGAACAGCGAGATGCCCTTCACCCCGGCAACGAGCTTGCCGTCCGGCCCCGGAATCTTGGCCAGCACCAGGTGAACGATGTTCTCGCCGAGTTCGTGATCGCCCGCCGAGATCCACATCTTGTTGCCGAACAGGCGGTGGCGCGGCCCCAGCGGCGAGTCGCCGTCGGGCACGGCGCGGGTGACGATGTCCGACAGCGACGAGCCCGCCTGCGGCTCCGACAGGCACATGGTGCCGAAGAAGCGCCCCGCCAGCGTGGGCCGCACGAAGGCGTCGATCTGCGCCGGGCTGCCGTGCACCCGCAGCAGGTTGGCGTTGCCCATGGCCAGGAAGGAGTAGCCCGAGGCGCCCATGTTGGCCCCCGAGAACCAGGCCGAGCAGGCCTTGGCCACCGTCACCGGCAGTTGCAGTCCGCCCAGTTCGGCATCCGCCTCGGCGGCCATGAAGCCCGCGTCGATGAACTCGCGCAGCGCGGTGCGCAGTTCCGGCACGAGTTCCACCCGCCCGTCCACGAGGCGCGGCTCCTCCACGTCGCCACGCCGGTTAAAGGGCGCGAAGCGCTCCATCGCGATCGCCTGGGCCGTGGCGAGCGCCGCATCGAAGGTATCGCGGCTGTGCTCGGCGTAGCGCGGGCGCTCGGTGAGCTTCTCGACCTCCAGCCACTCGTGCAGCAAGAACTCGAGCCCGCGCGCGTCCAGCGGCGCCACGCTCACGGCGCGCCCTCCTGCGGCCAGTGACCGGCCTTGGCGGCGGCCACCAGCGCCGGTGCCGGGGTCCAGAACTGCGCATCGGCATGGGGGTTGGCGGCAAAGCCGCGCATCACCTCGAGCACGCGCGCCAAACCGAAGTTCTGGGCGAAGAACATGGGGCCGCCGCGCGTGGCCGGGAAGCCGTAGCCGGTGAGGTAGACCACGTCGATGTCCGAGGCGCGTTGCGCGATGCCCTCGCCCAGCAGGTGGGCGCCCTCGTTGACCAGGGCAAAGAGGCAACGCTCGACGATCTCCTCGTCACCGATCGCGCGCGGCGCGATGCCCAGCGCCGCGCGGTGGCTGGCGATCAGCGCGTCGATCTCGGGGTCGGGCAGAGGCGCGCGGCTGCCCGCCTCGTAGCGGTACCAGCCCTTGCCGGTCTTCTGCCCCAGTCGCCCGGCCTCGACCACGAGGTCGGCGATCTTCGAGTAGCGGATGTGCGGCTGCTCGCGGTAGCGGCGCTGGCGGATGGCGTAGCCGATGTCCATGCCGGCCATGTCGTACATCGCGAAGGGGCCCATGGCCATGCCGAAGCGCGTGAGCGCAGCGTCGATCTGCGCGGGACTCGCGCCCTCGTCCACCAGGAACAGCGACTGACGCACGTACTGCTCGAGCATGCGGTTGCCGATGAAGCCGTCGCACACGCCCGAGACCACGGCCACCTTGCGCAGCCGCCGCGCCAGGCTCATCACGCTGGCCAGCACCTCGCGCGCGGTCTTGCGGCCGCGCACCACTTCCAGCAGGCGCATCACGTTGGCGGGACTGAAGAAGTGCAGGCCCACCACGTCCGCGGGGCGGCGCGTGACGGCGGCGATCGCGTCCACGTCGAGGGTCGAGGTATTGGTGGCCAGGATGGCGCCGGGCTTCATCAGGCCGTCGAGTTCGCGGAACACGGCGCGCTTGACCTCCATGTCCTCGTAGACGGCCTCGATCACGAGGTCCGCTTGGGCGAGGTCGGCGAGCTTCAGGGTCGGGGTGATCAGGCCCAGGCGCTGCTGCACCTGCTCGGGCGCGAGCTTGCCCTTGCGCGCGCTCGCCTCCCAGTTGGCCCGGCAGGCCGCCAGGCCGCGCTCGAGCGCCGCCGCGTCCTTTTCGAACACGGTGACCGGAATGCCGGCGTTGGCGAAGCTCATGGCGATGCCGCCGCCCATGGTGCCGAAGCCCAGCACCGCGGCGCGCTTGATGGGCCGCTGCGGGGTGGACTCGGCCACGTCGGGAATTCGTGCCGCGGCACGCTCGGCAAAGAAGGCATGGCGCAGGCCGCGCGACTCGGGCGTGGCCACCAGCCGCATGAACAGTTCGCGCTCGATCTCGAGCCCGGCTTCGATGGGCTCGCGCACGGCCGCCTCGACCGCGTCGACGCAAGCGAGCGGCGCGGGCAGACCGCGTGCCTCGCGAGCCACGCGCTCGTGCGCGAGCAGAAAGTAGGCCGAGCGATCGCTGCCTGCGGGGAGCGCGGCCCGCGCGTGGCGCAGCAGGGGCAGCGGCCGCACCGCCTCGACCTCGCGGGCGTAGGCCAGCACGTCGTCGAAGTGGGTGTCGGCCACCAGGCGGCTCACCAGCCCGAGTTCGAGGGCGCGCGCCGCGGCGATGGGCTCGCCCGAGACGATCATGGCCAGCGCGGCCTCCACGCCCACGGCGCGCGGCAGGCGTTGCGTGCCTCCGGCGCCCGGCAGCAGCCCGAGCTTGACCTCGGGCAGAGCGAGCGTGGCACCGGGCGTGGCGATGCGGTAGTGGCAGGCCAGCGCGAGTTCCAGTCCGCCGCCCATGCACACCCCGTTGATCGCGGCGATCACCGGCTTGGGCGCGCGCTCCACCAGATCGATGAGCTGGTGAAGACTGGGCTCGGCCAGCGCCAGTGGCGAGTTGAACTCGCGGATGTCGGCTCCGCCCGAAAAGACCTTGCCGGTGCCGGTGACCACGATGGCCGACACCGCGCGCTCGTTGTAGGCGAGCTCGAGCGCGTCGGCGAGCTCGACACGGGTGGCGTGCCCCAGGCTGTTGACGGGGGGATTGTCTAACTGCACCACGGCGACGCGGCCGCGGATCTCGAGGTGAACCTTCATGGCGATGCTCCAGGAGACGACGCGCTAGGCGACGCGCCGAGCGTAGCGCAGCCGCTCAGACCTCCAGCCACTCCTGGCGGATCAGGCGGTTGGCGCGCAGCTCGGTGGGCGTGCCGGCGAACACCATGTGGCCGTGGCCCATCACGTAGCAGCGCGTCGAGATGTCGAGCGCGATGGTGAGCTTCTGCTCGATCAGCAGCACCGAGATGCCGCGCTCCTTGAGCGCGTGCAGGAACTGGCCCACCAGCTCGACGATCTTGGGCGCGAGCCCCTCGGTGGGTTCGTCGATCAGCACGAGCTGGGGGTCGCCCATCATGGTGCGCGCCAGGGTGAGCATCTGCTGCTCCCCGCCCGACAGGACCCCGGCTTCGGTGCGGGCGCGTTCGCGCAGGCGGGGGAACAGCGCGTACATGTCGTCGCGGCTCCAGCGGCCGACACGTCCCTTCTGGCCCAGGCGCAGGTTCTCCTCGACCGTCAGGGTGGGAAAGATGTCTCGGCTTTCGGGCACGTAGCCCAGACCCAGGCGGGCGATGCGGTAGGTCGGCAGGCCCGAGATGCGCTGGCCGCGAAAATCCACCCGGCCGGTGTGATCCACCAGCCCCATGATGGCCTTGGCGGTGGTCGAGCGCCCCACGCCGTTGCGCCCCAGCAGGGCGACGATCTCGCCCTCGCCCACCTCGAGGTCGACCCCGTGCAGCACGTGGCTCTTGCCGTACCAGGCCTGGAGGTTCTCGACCTTCAGCATCACGCGCCCTCCAGCGTGGTGCCCAGATAGGCCTCGCGCACGGCCTCGCTGGCGCGGATCTCGGCCGGGGTGCCGGTGGCGATGATCTGGCCGTAGACCAGCACGCTGATGCGGTCGGCCAGGCCGAACACCACGCTCATGTCGTGCTCGACCATCACCAGCGTGCGGCCCTCGCTCACCTCGCGGATCAGGGCCACGGCCCCCGCGGTCTCGCTGCGGCTCATGCCGGCGGTGGGCTCGTCGAGCAGGATCACGTCCGCCCCGCCGGCGATGGTGATGCCGATCTCGAGCGCGCGCTGCTCGGCGTAGGTGAGCAGGCCCGCCAGGGTCTTGCGCCTGCGCTTGAGCCCGATGCGCGCGAGCACTTCCTCGGCGCGCGCCTCCACCTCGGGCAGCTTGTTGATCGAGCGCCAGAAGGTGTAGCGGTAGCCCGCCGCCCACAGCACCGCGCAGCGCAGGTTCTCGAACACCGTCATGCGGTGGAAGATGTTGGTGATCTGGAAGCTGCGCGACAGCCCCATGCGGTTGATCTCGTAAGGCCGGGCGCGGGTGATGTCCTGGCCCTTGAGCCTCACCGCGCCGCCGCTGGCGTGGTGGCGCCCGCTCATCAGGTTGAACAGCGTGCTCTTGCCGGCGCCATTGGGCCCGATGATGGCGTGGCGCTCCCCGGCGGGGATGACGAGGTCGACGCCACGGATGATCTGCGCGGCACCGAAGTTCTTGCGCAGCGCGGCCAGTTCCAGCGCGGGCGTCGTGCTCATGGCGCGTCCTCGGGGTTCTCGCGCAGCCAGTCCTCGATCTCGCCGGCGATCTCGCCCCAGCGCGCCTTGAACTCGCGTCGGTACCACTCGAAGGCCGCCGCGCCAGCCGCCAGGATGCCCAGCGCCGGCACCCAGCCGCTCACCGAGGCCGTGTCGAAGGGCAGCCCGAAGACGCGGATCACCGAGCCTTGCGAGAGGCCCAGGCTGAGGTGGTAGCTCATCTCGACCACCAGCACCACGCCCAGCGCCAGCAGCAGGCCGCTGCCGATCACGCCCACGTAGGGGTCGAGCAGGCGGCGGAACTTGCCGAACTTGGCCACCCGCAGGTTCAGCAGCAGCAGGCTGGCCAGCCCGCCCGGCGCGAACATCACCATCAGGATGAAGAACACCCCCAGGTAGAGCTGCCAGGCCTTGGTGTATTCCGACAAGGCCACCGCGAAGAAGACGAACACGATGGCCCCGAGGATCGGCCCGAAGAAGAACGCCGCGCCGCCGATGAAGGCCGCGAGCAGCACCCCGCCCGAGCGGATGGCGCTCACGTTCTCGGCGCTGACGATCTCGAAGTTGATCGCCGACAGCGCGCCGGAAATGCCGGCGAACAGGCCCGCCAGGGTCATCACGATCCAGCGCACGCGGCGCGGGTTGTAGCCGATGAACTCGGCACGCTCGGGGTTGTCGCGCACGGCGTTGGCGATGCGTCCCAGCGGCGTCTGCGTGAAGGCGAACATCGCCACCATGCTGGCGAAGCACCAGACGGCGATCAGGTAATAGACCTGGATCTGCGGGCCGTAGGTCCAGCCCGGCACCCCGAACACGTTTCCGCCCACCGTGCGGTTGCCGGTGATGCCCCCCTCGCCTCCGAAGAACTCGGGGAACATGAGCGAGGCGGCGAACACCATCTCGCCGATGCCCAGGGTGATCATCGCGAAGGGCGTGCCGGCCTTGCGGGTGGTGACCCAGCCCAGCAGCAAGCTGAACAAGGCGCCCGCCGCGGCGCCCACCAGGGGCAGCAGCGAAACCGGGAGCGCGAGCCGGCCGGCGGCGATCCAGTTGAGCGCGTGGATCGTGAAGAAGGCACCCAGGCCCGAGTACACCGCGTGCCCGAACGACAGCATGCCGGTCTGCCCGAGCAGCATGTTGTAGCTCAGGGCGAAGATCATCATGATCCCCATCTGCGACAGCAGGGTGCGTGCGAAGCCCTCGGTGAAGACGAGGGGCGCCACCGCCAGCAGCAGCGCCACGAAGCCCCACAGCAGCCATCGGCCGACGTTCCATGGCTTGAAGCGCACCAGGCCGAGCTCGGTCACGCCATGCCCCGCTGGGGTCGGCGAGCGCAGCCCGGCGGCGCGTCGGGCGTTGGTCCGAGCTGCCGACCGAGGCAGGTGACGGCGCAAGGGCTCGGGACCACGAGCTCAGTCCTCCCGCTTTCCGAGCAGCCCCTTGGGCCGCACGATCAGCACCAGCACCATCAGCAGGTAGGGCAGCACGGGCGCGGCCTGCGCGAGCGTGACCTTGAGCACGACCCAGCCCGCGGTGTCCGGCCCCACCGAGGCGCCCAGGGCCCCGGCGAGCTTGGCCAGCGACCAGTCGCTCGTCTTGCCGAAGGTCTCGATCGCGCCCAGCAGCAGCGAAGCCACGAAGGCGCCCGCCAGCGAGCCCATCCCGCCCACCACGATCACCACGAAGAGGATGGCGCCCACCGTGGTGGCCATGGCCGGTTCGGTCACGAAGAGGTTGCCGCCGATCACGCCGGCCAGGCCCGCAAGCGCGCAGCCGCCGGCAAACACGCCCATGAAGACCCGCGGCACGTCGTGGCCGAGCGCTTCGACCATGTGCGGATGGGTGAGTGCGGCCTGGATGATCAGACCGATGCGCGTGCGCGTGAGCACCAGCCAGATGCACACCAGCATGGCCACGGCCACGCTCATGGCGAAGAGCCGGTACTCGGGGAAGGTGACACCCAGCCCCTGCAGCCAGGCCGCAGGGCCGTCGAGCTCAGCCGGCACGCGGTAGGGCACCGGGGCGCGACCCCAGACCATCTGCACCAGCTCCAGCAGGATGTACGACAGTCCGAAGGTGAAGAGCAGTTCCGGTACGTGGCCCCACTTGTGCACGCGCCGCAGGCCCCAATGCTCGACCGCCGCGCCCAGCAGCCCCACCACCAGGGGCGCCAGCGCCAGCGCCCACCAAAAGCCGACCCAGGTCGAGATCTGGTAGGCCACGTAGGCGCCGAGCATGTAGAAGCTGGCATGGGCGAAGTTCAGCACTCCCATCATCGAGAAGATGAGGGTCAGGCCCGCGGCCAGCATGAACAGCAGCAGGCCGTAGCCCACGCTGTTCAGGACCTGGGTGACGAGGAACTCCACGCCGGGGTCGCCTTGCGCTCGGAAAAACGGCCCGGGGGCGCCGGGCCGTGGGATCGAGTCGCCTCGCCTACTGCGGACGCGGCGGGCGCACCATGACGCAACTGGTGGGCTGCGAGGCGACGAAGGTCGGGAACGCCCGCTCCGTCTTCCACGTGTAGCCCGTCTTCTCGATGTCGTGCTTGAGCGGCGGCACGACCTTGGTCCAGCTCGCCAGCCAAAGGGGCTGGAGCAGCTGATGGTCGGAGGCGCGCATCTCGACCTCGCCGTTCAGGCTGGCGACCTTGAGGCCTTCCATGGCATAGGCCACGCGCAGCGGCTCGGTGCTCTTGGCCTTCTTGATCGCCTCGGCCAGCATCACCAGGGCCGAGTAGCTCGCCACGGTGTAGAACTCCTCGCCGGTCTTCTTCTTGAAGCCCTCGTAGAGCGCCTCGCCCTGCTTGTTGTTGTCGATGTTGGGGTGCCAGTAGGCCACCATGCGCATGCGGTCCTCGCCGGCTGCGCCCACCGCCGTGGGGGTGCCGATCACGCCACCGTAGTAGGTGTAGAAGTTGGCCTTGAGCCCGGCGTCGCGCGCCGCGCGCACCAGCAGCGCCAGGTCGGGACCCCAGTTGCCGGTGATGATGGTGTCGGCGTTGGCCGCGCGCATCTTGGCGATGTAGGGGCTGAAGTCGCGCACCTGGCCCAGGGGGTGCAGGTCGTCGCCCACGACCTTGACGTCGGGACGCTTGCGCGCGAGCAGGTCCTTGGCAACCCGCGACACCTGCTGGCCGTGGGAATAGTTCTGGTTGATCAGGTAGACGTTCTTCACCTCCGGGCGGTCCTTCATGTAGCTGGTGAGTGCCTCCATCTTCATGTCGGTGTTCGCATCGAAGCGGAAGTGCCAGAAGCTGCACTTGGAGTTCGTGAGGTCGGGGTCGACCGCCGCGTAGTTGAGGAAGACGATTTCCTTGCCCGGGTTGCGCTCGTTGTGCTTGGCCACCGCGTCGGAAAGGGCCAGCGCCACGCCCGAGCCGTTGCCCTGGGTGATGAAGCGGATGCCCTGGTCGATGATCTGCTTGAGGACCGTGAGGCTCTCCTGCGGGCTGCCCTTGTTGTCGAAGGGCACGATCTCGAAGCGCACGTTGGCGCCGGCCAGCTGCTGCTGGTTGACGACATCGGCCACGTACTGGAAGTGCTTGAGCTGGTTCGCGCCCACGCCCGCGAAGGGGCCGGAGAGCGGATCGATGAACGCGATCTTGACGGTCTGGACCTGGGCGCCGGCCACGCTCGCGACGAGCGCGAACACGGCCGCTGCCAGGCAGCGGAGGGCCTTGAGGATCATCTTGAGTGTCTCCAGGTGGACCGCCCTCTGGCGGGGCGGATCAGTCGAGGATACCCAAGCACCCCGGGCGCGCCAAGCGGACCGCGCGGGGCCGTTGCATCGGCGGTCAGGCGGTCGGCAGACGGTGTTCGCGGAACTGCTCGCGCAGGCGGCTCTTGAGCATCTTGCCAGTGGCTCCCAAGGGGATGGAGTCCACGAAAACCACGTCGTCGGGCACCTGCCACTTGGCGACCTTGCCCTCGTAATGAGCAAGGAGTTCCTCGCGGCCGAGTTGCGCGCCGGGCTTTTTCATCACCACCAGCAGGGGGCGCTCGTCCCACTTGGGATGGTGCGCTGCGATGCAGGCGGCCATCGCCACGGCCGGGTGACTCACGGCGATGTTCTCGATCTCGATCGAGCTGATCCACTCGCCGCCGCTCTTGATCACGTCCTTGGAGCGGTCGGTGATGTGCATGTAGCCCTCGCCGTCGATCGTGGCCACATCGCCCGTGGGGAACCACTCGTGGCCGACGCCGTCGCGCTTGAGCGGGTCGCCGCCCTCGCCCTTGAAGTACTCGCGCACGATCCACGGCCCGCGCACCAGCAGGTCGCCGAAGCTCGTGCCGTCCCAAGGCAGATCGCCGCCGTCCTCGCCCACGATCTTCATGTCCACGCCGTAGAGCGCGCGGCCCTGCTTGGCCTGCAGTTGCAGGCGGGCCTCGTCGCTCAGGTCGAGGTGCTTGGCCTTGAAGGTGCAGGCGGTGCCCAGCGGGCTCATCTCGGTCATGCCCCAGGCGTGAAGCACGTGCACGCCGTACTTCTGCTCGAAGAGGCGGGTCATTGCCGGCGGGCAGGCCGAGCCGCCGATCACCGTGCGGTTCATGGTCGAGAAGCGCAAGCCATTGGCCTCGGTGTGCGCCAGCAGGCCCTGCCAGACGGTGGGCACGCCGGCCGAGCAAGTCACGCGCTCGGCCTCGAACAGTTCGTAGAGCGACTTGCCGTCCAGCGCCGCGCCGGGGAACACGAGCTTGCAGCCGACCATCGCGGCCGCATAGGGCAGGCCCCAGGCGTTGACGTGGAACATGGGCACCACGGGCAGCACGCTGTCGCGCGCCGAGAGGTTCAGCGCGTCGGGCAGGGCCGCGGCGAAGGAGTGCAGCACCGTCGAGCGGTGGCTGTAGAGCACGCCCTTGGGATTGCCGGTGGTGCCGGACGTGTAGCACAGCGAGGATGCGGCGTTCTCGTCGAACACCGGCCACACGTACTGGTCGGAGTGATGTCCCACCAGATCCTCGTAGCAGCGCAGCTCGGGGATCTTGCTCGCCGCCGGCATGTGAGCGCGGTCGGTCATCAGCACGAAGTGGCGCACGCTCTGCAGGTGCGCGGCCACCGCCTCGACCAGGGGCAGGAAGGTGGCGTCGAAGAACAGTGCCTTGTCTTCGGCGTGGTTCACGATCCAGGCGATCTGCTCGGGGTGCAGGCGCGGGTTGATGGTGTGCAGCACCGCGCCGCTGCCCGAGACGGCGTAGTAGAGCTCGAGGTGGCGGTAGCCGTTCCAGGCGATCGTCCCCACCCGGTCGCCCTGAACCAGGCCCAGCGAGCCCAGCGCGTTGGCCATCTGCCGCGAGCGGCGGTGCAGTTCTCGCCAGGTGGTGCGGTGCAGGTCGCCCTCGACCCGGCGCGAGACGATCTCGGTGTCGCCGTGGTGCCGGTCCGCGTGGACGATCAGCGAAGAGATCGACAGCGGCATTTGCATCATCAGACCGGACACGGCCATGGTTTTCCCCCTGGATTGAATGCGCCTCCCAGCGCTTGTCCCCGCATGCTGTCCGGTTGCGGCAGCTACCGTCAAGGCGCCGCCTACAATCTCATCCCCTTTACGCCTAGGCACGCCCTTGGACCTGCGCGCGAGCTCTTCCCTGCACCCCAGCCCGCCGGGCGAGACGCTGGGCGCCCTGCGCTTCGTCAACGGCTACGCCGGCCTGCCCGAGGCCTTCCATACCCGGCTCGCGCCCGAACCCTTGCCCGAGCCCTACCTGGTGGGCTACTCGGCCAGCGCGGGCGCACTGATCGGTCTGGGACCCGAGACGGCGCGTGATCCGGACTTCGTGCAGGTCTTCTCTGGCAACCGCATTCCTCCGGGCGCCGACCCGCTGGCGGCCGTCTACTCGGGGCACCAGTTCGGCGTGTACGTGCCGCGGCTCGGAGACGGCCGGGCGCTGCTGCTCGGTGAGGTGAGCGGCCCCGACGGCGCGGGATGGGAACTGCAACTCAAGGGTTCGGGGCGCACGCCCTACTCGCGCAGCGGCGACGGCCGCGCGGTGCTGCGCTCCTCGATCCGCGAGTTCCTGGGATCGGAAGCCATGGCGGGCCTGGGCATCCCCACCACCCGCGCGCTGGCCGTGATCGGCGCCGACACGCCGGTGATGCGCGAGACGGTCGAGACCGCCGCGGTGGTCACCCGCATGGCAGCGAGCTTCGTGCGCTTCGGCTCCTTCGAGTACTTCGCGCACCACGGCCGCACCGAGCAGCTGCGCCAGCTCGCCGACTTCGTGATCGCCCGCCATTACCCGCAGGCGGCGGCCGAGCCCGAACCCGTGCTGGCGCTGCTGGCCGAAGTGGTGGCGCGCACCGCGCGTCTGGTGGCGCAGTGGCAAGGCGTGGGCTTCATGCACGGCGTGCTCAACACCGACAACATGAGCATCCTGGGGCTCACGCTGGACTACGGGCCCTTCCAGTTCATGGACGGCTTCGACGCCCACCACATCTGCAACCATTCCGACACGCACGGCCGCTACTCGTACGCGAACCAGCCCGACATCGGACTGTGGAACCTCTACGCCCTGGCTCAGGCGTTGTTGCCCCTGAGCAAGAGCGTCGAGGCCACGCAGGCCGTGCTCGACACCTATCGCACCCACTTCGCGGCTGCATTGGAAGAGATCTTCCACGCCAAGCTGGGACTGCTCAGCGTGCTCGACGCCGACGAGACCCTGATCGACGGCCTGCTGTCGCGCCTGCACGTCAGCCGCGTCGACTGGACCCTTTTTTGGCGTCGCCTGGCCGGTCTGCGCCTGGACGCGAGCCGCCCCGAGGACGACGCCGAAGTGCGCGACCTCTTTGCCGACCGCGCCGCGTTCGACGCCTGGGCCGTGGACTTTCGGGCGCGTCTGCGGCAAGAAGGCCAGAGCGGCGCGCACGACGCCGAGCGCGCAGCGCGGATGCGCGCGGTCAACCCGTGCTACGTGCTGCGCAACTGGATGGCCGAAGAGGCGATCGCCGCAGCGCGCGGCGATGCCGGGGCGCGCGACTTCGCGCCCGTGGAGCGCCTGCGTCGCCTGCTCGAGCGGCCCTACGAGGAGCAGCCGGGCGCCGAACGCTATGCGGCCCTGCCCCCCGACTGGGCCGGGAACATTGCACTGTCTTGCTCAAGTTGAGGGTCAGTATGGACAAAGTGGTCAAGACCGAGGCCGAGTGGCGCGAGCAACTCGATGCCCAGCAGTACGCCGTCACCCGCGAGGCCGCGACCGAACGCGCCTTCACCGGTCGCTACTGGGACCACCACGAGCCCGGCATCTACCGCTGCGTGTGCTGCGGCACGGCGCTCTTTGCCTCGGACACCAAGTTCGACTCGGGCTGCGGCTGGCCCAGCTACTTCAAGGCGCTCGACCCCGCCAAGGTGCTGGAGCGGCGGGACACGAGCCACGGCATGGTGCGCACCGAGATCCTGTGCCGGGTGTGCGACGCGCACCTGGGTCACGTCTTCCCCGACGGCCCGCCGCCGACCGGTCTGCGATACTGCATCAACTCCGCCGCGCTCGCCTTCGAGCCGGCCCCGCCCCAGCCCTGAGCCGTCCCGCCGTGAAGTTCCTGTTCGACCTGCTCCCGGTCATCCTTTTCTTTGCCTCGTTCAAGTTCGCGCAGGGCTCCCCCGACGCAGCCGCGGCCTGGGCCAACCAGTGGCTGGGCGGCGGCGTCACCGCGGCGCAGGCGCCCGTGCTCATCGCCACGCTGGTCACCGTGCTCGCCTCGCTGCTGCAGGTGGGCTGGCTGGTGCTGCGCGGACGCAAAGTCGACACCATGTTGTGGATCAGCCTGGCGGTGATCGTCGTGTTCGGTGGTCTCACGCTGTGGCTGCACGACGAGACCTTCATCAAGTGGAAGCCCACCATCCTGTACTGGCTCTTCGCCGCCATCCTGGCCGGCGGGTGGGCGGTCGGGCGCAATTTCATCCGCACCCTGCTGGGCGCTCAGATGGTGCTGCCCGACTTCGCCTGGACGCGCCTGCTCTTTGCCTGGATCGGATTCTTCGCCTTCATGGGCGCGGCGAATCTCTTCGTGGCCTATAACTATCCGACCGAGACCTGGGTCAGCTTCAAGCTCTTCGGGCTCACCGCCCTGCTGGTGGTCTTCGCGCTGGGCATGGGCGTCTACGCGGCCCGGCACATGAAGGAAGAGGAGCAGCCCCGTGCCTGAGGCGGTGCTTGCCAGCTTGCGCGAGCGCCTCGCCGCGCTCGAACCCGAATTGCTCGAGATCGAGGACGAGTCGCACCGCCACGCCGGCCATCCTGGCGCCGCCTCGGGCGGGGGCCACTACCGGCTGCGCTTGGTGAGTAGGCGTTTTACCGGACTGCCCCGGCTGGCGCGGCATCGCCTCGTGTATGATGCCCTCGACGGCCTGATGAAGCGCGAAGTTCACGCCTTGTCCATGACGCTGCAGACGCCCGATGAACGCGGCGCCTGAGCCTCCAAACCACCCCAAAAGGTTTCCCCTCATGCAACGCATTGCCTTGATTGCCGCGCTCGTGCTCAGCTGCAGCACTGCGCTCGCCCAGAACGTCGCCGTCGTCAACGGCAAGCCCATTACCAAGGCCACGGAAGACCTGTGGGTCAAGGAACTCGTCCGCTCGGGCCAGAAGGACAGTCCCGAGCTGCGCCAGCAGGTGAAGAACCAGCTGGTCCAGCGCGAGATCCTGATGCAGGAAGCCACCAAGCTCGGCATCGCCAACAACGCGGACGTCAAGTTCCAGCTCGACGTGCAGCGCCAGAACACGATCATCCAGGCCATGCTGCGCGCCGAGGCCGCCAAGAGCCCGGTGACCGACGCCGAGGTCAAGGCCGCTTACGAAGCCCAGAAGAAGCAGGTCGGCTCCAAGGAGTACCGCGCCCGCCACATCCTGGTCGAGAAGGAAGACGACGCCAAGGCGATCATCGACCAGATCAAAAAGGGCGCGAAGTTCGAGGACATCGCCAAGAAGCAGTCCAAGGATCCGGGCTCGGGCGCCAACGGCGGCGAACTCGACTGGGCCGGCGCCGACGCCTACGTGAAGCCGTTCTCCGACGCGATGACCGGCCTGAAGAAGGGCGAGATGACCCAGGTGCCGGTGAAGTCGCAGTTCGGCTACCACGTCATCCGTCTCGAGGACACGCGCGACACGCAGTTCCCGAGCCTCGATCAGGTCAAGCCGCAGATCGTCGAAGCCCTGCAGCAACAGAAGGTCCAGGCCTTCGTGCAGAAGCTGACCAAGGACGCCAAGATCCAGTAGGCCGGCCTGGCTGGCAAAAAAAGGGGCGCTGCGGCGCCCCTTTTTCTTGGTCACGGCTCGATCGGTCTGGCAATCACGCCCGGCCGCGGCGAGGGAGAGAGACCATCGCGTCGACTCCCTGAGACCGGAGCCGTTCAGCGCCGCCGACGGCGCATTGCCGCGACTGCCAGGCCCGCTCCGAAGACCAGGGCAAGCGACGCAGGCTCGGGCAACAGGCCCGAAGCGCGCAACTGGTCGCTGGCAACTCGCTGCAACGCCAGCGCCTCGCTACGGCTGATCCCGAGGTCGCGCGCGGCGATCTCGTCCGCGCCCAGGCTCAGCGGATCGAGCCCCGTGAGCGTGCCGAACAGAGTCAGCGCGCTGAGGTAGGAGCCCAGCACGCTGGCGTGCGTGCCGTCGTTGAACCACAGGTCGATCAGACCGTCGCTCAGGGCGTCGGCGGAGTACATGTCGCGCGTGGCGATGCCGCTGGTGACCGCGCGCAGGAAGGCTTCGCCCACCGGGGCGATGCCCTTGAAGCCTGGCGTGAGGTCGTTGTCGGCCTGCTCCAGAGCCGCCTGGTAACTGCTCTTGAGCTGCCCCGTCATCGCCTCGAGGCTGGGGAAGAAGGACGTCGCCGGGGTGCTCGTATAGGTCGCGTTGCCCGTGGCCGGATCGATGATCTTGGTGCCCGGGGCGTTGATGAGATCGGGCCGCGCCCAGGTCTGGTAGAGGTACAGCTCGGTGGCCGTGCTGGCCTTGGCGTTCGAGAAGGTCCCGCGGTTGTTGCTGCAGGTCCCTGCGGCGATCCCGGCGGCCACGCAGTTGGCCTGCCGCTCGGCATCGGTCGCCCCGGGGAAGGCGTCGCGATCGCGGATGGTCTGCGCTGCCGTCGAGTGCAGGAAGTTCTCGATCTTGTCGGCGTAGAAGCGGAAGTACTCCGGGTTGGAGTTCAAGCCCGGCTGTCGGGTCAGTGGCTCGTCGCTTTGCTCCTGCAGCACGACCTTGCCCCAGGTCTGGGAGCCGATGTTGCCGCGCATGTCCCAGTTGCTGTTGGCGCTGTTGAGCATGTGGCCGCGCAGCGAAGCCGCGTTGCGCGTCGACAAGGCCACGTCGTAGTTGAGTCCGGCCTGCACCGTCATCTGCTTGAAGATGCCGGCAACCCCGCCCCAGGCCTGCGTCTGCGAGTGCGGCGAATAGGAGTCGAAAGGCAGTCCGGTGGACGGGTTGATCGTGCCCGCGGGATAGGAGTTGGTTCCGGCAAGATTGGTGAACGGCGCGCCCGTGGTGAACGGCAGCGCCGGATCGCGCCCGCCGTTGAGCGGGCCTTGCGGCCGGGTCAGGTCGCGAACATTGGCGGCGTTGTAGCTCAGGACCGGATCCAGGCGACCGAACGTGTAGCTGTTGCCCACGAACAGGACCGAGATGGGATCCGCATGCGCGGCCGCGTGCAGAGTGAGCAGCGCGGTGGCAAGGAAGAGTCGGCGCATTCGGGTCTCCGGGGCTTATGGTTTTCGTGGGGGTGGCCGAACCATACCGGCCCTGCACCCAGACTGGCAACCAAACACCGTGGACGTGGGCCCTGGGCTCACCCGTGGTGCAGTGCGATCAAGAATCCTGGCCGAGCCGCGCGGCTAAGGCTTGGTCACTACCGCCGACGCATTCAGCGCTCTGCCTTTGCGGCGTCTGCCTCGCGCCGATAGGCTTCGGCGCTCATGCCTGCGGCCTCCAGACAGCGCGAGCGCGAAGTCGCATCGGGCATCTTCTGGCACTCATTGCGCTGCCAGACCTGCCCGGCCGAATACGCCTGCTGCGAAGAGCATGCCGCCGCGCCCGTCACGATGCCCGAGACCAGCACGATTTCGAGAAGGCGCCTGGGCGGGCGATGACATAGCCTGCGCATGGTCCGAGCCTAGGGCCTGGGCTGTGGCTGCTCGCGCGGCAAGGCGAAGCAGTAGAACAAGCCCCCGCTGCCCAGTTCCGCCAGCGCCGCCGCCGAGCAACCGCGCGTGAGGTGGGCCGAGTTCCACGACGCGGCCCAGGGCTCGCGGATCGCGCTCACGCGGTCGTGGTGGCCGACGAGCGCCGCGCCCTCGCTGCCCGAGCGCGTCCAGTTGCCGCAAGTCATGTCGGGGTCGAGCCCCGAGGGTGCCGTGCCATCGAGCCGCGTGCCGGTGAGGATGTCGTGCACGCGCCCCGGGACGCGCTGCCCGGTCTCGGTGAGTGCCGTGTCGGTCCGCACCGCGTTGCGCGCATCGTGCAGTTCTTCGAGGCTGCCCGCGATCGGCACGCCCTGCGCGTTGTGCCAGGGGCCAGGGCCGATGCGGTCGCGCGCGCTGACTCCCGGCACGCCTTCGCGCGTCTGCGTGCTCAGGTAGGCGCGCCACACGCGCTCGCCCGCGCCCGCGGCCTCGGCCAGCGCCTGGCAGTGCCGGTCGGCGCCCGCGAGCCCGCCCAGGTTCGCCCCTTCGCCCAGCCCGCGACTGGTGACGAAGAAACTCATCGGTGCGCCAGAGGTCTGGGCCAGCGCGCAAGTGACCTGGCTCGCGCCCGCCATTGCCAGCACCGCAGCCAGGGCGGCGCGCCCCACCCCGCCCGCTGAACGCCGACTCGTGGCAGGTTGCCGGTGCGTGCTCGCCATGGCCTGCGAAGCGCCTAGCCCACCCACACGCGCGCGTTGCGGAACATGCGCATCCAGGGGCTGTCCTCGCCCAGCCCCGGGGGCTGCCACGAGTATTGCACCGTGCGGTGCACGCGCTCGGGGTGCGGCATCAGGATGGTGAAGCGTCCGTCCTCGGTGGTCAGGCCCGTGATGCCGCCCGGAGAACCGTTGGGGTTCCACGGATAGGCCTCGGTGGGCTCGGCGTGACCATCGACGTAGCGCAAGGCCACCCGGGCCCGCGCCGCGTCCTCGGCCGAGCGAAACACCGCCCTGCCCTCGCCGTGTGCGTTGGCAATCGGCATGTGGCTGCCCACCATGCCCGCCAGGAAGATCGAGGGCGAGGCTTCCACCCGCACCTGCACCAGGCGACCCTCGAACTGTTCCGAGGCATTGCGCTCGAAGCGTGGCCAGTGCTGCGCCCCGGGAATCATGGGCGCAAGCTGACTCATCATCTGGCAGCCGTTGCAGATGCCCAGGCCGAAGCTGTCGGGTCGCGCGAAGAAGGCAGCGAACATGTCCGCCAGCGCGGGGTGATACAGGATGGTCTTGGCCCAGCCGCCGCCCGCGCCCAGCACGTCGCCGTAGCTGAAGCCGCCGCAGGCTGCGATGCCCTGAAAGTCCGCCAGGTTCGCCCGGCCGGCCAGCAGGTCGGTCATGTGCACGTCCACCGCAGTGAAGCCCGCGCGCATGAACGCCGCCGCCATCTCGGTCTGGCTGTTGACGCCCTGCTCGCGCAGGATGGCGATGCGCGGGTGCCGCCCGCTGGCGATGTAGGGCGCGGCCACGTCCTCGGCTGCGTCGTAGTTCAGGCTGATCGACAAGCCGGCATCGTCCGCGGCCCCGGCGCGGGCGAACTCGGCATCGGCGCAGGCCGGATTGTCACGCAGGCGCGCAATCTGCCAGCTCACCTCGCTCCACGCCGATTGCAGCTCGGCGCGCGGCCGACTGAACTGCGGCTTGGCGTCGCACCAGAACTCGACCACGTCGCGCTCGTTGGGCTTGCCGATGATGTGGCTCACCGCCCCCAGCCCTGCGGCACGCAGGGCGTCCATCACTTCGGTCTTGCGGCACGAGGGGATCTGCAGCACGGCGCCGAGCTCCTCGGCAAACAGCGCGCGCAGGATGAGCTCGTGGCGGCGCACTGCCACCTGCTCGGGCCGCACCTTGTAGTCGCCCGCGTCCTGCGCCACCGCGTCCATGGCCAGCACGTCGAGGTTCACGGTGACGCCGCAGCGCCCGGCAAAGGCCATCTCGGCGAGGGTGGCGAACAAGCCCCCGTCGCTGCGGTCGTGATAGGCCAGCACGTCGCCCACGCGGGCCAGGTCGCGCAGGGTGGCCACGAAGTCCGCCAGTCGCTGCGGCTCGTCGAGGTCGGGCGCCTCGTTGCCGATCTGCTGGCTGACTT
The DNA here is from genome assembly GCA_035454085.1 of Burkholderiaceae bacterium. Classification (GTDB taxonomy): domain Bacteria; phylum Pseudomonadota; class Gammaproteobacteria; order Burkholderiales; family Burkholderiaceae_F; genus DAOTEJ01. The sequence goes on along the minus strand of DAOTEJ010000019.1, from coordinate 5,469 downwards.
GCGCCAGGATCGAGCCGCCCAGCCGGTTGCGGCCTGCGCCTAGGTCAACCAGCACCAGCAGGCTCTCGCCGCCCGCCAGGCGCAGTTGCGGCGTGAGCGAGGCGCGGATGTCGTCGACCGGTGCCGCCGCCGAGGCAATCAGCGACACCGGCGCCGCGACCGTGCGAGTCTGCCCGTCCTCGGACCACACCGTCTTCATCGACAGGGAATCCTTGCCCACCGGGATGCTCACCCCCAGGGCCTGGCAAAGCTCGGAGGCGGCCTGCACCGCGTCGAACAGGCGTGCGTCCTCGCCCGGCATGCCGCAGGCGGCCATCCAGTTGGCCGAGAGCTTCACGCGCTCCAGGCGGATGTCGGCCGCGGCGAGGTTGGTGATCGCCTCGCCGATCGCCATACGGCTCGCGGCGGCCGGATCGATGAGCGCCAGGGGCGTGCGCTCGCCCATGGCCATGGCCTCGCCGGCGTATCCCTCGAAGGACAGCGCGGTCACCGCGCAATCGGCCACCGGCACCTGCCAGGGCCCGACCATGGGATCGCGGCAGATCAGGCCGCCCACCGAGCGGTCGCCGATGGTGACCAGAAAGCTCTTGCTCGCCACCGTGGGGTGGCGCAACACGGCCATCGCCGCCGTCGCCAGGTCGATCGTCGTCGTGTCCACGGCGGGCAGTGACTGCGCCACGCGGCGCACGTCGCGATGCATGCGTGGCGGCTTGCCGAGCAGGGTCTGCATGGGCATGTCCACGGCGGGACCGGCGGCCTCGCGCGTGACCACGAGTTCGCCGTCCTCGGCGATCTGGCCGATCACCGCGTAGGGGCAGCGCTCGCGCCGGGCCATGTCGTCGAAGGCTGCCAGGCGCGCGGGGTCGACCGCCAGCGCATAGCGCTCCTGCGATTCGTTGCACCAGATCTCGAGCGGACTCATGCCGCTCTCCTCCACCGGGATGCGCGCCAGTTCGATGCGCGCACCGCGCCCGGAAAGATCGGCCAGCTCGGGCATGGCGTTCGACAGGCCCCCCGCGCCCACGTCGTGGATGGCGAGGATGGGATTGGCCGCGCCCGCCGCCCAGCAGCGGTCGATCACCTCCTGCGCGCGGCGTTCCATCTCGGGATTGCCGCGCTGCACGGAGTCGAAGTCCAGCGCCTCGGTGTTGGTGCCCGCGTCCATCGACGAGGCGGCGCCGCCGCCCACGCCGATGCGCATGCCGGGGCCGCCCAGCGCCACCAGCAGGGTGCCCGGCGGGAGTGCCGCCTTGTGGGTCTGGTCGTCGCGGATGTTGCCGATGCCGCCGGCGATCATGATCGGCTTGTGATAGCCGTAGCGCTTGCCGGCGACGTTGGCCTCGAACGTGCGGAAGTAGCCCAGGATGTTGGGCCGGCCAAACTCGTTGTTGAAGGCAGCCGCGCCGATCGGTCCTTCGATCATGATCGCCAGCGCATCGGCGATGCGGCCCGGGAAGCCCACGTGGCTCGCGGCACCATGGGCGGGAGCGGTGCGGTCGGCGTCGGTCTCCCAGGGCTGCTCGGCGCCCGGGATGCGCAGGTGCGACACGGTGAATCCCGCCAGGCCTGCCTTGGGCCGCGCGCCGCGACCCGTGGCGCCTTCATCGCGGATCTCGCCGCCCGCGCCGGTGGACGCCCCCGGGAAGGGCGAGATCGCGGTCGGGTGGTTGTGGGTCTCGACCTTGAAGACGGTGTGCGTGAGTTCGTGCTCGGCGCTGAACACGGTGCCGTAGCGGCCCTCGTCCGAGCGCGGATACAGCCGCGCCACGCGCCGGCCCTCGATCACCGCCGCGTTGTCCGCGTAGGCCACGATCGTGCCGTGCGGCGCAGCGGCGTGCGTGGCGCGGATCATGCCGAACAGACTGGTGTCGCGCGGCACGCCGTCGATGGTCCAGCCGGCGTTGAAGATCTTGTGGCGGCAGTGCTCCGAGTTCGCCTGGGCGAACATCATGAGTTCGACGTCGGTCGGGTCGCGGCCCTGGCGCGTGAAGGCCTCGGCGAGGTAGTCGATCTCGTCGTCCGAGAGCGCGAGGCCCATCTCGGCGTTGGCCTGCGCCAGCGCGACCCGCCCTTGGGCCAGCAGGGCAACGCTCGCCATGGGCTTGCCGGGCAGTTGCTCGAACAGGCGCGCGGGCGGCAGGTCGACCGGCACCACGCTCTCGGTCATGCGGTCGTGCAGGCAGGCCGAGACGGCAGCAAGCTCCGCGGGCGTGGGCTGGTGCACTCCCAGCAGGCCGCGCTTGAAGCTCACGACGAAGCGCGTGCCGCGCTCGATGCGGACGATGGCCTCCAGGCCGCAGTTGCGCGCGATGTCGGTGGCCTTGCTGGCCCACGGAGAGATCGTCCCCAGGCGCGGCACCACCAGGCAGCGCGTGCCGGCGGGCTCGGGCTCGGCCGCCTCGCCATAGCTGAGCAGGCCGTCGAGGCGCGCGCGCTCCGCGGCGTCCAGTGCGCGGCTCGCGTGGACGAAGTGCACGTGCCGCGCGCTCACGCCGGTGACCGCCGGGACGGCGCTTTTCAGGCGTTCAAGGAGGCGGGCGGCGCGGAAATCGGACAGCGCGCCCGGACCATCGAGCGCGTACATCGAACCCTGGGATGTCATGGCGGGAACGGGACGCGCCACACGCGCCCCGTCGAGGAATGGGAGGCGCGCGAATTATACGGGCCGGCCCCGCGCGGGGCGGCGCGCGCTCAGGCGGGCGCGGAGGTGGCCGACAGAGCCCGCAGCAGAGCTTCGTTGCAGGCCGACAGCGGCAGCGCAAGCCCCTCTGCGGCCTGGCGGATGGCGATGGGATCGGCCTGCTCCAGCGCCTCGATCAGCGCGAGATAGCCGGCATACGGCCCGGTGCGGCCGAGCAGCGCCTCGCTCACTGCCTCGGGCAGGGCAAGCAGGCTCAGCAGCGAGGCAAGCGGCGCGCCGGTCACCCGGTCGAGCAGCGAAAAGGCACCCGTGAGGTAGAGCTCGCCGCGGCGCTCGTCGGGCCACTCGGCAGCCGCCAGGAACTCCAGGAAGAAGCCGCGCACCGCCGCGGCATGCACGAGCGGTGCGGCATTCGCCTCGTCGCCCGCCGATGGGGCGATCAGGTGCGCCCAGCGTGCCAGCCGCGCGTGACCGAGCATCTGCACGGCGTGCGCCACGCCGGTCACCTGCACCGGCAGGCTGGATTCCCGCGAGTTCACCAAGCGCAGCAGCTTGAACACGAGAGCGGGATCGCGCTTGAGCACGGGGGCGATGCGCGCCACCGGGGCCCGCTCGGCCGCCAGCCCGCGCACGGCCTCGAGCACGGCCACGCCGGGCTGCAATGGCCGCTCGCCGCCCGCGGTGCGCTCCTCGAGCGGCCAGCCCACGCTGGCGATGGCGCCGCGTGCAAAGCAGTCGTCGAGGTCGGCGACGGTCTGCACCCCGGTGATCACGAAGGGCACGCGCCGCGTGATCCCCGCAGGAGGCGGCAGGGGCTGGCCCGAACGGGTGCGTCGCCGGTCGTCCGCGATGTGGATGATGGTGTGCTCGAAACAGTCGAGCAAGGACGGCGGCAACGGCGTGTCGGGCCGGCCCCGCAGCGCCATGCGCGTGCCCGCCTCCTGCGCCCGGAACACCAGGGACTGCATCGCCGCATCGCCCAGCGCCGCGGTGGGCAGTTCGAGCACCGCGTTGCCGGGCGCCTGCCAGTCGAGCAGGCTCTCGTCGAACTGCGCATCGAGCGGGGCCACCAGCACCTCGCCGACGTGCATCGGCCAGGCCAGACTCAGCCCCTGCAGCACTTCGCCCACCGGACGACGCTCCGAGAGCTCGCGCGCGAGCACCGACAGCCTCGCACCCACGGTGCGGCGTGCGCGATCGATCAGCGGCGCGTAGCCGACGTAGTGCGTGTCGAGCGCGTTGGCTAGGAACCGCGGCAGGCCAGCGGGGGCATTCATTCAGGCAGGGTCATGCGGATGGATGGCGCGATTATCGAGGCGCCACCACCCGCCCCGCCGTCAGTGTCGCGTCAGCGGCACCGCCTGTTCACGGGAGTCCGACGGGCCGTAGCCGCCGCCGCCCGGCGTCTCGATCACGAACACGTCGCCCGGTCCGACCTCGACCGAGCCCAGGTGACCAAGTTCCTCGACCCGCCCGTCGGCCCGCTCCAGCCGGTTGCGACCCGGCGCGCCGGGCGCGCCGCCAGCCAGCCCGAAGGGCGCCTCGCGTCGGCCGTTCGAGAGAATGGATGCAGTCATCGGCTCGAGGAAGCGCACGCGCCGCACGCCGCCATCGCCGCCGCGCCAGTGCCCTGCCCCACCCGAGTTGGTGCGGATGGCGTAGCTGTCGAGCCGCACGGGGTAGCGGAACTCGAGCACCTCGGGGTCGGTGAGGCGCGAGTTGGTCATGTGGGTCTGCACCACGCTGGTGCCGTCGAAGCCTTCGGTGCTTGCCGCACCCGCCGCGATGTCGCTCACCCCCGCGCCCGAGCCGCCCGAGATGGTCTCGTAGTACTGGTGACGCGCGTTGCCGAAGGTGAAGTTGTTCATCGTGCCCTGTGCCGAGGCCAGCACGCCGAGCGCACCGTAGAGCGCGTTGGTGATGCACATGCTGGTCTCGACGTTTCCGGCGACCACCGCGCTGGGGTACTCGGGGTTGAGCATCGAGCCGGCCGGAATGTGGATATCCAGCGGCTTGAGGCAGCCGGCGTTGAGCGGGATGGCGTCGTCCACCAGGGTACGAAAGACGTACAGCACCGCGGCCACGCACACCGCGCGCGGCGCGTTGAAGTTGTTGGGCAGCTGGGCCGAGGTGCCGGAAAAGTCCACTCTGGCGGTGCGCGCCGCGCGGTCCACGGTGATCGCCACGCGAATCACGGCGCCGTTGTCCAGCGGCAGCTCGAAGCGCCCGTCCCGCAGCACGCCGATCACGCGGCGCACGCTCTCTTCGGCGTTGTCCTGCACATGGCGCATGTAGGCCTGCACCACCGGCAGGCCGAAGGTGTCGACCATGGCCAGCAACTCCTCGCGGCCCTTCTCGTTGGCTGCCACCTGGGCGCGCAGGTCGGCCACGTTCTGGTCTGGGTTGCGCGCCGGCCAGCGTCCGCTGGCCAGCACCTCGCGCAGCGCCTGCTCGTGCCAGAGCGCCGGCTGGCCCGGCCCCTGTCCCTCGATCAGGCGGAAGTTGATGAAGCGCACACCCTCTTCGTCGAGATGACTGGAGAACGGCGGCATGGACCCCGGCGTGGCGCCGCCGATGTCCGCGTGATGGCCGCGGCTGCCGACGTAGAACAGGATCTCGCGCCCGGCGCGGTCGAACACCGGGGTGATCACCGTGACGTCGGGCAGGTGGGTGCCGCCATGGTAGGGATCGTTGATCACGAACGCGTCGCCGGCGACCATGCGTCCGGCGTTCTCGCGCATCACCGTCTTGATCGACTCCGACATCGAGCCCAGGTGAACGGGCATGTGCGGGGCATTGGCGATCAGGTTGCCCTCGGCGTCGAACAG
>DAOTEJ010000018.1:33104-35956 GCA_035454085.1 Burkholderiaceae bacterium | reverse complement strand
GGCTCCATACCCCAACGCCCCCGGATCCATACCTCCGGGGGCGTTGCTATTTCTGGGGCGCCGCTTGGCTGTCCGGTCGAGTCGGCCTAGCGCGCTAGGCCGGGGGCTGGTGACGTCCGCTATCGCGCCGACTCCGAGCGTCACTCTCGAGCGTCGACTCGAACTCGAAGTCACGGCCGAATTCGAAGGCGCCGCGCCGGAGCCAGCACCCGCATTGCGCGGGGCGCCCTAGCATGAGGCGTCCATCGGGAGTTCTATGCGTCAGGTCCTTTCGATACTGCTTGCTCTGGTGACGGGCGCCTTCTTCGCGGGTTGCGCCAGCGTGGCGCCGGCCCCGGCGGGCGCTCAGGTCGCTCCCTTTTCTGCCAACTGGCCAGGGCGCGATCTTCCCGACGGCTGGCAGCCCTGGCTTATCACTCGGGCGAAGGCGCCGACCCGCTACGAACTTGTGGTGGATCCGCAGACGCAGAAGGTGGTCCTCCACGCGGCCTCTGCCAAGTCGGCGAGCGGGCTGGCGTACAGGCTCGATGTCGACCCGCAGCAGCAGCCGCGCCTGCGCTGGGACTGGCGCGTGGTCGACCTGATCGACACTGCCGACAACACCGATCCTCATGCTGAAGATGCGCCAGTCCGGCTGATGTTGTTCTTCGACGGCGATCGCTCCAAGCTTCCGGTCCGCGAGCAAGTGATGATGGATACGGCGAAGCTGCTGACCGGGCAGGACGTTCCATATTCCACGCTGGTGTACCTGTGGGAGAACCGTCAACCGCAGGGCACGGTCATCCCCAATGCCCACACGGGCCAGATCAAGATGCTGGTTGCCGGCAGCGGCGGTGAGCGCATCGACCAGTGGCAGCGCTTCGAGCGCAATTACGTCGAGGACTACCGCCGCGCGTTTGGCGCCGATCCGGGCCGGCTGGTGGGCGTGGGCATCCTCACCGACACCGACAACACGGGCGAGCGTACCGAGGCCTACTACGGCGACATCCAGTTGCTGCCGCCGCGGACCGATTCGTGAGTCCGGGCTATTACGTTTCGCATCTCGAGTGCAGCGCCACCGGCGAGCGCCATCCGGCCGGCGAGCTCCATGGCCTGTCGCGCGCGGGCAAGCCCCTGCTGGTGCGCTACGACCTGGCGCGGCTGAAGTCCGAGGTGAACCGCGAGCAGCTCGCCGGGCGCCCGAGCACGTTCTGGCGCTACCGGGAGTTGCTGCCTTACCGCGACCCCGCCAGCGTGGTGTCTCTCGGCGAGGTGATCACCCCCTTGGTCGACCTGCCCCGCCTGCGCCAGGAACTCGGACTGGGTGAACTGCTCGTCAAGGACGAGGGGCGCCTGCCCACCGGATCCTTCAAGGCACGCGGGCTCGCGCTGGCCGTCACCCTGGCCCGCGAACTGGGCGTGCGGGAGATGGCCATTCCCACCAACGGCAATGCCGGCGCGGCGATGGCGGCCTACTGCACGCGCGCGGGCATCGCCTCGGTGTGCCTGTGTCCCGACGACACGCCTGAAGCCAACGTGCGCGAGATGGCCCTGCAGGGCGCGCGCACCTGGCGCGTCAATGGCCTCATCGACGACTGTGGTCGCATCGTGGCCGCCGGCGAGTCCATACGAGGCTGGTTCAATTGCTCCACCCTCAAGGAGCCCTATCGGATCGAAGGCAAGAAGACGATGGGACTGGAGCTCGCCGAGCAGTTTGGCTGGACCATGCCCGACGTGATCTTCTACCCCACCGGCGGCGGCACCGGCCTGATCGGCATGTGGAAGGCCTTCGACGAACTCGAGGCTCTGGGCTGGATCGGGCCAGAGCGCCCACGCATGATCGCCGTGCAGGCAGCCGGATGTGCGCCCATCGTGCGCGCGTGGCAAGCCGGCGAGGAGCACGCAGCGCGCTGGGAGGGCGCCCATACCGTGGCGGCGGGCATCCGCGTACCCGCCGCCCTCGGCGACTTCCTGATCCTGCGCGCCGTGCGCGCCAGCGGCGGCTGCGCCCTGGCCGTCAGCGACGAGGCCATCGTCCGCGCCTGGGAGGAGGCCGGGCAGCGCGACGGCATGCTGCTCTGCCCGGAAGGTGCCGCCACCTTGGCCGCCTTGCGCCTCGCCCGCGAAGAGGGGCTCGTTCAAGCCGGCGAGCGCGTCGTGCTCTTCAACTGCGCCGACGGCCACAAGTACCCGCTGCCCGGCCGGGCCGGCACGCTCGACCGTCACGGGGCGATCGACTATGCCGCACTCTGACGTGCCGCTGCCAGCCCGTCCTCTGAGCCCGATCGCCCCATGAGCCCGATGGCCATCGATGTCTTCGTAGACGTGGTCTGCCCCTGGTGCTGGATCGGCGAGCGTCGCCTGGCACAGGCGCTCAAGCTCTGGCGCGCGCGACATCCCCTGGCCATCGAGCCGACGGTGCGCTTTCTTCCCTTCGAGTTGAATCCAGACCTTCCCACCGCAGGCGTCGACCGCCGGGCCTACCTGGAGTCCAAGTTCGGGCCGGGCGCCGGTGCCGAGATGTATGCGCGCGTCATCGAGGCCGGCCGCGAACTGAGCCTCGACTTCGACTTTGCCGCCATCCGCCATCAGCCCAGCACGCGCGCCGCCCATCTGCTGCTGCAGGGTGCGATCGACCAGCCGCCGCTGCAGCATGCCCTGCTGCAGGCCTTCATGCGGGCGTTCTTCACGCAGGGAGCCGACCTCGGTGATCACGACACGCTGGTGAGTTTGGCAGCGCAGGCGGGCTTGCCCGAGCTTGCCGCGCGCGCCTGGCTTGCCGACCCCGAACTCCTGGCCCGCACCACCGCCATCGAGATGCAGGCGCGCACCCTGGGGATCGGCGGGGTACCTTTCTTCATCCTCGACCGGCG
>DAOTEJ010000018.1:0-33004 GCA_035454085.1 Burkholderiaceae bacterium | reverse complement strand
TTCGCCTTCGGCGTTGCCGGCAATGCGGATGCCAAGACCTTGCGCTGGGCCAGCCAGGGCGACATCCTGAGCTTCGATCCGCACGCGCAGAACGAAGGCCTGAACAACACCGCCAACAGCTACATCTACGAGCCGCTGATCACCTACGACGAGAAGTTCCAGCTCGTTCCAGCCCTGGCGACCTCGTGGAGCCGCGACGGCAACCTGATCTGGAAGTTCAACCTGCGCAAGGGAGTGAAGTTTCACGACGGCACGCCCTTCACCGCCGACGACGTGGTCTTCTCGATCAACCGCGCGCTCGCACCCTCGTCGAACTTCAAGGCGTACACCTCGGGGATCCAAGGGGCCAAGAAGATCGACGACCACACCGTCCTGATCTACACCAACACGCCCACGCCCATCCTGCTCAACCAGCTCACCGAACTGCGCATGATGAGCAAGGCCTGGGCCGAGAAGAACAAGGTCACCCAGCCGCAGGACTTCGTGAAGAAGGAAGAGACCTACGCCGCGCGCCACGCCAACGGCACCGGTCCCTACTCGCTCAAGTCCCGCGAAGTCGACGTGAAGACCGTGTTCGTCGAGAACCCCAACTGGTGGGGCAAGCCCACCAAGAAGGGCAACGTCACCGAGGTGGTCTACACCCCGATCAAGTCCAACGCCACGCGCACCGCCGCGCTGCTCTCGGGCGAACTCGACTTCGTGCTCGATCCAGCCACTCAGGACATCGACCGGCTCAAGTCCGCTGCCGAGACCAAGGTTGTCGAGGGCGCCGAGAACCGCACGATCTTCATCGGCATGGACCAGTTGCGCGACGAGAGCCCCTACGTCGAGGTCAAGGGCAAGAACCCGCTCAAGGACCTGCGCGTGCGCCAGGCGCTCTACCACGCCATCGACATCGAGGCGATCAAGCGTGCCGTGATGCGCGGCTCGTCCTCGCCCACCGGCGCGATCATCGCGCCCCAGGTGCGCGGCTGGAGCAAGGAGGTCGACACCCGCCTGAAGTACGACCCCGAGCTTGCCAAGAAGCTGCTCGCCGAGGCCGGCTACCCCAACGGCTTCACTTTCACGCTCGACTGCCCCAACAACCGCTACATCAACGACGAGAACATCTGCAAGGCGCTTGCGGCGATGTGGGCCAGGATCGGCCTCAAGGTGAACGTCAACGCGATGCCGCGGGCCACCTACTTCCCCAAGATCCAGAAGTACGACACCTCCGTGTACCTGCTCGGCTGGGGCGTGCCGACGTTCGACGCGCTCTACTCGCTGCAGTCGCTCGCCATGACGGTGGGCAAGGACGGCGACGGCAACTTCAACCTCGGCCGCGTGAGCAACGCCGAGTACGACAAGCTCGTCGAGGGCATCAAGCAGGAAGTCGACCCCGCCAAGCGCAACGCCATGATCACCAAGGCACTGCAGATTCACAACGCGCAGGTCATGCACATCCCGCTGCACAACCAGGTCATCCCCTGGGCGATGCGCAAGAACGTCGACGCCGTGCACCGCGCCGACAACCGCCTCGAGGCCACCTGGGTCAAGATCAACTGACCCTGCACGGCTCGCCTCGTGTTTGCACAACGGGCCGCTTCGCGGCCCGTTGCCGCTTAGGCGGCGGCGCGCAGGTATAGTCCTCGTCCAGCGGCGGCGCTTCGCGCCGCCTACGACCACGGCCCCCGCCAGCCATGCTTGCCTTCATCGTTCGTCGCCTGCTCCAGGCCGTCCTGGTCATGCTGTCCGTGGCCTTCGTGGCCTTCATGCTCTTCCAGCACGTCGGCGACCCCGTGACCCAGATGCTGGGCCAGGACGCCACGCCCGACGACCGCGCCCGCCTGCGCGCCGAACTGGGCCTCGACCAGCCCTTCTACATCCAGTTCGGGACCTTCATCGGCAACGCCGTGCAGGGCGACTTCGGCATCAGCCTGCGGCAGGGTCGCGCGGTGTCCACGCTGCTCAAGGAGCGCCTGCCCGCCACGCTGGAGCTGTCGTTCGTGGCAGCCTTCCTCGCCATTGCCATCGGCATACCGGCGGGCGTCTACACGGCGCTGAGACGAGAATCCTGGCTCTCCCAACTGCTGCTCGCGGGATCGCTGCTGGGCGTGTCGCTGCCCACCTTCCTGATCGGCATCCTGCTCATACTCGTGTTCGCCGTGCAGCTGGGCTGGTTGCCCAGCTACGGCCGCGGCGAGGTCGTACACCTGGGCTGGTGGACCACGGGCCTGCTCACCAAGGACGGCTGGGAGCACCTCATCCTGCCCTCGATCACGCTCTCGCTCTTCCAGCTCACCCTGATCATGCGGCTGGTGCGCTCCGAGATGCTCGAGGTGCTGCGCACCGACTACATCAAGTTCGCACGCGCTCGGGGGCTCACCGACCGCGCCGTCAACTTCGGTCACGCGCTCAAGAACACGCTGGTGCCGGTGATCACCATCACCGGCTTGCAGCTCGGCGGGATCATCGCCTTCGCCATCGTCACCGAGACCGTGTTCCAGTGGCCCGGCATGGGCCTGCTGTTCATCCAGTCGGTGCAGTTCGCCGACATCCCCGTGATGGCCGCCTACCTGTGCCTGATCGCCCTGGTGTTCGTGGTGATCAACCTGATCGTCGACCTGCTGTACTTCGCGGTCGACCCGCGCCTGCGCATGGACCGCGCAGCGGCGGCGCACTGAGCGGCGGCACGGTGGACGGCTATCTCGGGGCCAGCCTGCGCACCCCCTTGGGCAGCCTCGCCGTCTGGCACGAGGAGCTCACCGCCTTGCGGCGCGACCTGCATGCGCACCCGGAGATCGGCTTCGAGGAACATCGCACCGCCGCCCTGGTGGCCGAACGGCTGCGGGCATGGGGCGTGGACGAGGTGCACACCGGCATCGGCCGCACCGGCGTGGTCGGCGTGGTGCACGGCCGCGCCTCGGGCGACTCCGCGGTCGGTCTGCGCGCCGACATGGACGCGCTGCCCATGCAGGAGCACAACGAGTTCGCGCATCGCTCGACGCGCGCCGGCCTGATGCACGGCTGCGGCCACGACGGCCACACCGCCATGCTGCTGGGCGCGGCGCGCCACCTCGCGGCAACGCGCAACTTCGCCGGCCGCGCCGTGCTCATCTTTCAGCCTGGCGAGGAGGGGTTCGCCGGCGCGCAGGCGATGATCGACGACGGGCTGTTCGAGCGCTTCCCGGTCGACGAGGTCTACGGCCAGCACAACTGGCCGGGCCTGCCCGCCGGCACCATCGGCCTGAACAGCGGCCCCATGATGGCCGCCGCCGATCGCGTCGAGATCACCATCCGCGGCCGCGGCGGCCACGGGGCGCATCCGCACCTCACCGTGGATCCGGTGGTGGTGGCGGCGCACATCATCACGGCCGCGCAGACCATCGTGGCGCGCAACGTCGCGCCGCTCGAGGCCGCGGTCGTGTCCCTGTGTTCGCTGCAGGCGGGCGACCCCGGCGCGATGAGCGTGGTGCCGGGCGAGGCGCGGCTGGTGGGCACGGTGCGCAGCTTCCGCTCCGAGGTGCAGGACCTGATCGAGGCCCGCCTGCGCGGCCTCGTCATGGGTGTCGCCGAGGGCTTCGACGCCCAGGCCACGGTGCACTACACGCGCCTGTATCCGGCCACCATCAATCACGCGGCGCAGGCCGAGTTCGCCGCAGCGGTGGCCGAGGAACTCGTCGGCGCCGAGCGCGTGGTGCGCGACCTTCCGCCCTCGATGGGCGCGGAGGACTTCGCCTTCATGCTGCGCGCCCGCCCAGGCGCCTATCTGCGCCTGGGGCAGGGTGGCGCCGAAGGCGGCTGCTTCCTGCACAACCCGCAGTACGATTTCAACGATGCCGTCATCCCGCTCGGGGCCGCGCTGCTGGCGCGCCTGGCCGAGCGGCGCCTGTCACCCCGCGCCGCGCACTAGCGCGCCCCATCCGGAGCTGCACATGAGCACTCGCCGCACGCTGATCCACACCGCACTGGCTGCCGCACTGACGCTGGGCGTCGGGCTGGCCGCCCCCTCGGCGGTCATGGCCCAGGGCAAGACCATCAAGGTCGCCAACCAGGGCGACGCGCTGTCCCTGGATCCGCACTCGCTCAACGAGTCGCTGCAGCTGTCGCTGCTCGGCAACGTCTACGAGCCCCTGATCGGCCGCGGCAAGAAGCTCGAGCTCGTGCCCGCGCTGGCCACCGAGTGGACACAGATCAACCCCACGACCTGGCGCTTCAAGCTGCGCCCGAACGTGAAGTTCCACGACGGCACGCCCTTCACGGCCGACGACGTGATCTTCTCGTGGAAGCGCGCGGCGGGGGATGGCTCCGACATGAAGAGCTACGTCGGTTCGATCAGGGACGTCCGGCGCGTCGATGAGCTCACGGTCGAGATCGTCACCAACGAGCCCTTCCCCATCCTGCCCGACGTGGTCACCAACTGGTACATGATGTCCAGGAAGTGGGCCGAGGAGAACAAGGCCGTCCAGCCCGTCGACAAGCGCAAGGGCGTGGAGAACACCGCGTCGTTCAAGGCCAACGGCACCGGCCCCTACCGCGTGCGCAGCCGCGAACCCGGAGTGCGCACCGTGCTTCAGCGCAACCCCGGCTGGTGGGGCAAGCCGGAGGGCAACGTCGAAGAGGTGATCTTCACCCCGATTGCCAATGCCTCGACGCGCGTGGCCGCGCTGCTGTCGGGCGAGATCGACGTGATGGAGCCCGTGCCCGTGCAGGACGTGGCGCGCGTGGCGGCAGGCGCCAATACCAAGGTCATGCAAGGTCCCGAGCTGCGCACCATCTTCCTGGGCATGGACCAGGCCCGGCCCGAGCTGCTGTTTTCCAACATCAAGGGCAAGAACCCCTTCAAGGACAAGCGCGTGCGCCAGGCGGTCTACCAGGCCATCGATGTCGACGCGATCCAGAAGGCGGTGATGCGCGGCGCCTCCACGCCGACGGCGCTGATGATCGCTCCCGGCATCACCGGCTTCCCGGCGGACCTCAACAAGCGCCTGCCCTACGACCCGGCCGCGTCGCGCAAGCTGCTGGCCGAGGCGGGCTATCCCAGCGGCTTCGAGGTCGGCATGAACTGCCCCAACGACCGCTACGTCAACGACGAGGCGATCTGCAAGGCGGTCTCGGCGATGCTCGCCAACGTGGGCATCAAGGTGAACCTCGCGAGCGAGACCAAGGGCACCTACTTCCCCAAGATCCTGTCGCGCAACACCTCGTTCTACCTGCTGGGCTGGACGCCGGGCACCTACGACTCGCACAACCCGCTGTACTCGCTGATGGCCACGCCCAAGGGGCCGGTCGGCTCGTTCAACCTCGGCAGCTACAGCAACGCGCGGCTCGACGAACTGACCGACGCCATCGCCAAGGAGACCGATCAGACCAAGCGCAACGCCATGATCCGCGAGGCGATGAAGCTGCATCAGGACGAGATTGGCCACATTCCTCTGCACCAGCAGGCGCTGGCCTGGGGTATGAAGAAGAACGTCGAACTCGTGCAACTGCCCGACAACTACCTCTTCTTCAAGTGGGTCACGGTCAAGTAGGCGCGAGCATGCGCCGACCCCGGGCGGCGCCGTGGCGTCGCCCCCGAACGCAAAGCAAATGAGCACCAGCCAAGCCTCGTTCCTCGCCCGCGCCTGGGATTCCGACGTCGCCTACAGCTTCCGGCACTCGCCGGTGGCCATGGTCGCGGCGCTCGTGGCCACGGTGCTGATCTTCAGCGCCGTGTTCGCGCCCTGGGTGGCGCCGCACAACCCGTTCGACCTCGCCTCGCTGAGCTTGCTCGACGCCTCCACCCCGCCGGCCTGGCAGCAGGGCGGCAACCCCAAGTTCTGGCTGGGCACCGACGACCAGGGGCGCGACATCTTCTCGGGCATTCTCTACGGCATGCGCATCTCGCTCGAGATCGGCGTGGCCTCGGTGATTCTGTCGATCGTCATCGGAGTGTCGCTGGGGCTGCTGTCGGGCTACGTGGGCGGCAAGGTCGATGCCTTCATCATGCGCATCTGCGACGTGATGCTCTCTTTCCCCGCCATCCTCATCGCCCTGCTGATCGACGGGGTGGCGCGCGCCGCGTTGCCGCGCGACGTGCACGACGAGGTGGCCTTCGGCGTGCTGGTGCTGGCCATCGCACTGTCGGGCTGGGTGCAGTACGCGCGCACCGTGCGCGGATCCACCCTGGTCGAGAAGAACAAGGAGTACGTGCAGGCGGCACGCGTGATCGGCGTGAGTCCCCTGCGCATCATGTTCAGCCATGTGCTGCCCAACGTCACCGGCCCGGTGCTGGTGCTCGCCACCGTGCACGTGGCCACCGCCATCATCACCGAGGCGACGCTCAGCTTCCTGGGCGTGGGCGTGCCGCCCACCACGCCCTCGCTGGGCACGCTGATCCGCATCGGCAACGAATTCCTGTTCTCGGGCGAGTGGTGGATCACCATCTTCCCGGGGCTGGCCCTGGTGCTGCTCGTGCTGTCGGTCAATCTGCTGGGCGACTGGCTGCGCGACGCACTCAACCCCAAGCTGCGCTGAGCGCGGCGCCCGTTCGTAGGAGACAAGCATGAAGCGTCTGATCCTTCCCGCGCTCGCCGTCGCGGCGCTCGCAGGCTGTGCCGGCAATGACCCCATGACCTACAGTCAGGCGCTCAAGCTGGGCGACTCCTTCATCTCGACCGATATGCCCGACCAACTGGCCACCAACCAGTACCCGGTGAGCATCCTGTCGATCGATGGTGCCGACCCCTCGTGGGTGGTCAAGCCCGGCAAGCGCGAACTGCTGGTCGCCGGCCCCCGGCCCCCGGGGCTCACCAGCCCGGTCAACAAGGCCTTCACACTCGACGTGAAGCCCTGCACGACCTACTACCTGGTCGCGCAGAAGACCTCGGCCACGGCGCCCGACTACCAGGTCGTGGTGGCAGCGACCAAGCCGGTGCCCAACTGCAAGCTGCCTTAGCCGCTGTCCCTCGGGTGTGAGCGCGGCCCTGTCTGGGCCGCGCCTCGCTCCGCCAGGAGAAGACCATGAAGATCAAGTCCGCTCTGATGTTGCTGGCGCCAACGGTTCTGGCCGCTTGCGCCGCCGTGCCCGCCGAGGATCGCTACGTGAAGGGCGTCTCGTCCTACGTCTCCGGGGCGGTCTACTACCGAGCCAACTCCAACGTCTATCCGGTGCGCATCGACGCCATCGATGGCGAGAGCACGGGCGGCATGGGCTGGCAACTGGTGCAACCCGGCCTGCGTACCTTCCGGCTGATTGGCCCGCCCCCGCCCGGGCTGAACAACGGGCCGATGCAGGAAGCCCAGCTCGAGATCAAGCCTTGCACGCGCTACTGGATCGTCGCCTACAAGACCAGCGAGATGGGCAACGCGTTCCAACCGGTGATCGACTACCAGGAGCCCGTCGCCGGTTGCGCGCCGGCGGCCAAGTAGGCCGCGGCCCGAGCCTGCCGAAGAGGACGATGCCATGACGATCGAGCGCCTGATGCTTGCCCTGACGGCCCTGGCCCTGGCCGCCTGCGCGACCGACCCGAGCGATCGCTTCATCGCGGGCGAGTCGTCCTTCGTCACCGGCGAGCGCTACTTCAGGGCCAACATGCGCACCTATCCGGTGACCATCATGAGCGTCGACGGGCGCGACACGACGCTCAAGTGGGTGCTCGTGCAACCGGGCCAGCGCGTGCTGCGCCTGCAGGGCGCCCCGCCTCCCGGCTGGCGCTGGGGCCCGGACGAGTTCTACACGCTCGAGGTGCAGCCCTGCACCCGCTACTGGATCGTGGCCTTCAAGCCCAACGAGACCGACAACCACTTCACCCCCCGCATCGACTATCAGGAACCGCTCGCCGGCTGCACGCCCGCGGCGGCGAAGTAGGACCCTCGGCCCGGCCCATGGACACTCCCCTGCTCGAAGTGAAGAACCTGCGCGTGGAATTCCCCACGCGGCGCGGCACGCTCGTGGCCGTCGACGACGTGTCGTTCGCGCTCGCCGCGGGCGAGGTCCTGGGCGTGGTGGGCGAATCGGGGGCGGGCAAGTCGATGACGGGCTCGGCCATCATCGGCCTGCTCGAGCCGCCGGGGCGCATCGCCGCGGGGCAGGTGCTGCTCGAGGGCAAGCGCATCGACAATCTGCCCTACGAGCAGATGCGTCGCATCCGCGGCCGCAAGATCGGCGCCATCTTCCAGGATCCGCTCACCTCGCTGAACCCGCTCTACACGGTGGGCCGGCAACTGACCGAGACCATCGTCACGCACCTCGACCTGTCGGCCGCGCAGGCGCGCACGCGGGCCATCGAACTGCTGGCCGACACCGGCATCCCGGCGCCCGAGCGCCGCATCGATCACTACCCGCACCAGTTCAGCGGCGGGATGCGCCAGCGCGTGGTGATCGCGCTGGCACTCGCCGCCAATCCGCGCCTGGTGGTGGCCGACGAGCCCACCACGGCGCTCGACGTCTCGATCCAGGCGCAGATCATCTCGCTGCTCAAGAAGCTGTGCCGTGAGCACGGCACGGCGGTGATGCTGGTGACCCACGACATGGGCGTGATCGCCGAGACCGCCGACCGCGTGGCCGTGATGTACGCCGGCCGCATCGCCGAGATCGGCCCGGTGGGCGACGTGATCCACCGCCCGCAGCACCCCTACACCGCGGGCCTGATGGGATCGATCCCGGCCATGGGCCACGAGACCGAGCGCCTGGCCCAGATCGAAGGCTCGATGCCTCGCCTCACCGACATCCCCACCGGCTGCGCCTATCACCCGCGCTGTCCCAAGGCCTTCGAACGCTGCCAGCGCGAGCGCCCCGAACTGCTGCCCGCGGGCGCGAGCCACGCAGCCTGCTGGCTGCACGACGCCGGCAGCCAGCGCCGCGTCGCATAAACGAGTCCCGTCCAAAGACCCCATGAGCGCCGTTCCCCGATCCGCCGCCGACCCCGACGCCGACGTCGTCGTGCGCGCCACCGACATCGCCAAGGTCTTCGATGTCTCGCCGCCCTGGCTCAACCGCGTGCTCGAGCGCAAGCCGCGCAGCCTGCTGCACGCCGTCGATGGCGTGAGCTTCGAGATCCGCCGGGGCGAGACGCTCGCCCTCGTGGGCGAATCCGGCTGCGGCAAGTCCACCGTGGCGCGCCTGCTGGTGGGCCTGTACACGCCGTCGCGCGGCAAGGTCGAGTTCTTCGGCCACGACCTTCGCGAGATCACCACGGCGCAGGGGCGCAGCCTGCGCCAGAAGCTGCAGATGATCTTCCAGGACCCCTACGCCAGCCTCAACCCGCGCTGGCGCGTGGGCCAGATCATCGCCGAGCCCCTGCGCGCCCACGGGCTGATGAAGGATCCCGCGCAGGTCACCGCGCGGGTCGACGACCTGCTCAAGCTCGTGCGGCTCTCGCCCGCCGACCGCGACAAGTACCCCCACCAGTTTTCCGGCGGCCAGCGCCAGCGCATCTCGATCGCGCGCGCGCTCGCCACCCACCCCGAGTTCCTGGTGTGCGACGAGCCCACCAGCGCGCTCGACGTGTCGGTCCAGGCGCAGGTGCTCAACCTGATGAAGGACCTGCAGCGCGAGATGGGCCTGACCTATCTGTTCATCTCGCACAACCTCGCAGTCGTGCATCACATCTCGGATCGCGTGGGCGTGATGTACCTGGGCAAGCTCGTCGAGCTCGCGCCCAAGAAGACGCTGTTCGCGCAGCCCCTGCATCCGTACACGCGCATGCTGCTCGACGCGATCCCCGACCTCGAGATGAGCGGACGCGCGCGTACACCGGTGGCGGGCGAGGTGCCCAATCCCCTCAACCCACCGTCGGGCTGCACCTTCCATCCGCGCTGCCCGCACGCCAACGAGCGCTGCAAGCGCGAGGCGCCCGCGACGCGGGTGATCGTGCGCGACGCCCACAGCACCCAGGTGGCCTGCCATGCGGTGGAAGAGGGCCGGCTCTAGCGCGAGCCGCCGGGCGCGGTGAGGCGGTGACGCCCTTCGGCCACTGGCACGCGTGGCACGGAAACACCGCACGGGCCGCGGGGCGCGGCGCGCCGCGCGCGTCCGGGCTGCTGCCCGCTCTGCTGTTGCCGGCCCTGCTCGCGGCCTGCGGCGCCTCCGACTTCGGCACCCGCCTGCCTCCGGCGCCGCTGCAACTGCCCGCGCCTCCCGCGGCCACGCCCGATGCGCACGACGTCGCCCTCTGGCTCGTGCCTGGTGCGCCGCGAGATGGCCGCGTGCTCGAACTGCGCCAACTCGCGGGCTGCCCGGATCTGCAGGTGCTGGCGCGGGTGGGCCGCCTGCCCGCGCTCGATGACCCCGCGCTGCGGCCCGAGCCCGCCCTGCGCCTGGCGCCGGAGGGCCAGGTCGAGCAGGCCTGGCGAGTGCCCGCCAACGCGGTGATCGTCGGCCGGCAAGGCAGCGCGCTGCTGGTCGCGCAGCCCTTGCGCAGCGGCCGCATCGAGACCCTGGCGATCCAGCCCTCGGGTGCCATGAGCCTGGCGGGTGTGCTCGACCCGGCGCGCGCCGCGGGGCTGGTCGAACCCGCCACCTGCCCCGCTCAGGCTGCGGCGCCCGCCAGCTTCGGGACACGCGCGCCGCGCTGCTGGCAGGTGCGCGACGCACCGCAAGGCACGCCCTGGCTGCTCATGCAGCCGCGCCCCTGCGCGGGTTAATCCCGGAGCGCGCCGCCGCACCGCACGCGGCATGATGCGCGCCGCCGCCCGTGCGGCGCCTGAGCGGAGTCCTTTTCATGCTGCGAACCTTCGTCGCGAGCCTCGCGCTCGCCGGCGCCCTTGTCGCCCACGCCAGCGAGCCAGCCAAGCCGAGCGGGGCCGCACCGCGCGTGGTCACCGTCACCCAGGGCCTGGACCAGCCCTGGGGGCTCGCCTTCCTGCCCGATGGCCGCATGCTGGTCACCGAACGCCCCGGGCGATTGCGCGTGATCGGCGCCGACGGCAGGCTCGACCCTGTGCCCGTGGCCGGACTGCCGCGCATCGACGCGCACAACCAGGGCGGCCTGCTCGACGTGGTGCTGCATCCCGACTTCGCGAAGAACGGCTGGGTCTACTTCAGCTATGTGCAGAAGGGCGAGGGCGGCTGGGGCACCGAGCTGGCACGCGGCCGTCTGGCGGGTGGACCGGGCGCATGGCGCCTCGATGAGGTGCAGACCCTCTTCCGCATGGCCCCCAAGTCGGCCAGCGGGCTGCACTTCGGCTCGCGCCTGGTGTTCGACCGCGCCGGACTGCTCTACCTCACGCTGGGTGATCGCGGCGAGATGGCTCGCGCCCAGCGCCCCGATGACCACGCCGGCAAGATCCTGCGCCTCACCGACACGGGGCAGCCCGCGCCCGGCAACCCGCGCTTCGCGGACGCGGCAACGCGGCCCGAGGTGTACTCGCTGGGCCACCGCAATGTGCAGGGCGCGGCCCTTAATCCGGCGAGCGGCGCACTGTGGGCGAGCGAGCATGGGCCGCAGGGCGGCGACGAGCTCAACCTGATCCAGCCCGGCGTCAACTACGGCTGGCCGGTGATCACCTACGGCGTCAACTATGTCTCGGGCACCAAGATCGGCGAGGGCACGGCCAAGGCGGGCCTCGCCCAGCCGGTGAAGCACTGGACGCCTTCGCCCGCGCTCTCGGGCATGGCCTTCTACACGGGCGACAAATTCCCGCAGTGGAAGGGCGACCTGTTCATGGGCGCGCTGCGCGGCCAGAGCCTGATCCGCGTGCGGCTCGACGGCGAGCGGGTGGTCGAGGAGGAGCTCATCCTGGCTGGGCAATTGCCGCGAGTCCGCGACGTGCGCATGGGACCGGACGGGTACCTGTACCTGCTCACCGGCCGGCCCGACGGCGCGCTGCTGCGCCTCGAGCCCGCCCGCTGAGCCAGCGGCCTTACGCCGGCGGCAGGCGCCGGAAGACCCTCAAGACCTGACCCGAGCCCGCCGGTGCGGTGAAGTCGGTGGGCCGCGGCCGCCCGGGCGCGCCGACGCAGCTCACCAGCGCGTCGCCATCGACCCGGAAGATGCCGAGGATCTCGCGCCCGTCCGGCAGGCGATCGATGCTCGTCATGGGGTCGGCGGCGGCATCGAACTCGAACGGGATCTCGTGCAGCACGGTCTTGCCGTCGATGATCACGCTGTGGTGGCCGTCGCGGATGCTCACGTTCACGCGGCGCACGAATTCCTCGGGCAGGCTCTTGCCGTTCGAGACCTCGGACACCAGTTGCCAGCGCCCTTCCAGGCTGCGCACCACGGCCTCGCGGCGGGCGTCGGGTCCCGGCGCGGCGCAGGCCGCCAGCCCCAGCGCCAGGGCGGCCACCAACAGTCGGCGCCTCATCGCAGCAGCCCCAGCAGGCGGGGATCGACGGCGATCGCCGCCATCAGACCGCCCATCAGTGCGCCGGTCACGCCGGGGCAGCACGCGTCCTGGCCCGCAAGGTAGAGCCCGTGCACCGGTGTGCGCGGACGCAGGGCCTCCGAGAGGAAGCGCTGCGGCGTCACCGCCAGGCCATACATCGCGCCGTGTTCCGCGCCCGTGTAGTTGGCCACGGAGAGCGGCGTCGAGCTGGTGACGAACTTCACCAGTGGCGCGAGCTCGGGGAAGTGTCGTCCGAACTGAGCGAGCAGGCGCTGCTCGATGCGCCGCTTCAGGGCCAGATAGCCGGCGTCCTTCGAATGCGCCGCGCCGCCGCGTTCCCAGTGCTTGAAGGCGTCGGCGTCGACCAGGGTGACGATCTCGCAGGTGTGCTTGCGCGCCGCGCCCGGGTCGTGGCGCGGGTCCTTGAGCGAGGGGAAGGAGACGAACATCGCGGGCGCGTCGCTGTCTGCGGCCGGGTCCTGCCACAGACGGTTGATGTTCCAGTCCTCGTGGACCCACACATTGGCGCGGCTCGCGCCCGCTGCCTCGATGTCGCCCTCCAGCCCCAGATACAGGCCCACGTAGCCCACCGAGCGCTCGATGCCCAGAGCGTCGGCCGCCCACTCGTACGGCACCTCCTCCGACGGCAGCAGGCGCAGCGTGTTGCGCGCGCCCGCGTCCGAGACCACGCACTCGGTGGCCAGTTCGCTGCCATCGGCCAGGCGCACGCCGCTGATGCGTTCGTTGTCCAGGAGCACGGCCGCGACCTCGGCGCCCGTGCGCAGTTCGCCGCCGCCCCCGCGCACGGTGCGCGCGAACTCGCGCGCGAAGCTCGCGCCGCCGCCCTCGGGGTAGTAGGCGCCGTCGAGGTAGCTCGCGATCACCGTGGCGTGGATCGCGAAGGAGGCCTCGGTGGGCTGGCCGCCGTAGTCGCCCCACTGCGCCGTGAGCAGGGCCTTGAGGCGCGGCTCGTTGATCAGCTCGTCCATCACCTCGGCCGTGGTGCGGCCTACCCAGCGCTCGATCTCGTCGGCCTTGACCCACAGCATGCCGCGCGAGACCAGGCCCGGCATCGAGTGCGCCGCGAACACCGCCTCGAGTGCCTTGCGCGCCTCGGTGAGCGCCGCGAAGTAGCGTGTGATGCCGTCGCCCTCCTCGGGGAAGCGGGCGCGCAGATCGTCGGCAAACTGGCGCGCCGGGTGGCGAATGTCGAAGCGGAATCCCGGCAGGCGGATGGAGTCGGTCACCGGGCCGGTCGCGGCCAGTTGCAGGCCGTCGGGCGTGAGCGCGTCCAGCATCTTGCGCAGCGCGCCGGGCTGGCCGTCGACCGAGCCCGCGCCGCCGATGGAATGCACGCCCACGTCGAAGCGCCAGCCCTGGCGCTCGAAGCTCTGCGACAGACCGCCGAGCTGCGCGTGGCGCTCGAGCACCGCAACCTTGCGCCCGCTGCGCGTGAGCGCCGCGGCGGCGGTCAGCCCGCCGATGCCCGAACCGATGACGATTGCGTCGAACTGATTGTGCGTGGACCCGGCCATGAGCACCTCCCTCGCGCATCACACACGGCAGTCGCCGCCGCGCGCTTGACCTCAGTCAAGCGTGTCGGCCACGGCCAGCAACGCGAACGAGGCCAGCCAGTGCGTGCCCACGTAATCGCCGCGCGTGGCCGAGGCGAGCGAGGCGGCCAGGTGCTCCTCGATCGCCGGCGCGACGCGCACGCGCACGGATTCGCCCAAGGCGGGCAGCAAGCGGCGCCAGCACCACACGCGGGCGAGATTCAGGCCGTGCAGGTGCACGGTCTTGGGATCGCGCGGGTCGGCCACGCGCGCCGGCTCGAGCCAGGGCAGCCAGGTGCCGCCGGGCGCGAAGTCGGCCCACCAGTCGGCAAAGTCGGCCGGGTCCAGCAGGGCGTGCATCAGCGCGGCCTCGGTCAGGCCGGGGCTGAGGAAGTCGTCACCCGAGGGCTCGTAGCGCGCCGGGTAGTCGCGGTCGGCGCCAAACCATGCGCGCCCGCGCGTGGCGATGGCTGACTGCAGCGCCACGTCACCCGCGGCGCCGGCGTAGTCGAGCGCGAGCAATAGCGCGAAGGCCGAGTTGCCGTGCGTGCCGGCGCGCACCGGGTAGTCGGCGCGGGCCAGGTAGCCGACCAGGCGCTGCGCCAGAAGCTCGGCCAGCGGCGCGAGCGCCGCGCCCCAGCGCACGGCCTGCGGATCGTGACGGGCCAGCGCGGCGAGCTCCGCGGCGAGCTTGAGCAGCCAGCCCCAGCCGTACGGCCGCTCGAAGCTGGCGCGGCCGCCGGCCTGGAAGTAGTCGAGTTCCGCGGCGATGGCGCCGTGGGTGAGGCGCGTGTCCAGATGCGCGCGGGCCGCGGCGGCCTGGGCGTGCGCCGGCGCAAGGCGCAGGCTGCGCACCAGCGTCCAGTGCATGTGCACGCTCGAATGCCAGTCGTAGCTGCCCCAGAAGGCCGGGTAGAGGCCGCGTGGCGGCTGCAGGTCCGCGTCGGACCGTGCCAGGTGCACGAGGTGGTACGGATACTCGGTGGCGACGTTGGCCAGCGCCACCTTGGCCAGGCGCGCGGGCAGTCCGGGCTCGATCGTCATGCGCGCATGCTAAGCGCAAGTGCGTGCCAGAATCACCGGCGATTCGGTCACGAAAGCTCACGATGGAGATTCGGCAGCCACCGCCTCCGCCCTCGGCGGGCGAGGCCACCCTGCAGCGCGGGCTCTATGCCCGTGCGGGCGGTCTGGTGCTGTTCCTGCTGCTGCTGTTCGCCAGCTGGAAGATCGTCGAGCCCTTCGCGGTGTCGCTGGCCTGGGCGGTGTCGCTGGCCGTGGCCGTGCATCCGCTGCAGACGCGGCTGGCGCGCGCGCTGGGCGGACACAAGCGCCTGGCCGCGGCGGTGATGAGCCTGTTTCTGGTGGTCACCGTGCTCCTGCCGGTGGGACTGCTGCTGCTCTACGCCACCCAGGGGGTGCAGGCGCTCAACGCCTGGGTGGGTGCGCTCGATCTCGCCAGCATGGCGCCGCCGGACTGGCTCGAGCGCCTGCCCATCGCGGGACCGCACCTCAAGGAACTGTGGCTCGAGGCGCAACACGGTGACTTCTCGGCCTTTGCCCGGGTCGAGACCGCGCTGGGCGACGTGGGCACCTGGCTGCTCGAGGCGGGGCTGGCCATCGGCGGCTCCTTCGTGCAGGTGCTGGTGGCGATGATCCTGGTCTTCCCGCTGCTGCTCGGTGCCGAGCGCGGCGTGGGCTACGTGCAGCGCCTCGCCGAGGCCGTCGAGCCGCGCCGCGGACGCGAGCTCGTGCAGGTGGCCACGCGCGTGATCCGCGGCGTGTCGCTGGGCGTGATCGGCGGCGCGGCGGTGGCGGCGCTCGCGCTGCTCGCCGGGCTGGCGATCGCCGGGGCGCCGGCGCTCGGCCTGCTGGGCGTGATCTCCTTCGTGCTGGCCCTGGTGCAGGCGCCGATCTTTTTGATCGGCCTGGCCGTGGGCGGGTGGCTGTGGTGGCAGGGCTCGATGGGCTGGGCCATTTTCATCGCCGTGTGGAGCCTGGGCGTGCACTTCGGCTACGGAGTGCTGCAATCGGTGTGGATCAGCAAGGAAGCGGGCATGCCGATCTCGGTGATGTTCGTGGGCGTGCTGGGCGGCTTCCTGGCCTTCGGTTTCATCGGCCTGTTCATCGGGCCGGTCGTGCTGGGCGTGCTCTACGCCACGCTCACCGCCTGGCTGCGAGACCTGGGCAGCGCCACGCCGCCCGCTACCCGATGAACGCCGCGCCGCCGCGCGTGGCGGTGATGGGCGCGGGAGCGGTGGGCAGCTACTTCGGCGCCATGCTGGCGCAGGCCGGGTGGCCGGTGGTGCTGATCGGGCGCGCCGCCCACGTGAACGCGGTGCGCGAGCGCGGCCTGACGCTCGAGCGTGCCGACGGCACCCGAACCGTGCGTGCGGCCGCAGACACCGAAGCGGCAGCCGCCCGCGGCGCGCAACTCGTGCTGCTGGCCGTGAAGAGTGGCGACACCGAAGCCGCCGCGCAGGCCCTGGCCCCGCACCTGGCCCGCGACGCCCTGGTGCTGTGCCTGCAAAACGGCGTGGATAACGCCGAGCGCGCCGCCTCCCACCTGCCCTGCGCCGTGGCGCCCGCGATCGTCTACGTGGCCGCGGCACTGTCCGCCCCGGGCGTGGTGAAGCACAGCGGCCGCGGCGATCTCGTGCTCGGCGCCTGGCCGGCGGCGTCGGGCGTGGACATCGCGTCCTGGGCCGCGCGGCTTGCCGCGGCGGGCGTGCCTTGCCGCGTGAGTACGGACCTCGCCGCCGAGTTGTGGATGAAGCTCGCGCTCAACTGCGCCTACAACGCCGCCAGCGCGCTGGGCCGCGCCGACTACGGCTGCATGATGGGCGTGCCCGAGATGCGCGCCCTGCTGCTCGAGGCGATCGAGGAAGTCGTGGCCGTGGCCCGTGCCAGCGGCGTGGCGCTCGACGCCGAGGCCGCGCGTGCCGCCTGCCTGGCGCTCGCGCCCGCCATGCCGCGGCAGGTCTCGTCCACCGCCCAGGACCTGGCGCGCGGCCGCGCCACCGAGATCGATCACCTCAACGGCTTCGTGGCGCGCCGCGCGGCCGAGCTCGGCCTCGACGCACCGGTCAATCGCACGCTGCACGCGCTGGTGAAGCTGGCGCAGGCCGGACTCGCCTGAGCGCGGCACGACGCCGGCAGACTCGCTCCATCCCCGCGCAAAGGCCTATGCCGTGTACCTGCCCAGCCACTTCACCGAAACGCGTCCCGAGGTCCTGTACGCGCTGATCCAGGCGCAGCCGCTGGCGGTGCTGGTGACGGCAGGCGCGGCGGGGCTGGACGCGAACCATCTTCCCCTGTGCCTCGCACTCGATGTGGCGGGCGAGGCCACCCTGCTGGGCCACGTGGCGCGCGCCAATCCGCTGTGGCGGTTCGCGGGCGCAGAGCTCGAGGCGCTGGCGATCTTCCAGGGGCCGCAGGCCTACGTCAGCCCGTCCTGGTACCCCAGCAAGCGCGAGCACGGCAAGGTCGTGCCGACCTGGAACTACGTCACCGTTCACGCCCACGGCCGGCTGCACATCCACGACGACGCGGCCTGGGTCCGCCGCCTGCTCGACCGCCTGACCGCGCAGATGGAGTCGCCCCGCGCCCAGCCCTGGGCGGTGAGCGACGCGCCGCACGATTACATCGAGAAGATGGTCGCGCAGGTGGTGGGCTTGGAACTGCGCGTCGAGCGCCTGGTGGGCAAGTGGAAGGTCAGCCAGAACCAGCCGGCGGCGAATCGCGCGGGGGTGATCGCCGGGCTGGAGGCGGAGCGTGCTCCTGGCGCCGAAGCGATGGTGCGGGAAGTGCGCGCACGCGGGACGGGTGATCGGTAAAGTGTCGGCGAGTCAAGCGGAGCATTGCTTGATCAGACGGGGGAAGACCGCAGTTCTGTTGCCAATGCAGCTTCGGCACACTCGTGGGCTCATGACTCTTCCGGCGATTCCAATGGTGCAGACCTCCTCTTGCATGGCTCCAGTGGGGCGTGCGCTTTTCGTCGGTACTCTCGTCACGGCTGCACTCCTGCTGACGGCATGTGATGAAGCACGCGTCAAGGTGACCTGGAGTGGGGATCTCCTGCGCAACGAAACCTTGAAGGCGGGTAGCTACCTTGGTGTCACCATTGATGGAGTCACTCTGGTTCATGGTGCCTACGTGCTCGCCTGCCTTGTGCCTCAGGCGGGCGCGTCAGTAAGCGCGCAAGGCATCACTCTCGACCCCGCGCGCGGCGGTCCACCGTTCTTCCCGGACCTCAGCCTCGTCACCGCCCAGGGGGATGTGGCGCCCATGCGTCCCGTTGCCGCGGGGCGGTTCGCCGAAGCCTCGATCGAGCTGTGCTTCGAGCCCGCGGCACCACTAACGCGCCGCGACTACACGATGCTGCGCCTGACTACGCCAGTGTCGTTCACCGTGCAGCGGCTCTCGTGGAGAGCGTCCTAGCGAGCCTTCTCTAGGCGTCGTCCTCCCACTTGGGCGCTGCCGCCTTAGCGCCCGCGTAGGAACTCCCGCAGCGCCCCTCCCGTATGCGTGCCCGCGGCGATGATCTGCGCGGGGCTGCCCTCGGCCACCACGCGGCCGCCGCCGGTGCCGCCCTCGGGGCCTAGGTCCAGGATCCAGTCGGCCTCGGCGATCAGGTCGAGGTTGTGCTCGATCACCACCACCGTGTTGCCGGCATCCACCAGGCGATGCAGCACGCGGATCAGCTTCTCGACGTCGGCCATGTGCAGGCCCACGGTCGGCTCGTCGAGCACGTAGAAAGTGTGCGGAGGCTTCTGCCCGCGGCGCGCCACGTCGTCGCGCACCTTGGCCAGTTCGGTCACCAGCTTGATGCGCTGGGCTTCACCGCCCGACAGGGTGGGCGAGGGCTGGCCCAGGGTCAGGTAGCCCAGGCCCACGTCCTGCAGCAGGCGCAGCGGGTGGGCGATGGCGGCGTGGGCGGCAAAGAAGTCCGCGGCCTCGTCGATCTCCATCTGCAGCACCTGGCCGATGCTGCGGCCCTTCCACTGCACGGCCATCGTCTCTTCGTTGAAGCGCGCGCCGCCGCACACGTCGCACAGCACCTTCACGTCGGGCAGGAAGCTCATCTCGATGGTGCGGATGCCCTGGCCCTCGCAGGCCTCGCAGCGCCCGCCCTTGGTGTTGAAGGAAAAGCGCCCGGCCCCGTAGCCGCGCGTGCGCGCCTCCAGGGTGTCGGCGTAGAGCTTGCGGATCGCGTCCCAGAAGCCCACGTAGGTGGCGGGACAGGAGCGCGGTGTCTTGCCGATGGGGGTCTGGTCCACCTCCAGCACGCGGTCCACCTGAGCCCAGCCTTCGATGCCCGCGCAGCCCGCCCACAGGCCGCTCGTGCCCTCGCGGCTCAGGGCGCGCTGCAGGTTGGCGAGCAGCACGTCACGCGCGAGCGTGGACTTGCCCGAGCCCGACACGCCCGTCACCACGCTCAGGCGCCCGAGCGGGAAGCTCGCCTCGGGCTGTGCCAGGTTGTGCAGGCGGGCGTCGCGCACCGTGACGCGCGGCGTGGCGGCCGTCACCGGCCGGCGCGGCTGCGGGGCGTGCGCGAGCGGGGTACGCAGGTAGCGGCCGGTGAGCGAGTCCTCGGCGGCCATCAGGTCGGCCACCGTGCCCTGGGCCACCACGCGCCCGCCGCGCACGCCGGCGGCGGGGCCGATGTCGATCAGGTGCCCGGCGCGGCGGATGGTGTCCTCGTCGTGCTCCACCACCACCAGCGTATTGCCCTTGCGCGCGAGCTTGTCGAGCGCGGCCAGCAGGATGCGGTTGTCGCGCGGATGCAGGCCGATGGTGGGTTCGTCCAGCACGTAGCACACGCCCTGCAGATTGCTGCCCAGCTGCGCGGCCAGGCGGATGCGCTGCGCCTCGCCACCGGACAGCGTGGGCGCGGCGCGGTCGAGCGCCAGGTAGCCCAGGCCGACCTCCTCCAGGAACTCGAGCCGGCCGCGGATCTCGGCCAGCGCGTCGCGCGCGATCTCGGCTTCGCGGCCGCCCAGCACCAGGCCCGCGAACAGGCCGCGCGCCTGATCGACCGGCAGTTGCGCCAGCTCGGCGATCGAGCGCCCCGCAAACTTCACCGCCCGCGCCACGCGGTTGAGGCGCTGGCCGTGGCAAGACTCGCAGGGCTCGGTGGCGCCCTCGTACCAGGCGTTCCACTGGATCTCCTCGCCGCTTTGCTCGGCGTCGAAGCCCGTGAGCTTGAGACCGGTGCCGAAGCAGGCCTCGCACCAGCCGTGCTTGCTGTTGTACGAGAACAGCCGCGGGTCGGGCTCGGGGAAGCTCGCGCCGCAGCTCGAGCACGCGCGCTGCGTGGACCAGCTCTTCTGGGCCAGGCGCGGTGCGGGCGCGCCGCGCGCAATGGCCGCCTGCAGGTCGGCCAGCGGCCAGGCGAGCGTCACCACGCCGTGGCCGTGCTTGAGCGCCTCGGCGAGCAGCGCGCGCAGGCGCGGCTCGGTGTCGGGGCCGACCACCACATCGCCCACCGGCAGCTCGATCGTGTGTTCCCTGAAGCGCTCGATGCGCGGGAACTTCGCCGTGGGCAGGAAGGCGCCGTCCACGCGCAGATGCGTGTGGCCCTTGCCGTGCGCCCACTTGGCCAGATCGGTGTAGACGCCCTTGCGGTTGACCACCAGTGGCGCCAGCACGCCCACGTGGGTGCCGCGCAGTTCCTTCATCACGCCGGCCACGATGGCGTCGAAGCTCTGCGGCGTGACCGCCACGCCGCAGTCGGGGCAGTGCTGCACGCCGAGCTTGACGTAGAGCAGGCGCAGGAAGTGATAGACCTCGGTGAGCGTGGCCACGGTGGACTTGCGCCCGCCGCGCGAGGTGCGCTGCTCGATCGCCACGGTGGGCGGGATGCCGTAGATCGCGTCCACGTCGGGCCGGCCGGCCGGCTGCACGATCGAGCGCGCGTAGGCGTTGAGCGACTCCAGGTAACGCCGCTGACCCTCGTTGAACAGGATGTCGAAGGCGAGCGTGCTCTTGCCGCTGCCCGACACGCCGGTGATCACCGTGAACTGATCGCGCGGGATCTCGACCGTGATGTTCTTCAGGTTGTGCTCGCGCGCGTGCACCACCTCGATCGCATTGCGCTGCGCGGCGCGCCGCGCAGCGAGCTGGGTCTGCAGCGGCACGCCGAAGTCGGCGCGCGGCTCCTCGGCGAAGGCCACGGTGGCGGCGCTGCCGGCGCGCGCCTCGGCGCGGCCACCCGCCAGCGTCGCGCGGTAGGCCGCCAGCGCGCGCCCGGTGTGCGAGGCGGGCAGGGCGATCAGCTCGTCGGGCGTGCCTGCGCCCATCAGGCGACCGCCGGCGTCGCCGCCCTCGGGGCCGAGGTCGATCAGCCAGTCGGCGGCGTCGATCACGTCGAGGTTGTGCTCGATCACCACCACCGAGTGCCCGGCCGCAATCAGTTTGCGCAGCGCGCGCAGCAGCTTGGCCACGTCGTCGAAGTGCAGGCCGGTGGTGGGCTCGTCGAACAGGAAGAGCGTGCCCCGGGTGGGCGGCTTGCCGCTCGCGGCCTGGGCCAGGAAGCCGGCGAGCTTGAGCCGCTGCGCCTCGCCGCCCGACAGCGTGGGCACGGGCTGGCCGAGCTTGAGGTATTCCAGGCCCACGTCCTCGAGCGGCGCCAGCGCGCGCAGCACCTCGCGGTCGGCGGCGAAGAGCTGCACCGCCTCGCTCACCGTGAGGTCCAGCACCTGCGCGATGTCGAGCTCGCGCCCGCCGCGGGCGATCGTGACCTCCAGGGTCTCGGGCCGGTAGCGCTTGCCGTCGCAGTCGGGGCAGCGCAGGTAGACGTCCGAGAGGAATTGCATCTCGACGTGCTCGAAGCCGTTGCCGCCGCAGGTGGGGCAGCGCCCGTCGCCGCTGTTGAAGCTGAAGGTGCCGGCGGTGTAGCCGCGCTCGCGGGCGAGCTCCGCCTTGGCGAAGATGGCGCGCAGCGCATCGAAGGCGCCCACGTAGCTCGCGGGATTGGAGCGCGTGGTCTTGCCGATCGGGCTCTGGTCCACGAAGGCGAGGTCGTCGATCCAGTCGGCCCCCAGCACCGCGTCGTGCGCGCCCGCTGCCTCGGTGGCGCGGCCCTTGGCCTGCAGCAGCGCGGGCACGAGCACGTCCTGGATCAAGGTGGACTTGCCAGAGCCCGACACGCCCGTCACCGCCACCAGGCGCTTGAGCGGGACCTCGACGTCGATGCGCTTGAGGTTGTGCTCGCGCGCGCCCTGCACCACGATCTTCGGCGTCTTGCCGCTCACCGGCTCGCGGAAGGGCTTGTCCATGCGCAGCGCGCCGCCCAGGTAGCGCCCGGTGAGCGTCCCGGCCCGCTTGAGCGCGGCCGGGCTGCCGTTGAAGACGATGCGCCCGCCGCGCTCGCCCGGGCCCGGGCCCATGTCGATCACGCGGTCGGCGGCGAGCATCACCTGCGGGTCGTGCTCGACCACCACCAGGGTGTTGCCCGCGTCGCGCAGGCGGTGCATCACGCGGGTGACGCGGTCCATGTCGCGCGGGTGCAGGCCGATGCTGGGCTCGTCGAGCACGAACAGCGTGTTGACCAGCGAGGTGCCCAGCGCCGTGGTCAGGTTGATGCGCTGGACCTCGCCGCCCGACAGCGTGCGGCTCTGGCGGTCCAGCGTGAGGTAGCCCAGGCCCACGTCGACCAGGAACTTGAGCCGCGCGCGGATCTCCTCTAGCAGCATCTCGCTCGCCTCGTCGAACGGGGCGGGCAGGGCGAGCGAGTCGAAGAAGCTCCTGATGCGCTCGATGGGCAGCAGCATCAGGTCGTGGATCGCCAGGCCCGGCAGGGCGTCGAGCGTGGCGCGCGACCAGGCCACGCTCACCGGCAGATAGCGGCGGTAGCTCGGCGCGTCGCGCTCGGCGCGGGCGCCGGGCGCGACGTGCGCCTGGGCATCGGCGCCGGCCTCGTCGCTGCCGCGTGGCGCCAGGGCGCGCGCCGCGTCGGCTGCGGTGCCCACGCGCCACAGCAGCGCCTCGGGCTTGAGGCGCGCGCCGGCGCAGGTGGGGCACTCGGTGTAGCTGCGGTAGCGCGAGAGGAGCACGCGGATGTGCATCTTGTAGGCCTTGCTCTCGAGCCAGGCAAAGAAGTGCCGCACGCCGTACCACTGGGTCTGCCACTTGCCCTTCCAGGCGGGCTCGCCCTCGAGCACCCAGTGCTGGTGCTCGGCCGGCAGGTCCCGGAATGGCACGTCGAGCGCCACCCCGTCGCGGCGCGCGAACTTCACCAGGTCGCGCTGGCAGTCCTCGAAGCTCTTGGTCTGCCAGGGCTTGACCGCGCCTTCGGCGAGCGACTTGCCACGGTCGGGGATCACCAGCCCGAAGTCGACTCCGATCACCCGACCGAAGCCGCGGCAGGTCTCGCACGCGCCCAGGGGCGAGTTGAAGCTGAAGGTGGAGGGGTGCGGCGTCTCGTAGGCGATGTCGCAGTCGGCGCAGTGCAGGCCCTCGCTGAACTTCCAGGTGGCGGTGGTGGCGCCGTCGTCGTCCTGGGCGTGAGCGGCGACGCGGCCGCCGCCCAGGCGCAGGGCGCGCTCGATCGCATCCAGCACGCGGGCGCGTTCGGCGCCGCCCAGGCGCAGGCGGTCGGCCACCACATCGAGGCGCTTCTGGCCGCCGGCATCGCGCTCGGCGTGGATGCGCGTGTAGCCCTGGGCCTCGAGCGCGGCGCGCACTTCCTCTTCCTTGAAGTTGCTGGGCACCGGCACCTCGAAGCTCAGCACCACGCGCGGGTCGCCGGCCGCCTGGGCGCGCGCCGCGAGCTTGCTGAAGATGCCCGCGGGGGTGTCGCGCTCCACCCGCTCGCCGCAGCGCCGGCAGTGCAGGTGCGCGGCGCGCGCGAACAGCAGCTTGAGGTGGTCGTTGAGCTCGGTCATCGTGCCCACCGTCGAGCGCGAGGTGCGCACCGGATTGGTCTGGTCGATGGCGATGGCCGGCGGCACGCCCTCGATGCGGTCCACCTGCGGCCGGTCCATGCGGTCGAGGAACTGGCGCGCGTAGGGACTGAAGGTCTCGACGTAGCGGCGCTGGCCCTCGGCGTAGAGCGTGTCGAACACCAGCGAGCTCTTGCCCGATCCCGACACGCCGGTGACCACGGTGAGCTCGCCGGTGGGCAGGTCGAGGTCGAGGTTGCGCAGGTTGTTCTGGCGCGCGCCGCGGATGCGGATGGTCTTGGGATCGGAGGCGGACATGGACGGGGGCAGGGGTGCGGGCGCGACGGGAACCCCGCCAGTCTAGGCAATCGCTGTGACCCGGCCCGGAGCGCGCGGCGCGATGCGCGCCTCAGGGTTGGCCCGCAGCCAAGCCTACCTCCTTCGGTGCGGTGCGACCGGGATCAAACCAGCAGCGCGCCCGGGCCGCGATGCTCGCGTCCGTCTGCACTCTTGCCTGGTCTTGCGCCATGAACTTCCTGCTCACCCTGCCTGCCGCGCTGTCGCTGCTCGTGCTCGGCGCCCACTTCTACCGGGCCGGCGAGTGGCCCCTCGCCCTTCTGTGCGTCGCACTTACCGGCCTGCTTGCGCTGCCGCGCGCCTGGGTGGCGCGCGTGGTGCAGACCGCCCTGGTGCTGGGCGCGGCGGAGTGGGTCTGGACCACCGTGGGCTTCGTGCAGCAGCGCATCAGCCTGGGCGCGCCCTGGACGCGTCTGGCGTTCATCCTGGGCGCAGTGGCGGCGCTGGCCCTGCTTGGCGCGGCGCTCTTCCAGACCCCGCGCCTGCGCGCGCGCTACGGCCTGCGCTAGGGCCGCAGGCAGCGCTCCACGAGTCGCACGAAGTAGGTCGCGCCGAGCGGGATGAGTTCGTCGTTGAAGTCGTACGAGGCGTTGTGCAGGGTGCAGGGCCCGAGGCCATGGCCGGACTCGCGGTGCGCGCCGAGCGCCTCGCCATTGCCCAGGAAGGCATAGGCGCCGGGGCGGGCCTGGAGCATGAAGGCGAAGTCCTCGGCGCCCATGGTCGGCTCGACGGCGCGGTTGACGCAGGCCTCGCCCACGATCTCGGCCATCACGTCGCACGCCAGCGCGGCTTCGCGCGCATGGTTCACGGTGGGCGGATAGTTCCACACGAACTGCACCTCGGCGTGCGCGCCGTGTGCCTGAGCGGTGAGGGTGGCGAGGTGGCGCATGCGTTCCTCGACCAGCGCCGTGACCTCGTCCGAGAAGGTGCGCACCGTGCCCGCCAGGCGCGCGGTGTCGGGGATCACGTTGAGCGCGTTGCCGGCCTGGATCGTGGAGATCGACAGCACGGCCGCGTCGATCGGCTTCTTGACGCGGGTGACGATGCCCTGCAGGCCCTGGGCGATCTGCACCGCGACGAACACCGGATCCACGCCCAGGTTCGGCATGGCGGCGTGGCTGCCCTTGCCGCGCACCAGGATCTCGAACTCGTTGCTCGAGGCCATCATCGGGCCGGGGCAGGTGCCGAAGTGCCCGGCCTTCATGCCGGGCCAGTTGTGCAGGCCGAACACCGCGTCGCAGGGGAAGCGCTCGAACAGGCCGTCCTCGATCATGCGCCGCGCGCCCGCGCCGCCTTCCTCGCCCGGCTGGAAGATGAAGTTCACCGTGCCTTCGAACGGCCGCTCCTCGGCCAGATGGCGCGCCGCGGCGAGCAGGATGGCGGTGTGCCCGTCGTGCCCGCAGGCGTGCATCTTGCCGGCGTGGCGCGAGGCGTGCGCGAAGGTGTTGAGCTCCTGGATCGGCAGTGCATCCATGTCGGCGCGCAGTCCGATCGAGCGCGTGCCGCGCCCGTGACGCAGCACGCCCACCACCCCGGTGCCGCCCAGGCCGCGATGCACCTCGATGCCCCATGACTCGAGCCGCCCGGCCACCACGCCGGCGGTGCGCGTCTCCTCGAAGCGCAGCTCGGGATGGGCGTGCAGGTCGCGGCGGATGGCGCGGATCTCGTGCTGGAACTGGCTGATGCGGTCGATGAGCTGCATGGCGCATGTCCTCGGGGCCGATGGGTGCATGGTACCGAGGCCGCCGGGCGGGCCTCTACAATGCCGCGACCGCCCTCTAGGTCAGCATCATGTCCGCCACTTCCGCCGCCGTGGCTCCCTCGGCCGCCGCGCTTGCCATGATCGACCGGCTGATCGCCTTTCCCACGGTCAGCCGCGATTCCAACCTGGGCCTGATCGAGTTCGCGCGCGATCACCTTGCCGCGCTGGGGCTCAAGCCTCACCTGGTCTACGACGCCCGGCGCACCAAGGCCAACCTGTTCTGCACCCTGGCCGACGACGCGGCCGGTGCGCGCCGCGGCGGCATCGTGCTCTCGGGCCACACCGACACCGTGCCCGTGGACGGGCAGGACTGGGCAAGCGATCCCTTCGTGGCCACGCACCGCAACGGCCGCATCCACGGGCGGGGAACGGCCGACATGAAGGGCTTCATCGCCATCGTGCTCGCCCACGCCCAGCGTCTGATGGCCGCCCAGCAGCGCCTGCCGGTGCACATCGCCCTGACCTACGACGAGGAGACCACCTTCTTCGGCGTGCGCGGCCTGGTGGCCGATCTGGCCGAGCGCGGCATCGCTCCGGCGGGCTGCATCATCGGCGAGCCGACCGACATGCGTGCCATCGTGGCGCACAAGGGCAAGCGCGACTACTGCTGCCGCGTGCGCGGCCGCGAGGCCCATTCCTCCCTCACCCCCACGGCCGTCAACGCGATCGAGTACGCGGCGCAGTTGATCGCCTACATCCGCGTCCTGGCCGAGCACATGGCGCGCGAGGAGCCGCGCGATGCGCGCTTCGAGGTGCCGCACAGCACCCTGCAGACCGGCGTGATCCGCGGCGGCATCGCGGTCAACGTGGTGCCCCGCGATTGCGAGTTCGAGTTCGAGATGCGCAACCTGCCGGCGACGCCGCACGACCTGATGAGCGACCAGATCGAGGCCTACGCCAAGGACGAGCTGCTGCCGCGCATGCGCGCCGTGGCGCCCGAGGCGGCGATCGCCTTCGACATCGGCATGGACCTGCCGGCGTTCGGGATCGCGCCCGACGCGCCGCTGGTGGGCTGGGCGCAGGAGCTCGCGCGCACCCGCCACCTGGGCACGGGCGCGGTGAGCTTTGCCACCGAGGCGAGCGTGTTCACCAGCGTGGGCATCCCCACCGTGGTGATGGGGCCGGGCTCGATCGAACAGGCGCACAAGCCCGACGAGTACATCAGCTACGAGCAGGTCGCGGCCTGCGAGGCCTTCCTCGATCGGCTGATCGAGGCCACGCCGCCGGCCTGAGCCGACCGCCACCGAAGAAGCGTTCGACCGATGAACACTCCCGAAGCCGCGACCGAGTTCGTCCGCGCCGCCTGCCCGCACGACTGCCCCGACACCTGCGCGATGCTGGTTCACGTGGGCCGTGACGCGCAGGGCAAGCGCATCGCGCTCAAGGTCACGGGCGATCCGGACCACCCCACCACGCGCGGGGCGCTGTGCACCAAGGTCAGCCGCTACACCGAGCGCACCTATCACCCGCAGCGACTTCTGTATCCGCTCAGGCGCGTGGGCCGCAAGGGCGAGGGGCGCTTCGAGCGCGCCAGCTGGGACGAGGCGCTCACCGCCATCGCCGCGCGCCTCGCACAGATTGCCGCGCGCGACCCGCAGCGCATCGTGCCCTATTCGTACGCCGGCACCATGGGCCTGGTGCAGGGCGAATCCATGGCGGCGCGCTTTTTCCACAAGCTGGGCGCCAGCCTGCTCGACCGCACGATCTGCGCCACGGCGGGCGCCGAGGCCATGACCATGGTGCTGGGCACGCGCACCGGCCCGGCGATGGAGTCCTTCGCGGACGCGCAGCTGATCATCTTCTGGGGCGCGAACGCGGTCGCCTCGAACCTGCACCTGTGGACTTTTGCGCAGGAGGCCAAGCGCCGTGGCGCGAGGCTGATCGCGATCGACCCGTACCGCTCGCTCACGGCCGAGAAGTGCCATCAGCACATTGCCCTGCTGCCCGGCACCGACGGCGCGCTGGCACTGGGCCTGATTCACGTGCTGGTGCGCGAGGGCTGGCTCGACCGCGACTACATCGCCCGGCACACGCTGGGCTTCGATGAGCTCGCGGCGCGCGCCGCGGCGTGGCCGCCCGAACGTGCCGCCGCGCAGTGCGGCATCGAGGCGGCAGTGATCGAGCAGCTCGCGCGTGACTACGCGCATACCCGGCCTGCCGCCATCCGCCTGAACTACGGCATCCAGCGCGTGCGCGGTGGCGGCAACGCGGTGCGCCTGGTGACGGCGCTGCCCGCCTTGTGCGGCCACTGGCGCGACGCGGCGGGCGGGGTGCTGCTGTCGACCAGCGCGGTCTACCCGCGCGACAACGCCGCGCTGCAGCGCCCCGACCTGCTCGCCGGCCGCGCGCCGCGCACCGTGAACATGAGCACGATCGGCGAGGCGCTGCATCGCGCCGACCCGCCCATCGAGGCCCTGATCGTCTACAACAGCAACCCGGTGGCGGTGGCGCCGCAGTCGCGCGAAGTGGCGGCGGGCTTCGCGCGCGAGGATCTGTTCACCGTGGTGCTGGAGCAGTTCCAGACCGACACGGCCGACTACGCCGACTGGGTGCTGCCCGCCACCACCCAGCTCGAACACCTCGACGTGCACGCGAGCTATGGCCACCTGAGCGTGCTGGCCAACAACCCGGCCATCGATCCCCTGGGCGAGGCCCTGCCCAACACCGAAATCTTCCGGCGCCTGGCGACGAAGATGGGCTACGCGGAACCGTGCTTCTCGGACACCGACGACCAGATCGCCGCCGCGGCCTTCAAGCGCGAAGGCACGGGCGCGCAATTGGACTGGGCCACGCTCAAGGCGCGCGGCTGGCAGCGGCTGGCGGTGCCCGAGGTCTACGCGCCGTTCGCACAGGGCGGCTTTCCCACGCCCTCGGGCAAGTGCGAGTTCGCCTCGAGCGCTGCCGCGGCGGCGGGGCTAGACCCCGTGCCCGACTACGTGCCGCCCTACGAAGGCCCGCGCAGCAACCCCGAGACGGCGGTGCGCTTTCCGTTGGCGATGATCTCGCCACCGGCGCGCAACTTCCTGAATTCGAGTTTCGTGAACGTGCAAAGCCTGCGTGACACCGAGGGCGAGCCGGCGCTGGAGATCCATCCCGTCGATGCCGCGGCGCGCGGCATTGCCGACGGCAGCCGGGTGCGGGTGTTCAATGATCGCGGCGAGCTCGACCTGCTGGCCCGCGTCACCGATCGCGCGCGCCCCGGCGTGGTGGTGGCCCTGTCGATCTGGTGGAAGAAGCTCGCGCGCGACGGCAAGAACGTCAACGAACTCACCCACCAGCGGCTTACCGACATCGGCCGCGGGCCGAGCTTCTACGACTGCCTGGTCGAGGTGGCGCCCGCCTGAGCGCCCCGCACGCCCTCAGTGCACGTGCTGCTTGACCTCGCCGCGGCGCTGCGCGGCGTGGTCCTTGAGCAGGCGGCGCAGGGCCTCGAAGGCGTCGTTGACCGCCACGTGCGCGTCTTCGTGCTTGCGGGTGACGACGATCTCCTGCCCGGGCACCGAGACATCGATCTTGACGCTCACCTCGCGGCCCTGATGCTGATGACGGCCGTCCTGCTCGAGGGTGACGCGGCAGCTGATCAGATCGTGGTCGAAGCGTTCGAGCCCCGCGACCTTGGCGGCAATGGCTGACTCGAGGGCGGGCGACTTGTCGAGACCGTGGAAGAGGATCTGGAGAGGCAGCTTCATGGATTCCTCACTGCTCTGTGGTTGAACACGCAGTTTCATTGTGGAAGTGGGTGCGGCCCTCGCCTTGACCGTGGTCACGCTGCGCGCCGAAGCGCCGTTGCGCCGGGCGGGGCCGACCGACGGCCTCGCCGCGGGTCGCGCAGGCGGTGCGGCCCGGCCGGCGCGTGCCACACTGGACCGACCATGAAGCTTGGCGATGAACTGCTGCTGCGTGGCTGCCTGGCGGCCGGCGTGGTGGCGCTCGTCCTCGGGCTCGCGGCCTGCAGCACCGCGGGCTACTACGCGCAGGCCGTGCACGGGCACCTCGCCCTGATGGCCGCGGCGCGTCCGGTGGACGAGGTGCGCACCGACGCTCGCACGCCTGCCCCGTTGGCCAAGCGCCTGGAGACCGCGCAGCAGATGCGCCGCTTCGCGGTCAGCGACCTGGGCCTGCCCGACAACGCGAGCTACGAGCGCTACGCCGACCTGGGCCGGCCCTTCCCCGTGTGGAGCGTGGTGGCGGCGCCGGAGTTCTCGCTCGTTCTCAAGCAGTGGTGCTACCCGGTGGTGGGTTGCGCCACCTACCGCGGCTACTTCGACCTGGCGGCCGCGGAGGACTACGCACGGGCACTG
This sequence comes from Burkholderiaceae bacterium, assembly GCA_035454085.1. Taxonomy (GTDB): domain Bacteria; phylum Pseudomonadota; class Gammaproteobacteria; order Burkholderiales; family Burkholderiaceae_F; genus DAOTEJ01. Next base: position 2,859 of record DAOTEJ010000018.1, on the reverse strand, counting down.
CGCGCCGAGGGCTACGAGGTCAGCGTCCAGGGCGTGGCGGCGTATTCGACCTTGGGCTGGTTCCCCGATCCGCTGCTCAACAGCTTCGTCGATCGTGGCGAGGGTGCCCTGGCCGGGTTGGTCTTCCACGAGTTGGCGCATCAGGTCGTGTACGTGCCGGGCGACAGTGCGTTCAACGAGTCCTTCGCCACGGCGGTCGAGCGCGAGGGCGTGCGTCGCTGGATGGACGCGCACGGCACGCCCGAGCAGCGCGCCGCCTGGACGCAGTACCAGGCACGACGCGAGCAGTTCCTGGGCCTTTTGCGCGGCGCGCGCTCTGAGCTGGCGGCGCTCTATGGCTCGGGCCTGTCGACCGACGAGATGCGCGTCCGCAAGGCGCAGATTCTTGCCGACTTGCAGCGGGACTACGCCGTGTTGCGGGCAAGCTGGGGGGGCTGGGCGGGCTACGACCGCTTCTTCGCGCAGTCGATTGGCAACGCCCACCTCGGCGCCGTGGCGACTTACAACGACATGGTGCCGGGCTTCGAGGCCTTGCTGGCCGCCGAGGGCGGCGACCTGCCTCGCTTCTATGCCAAGGCGCGCGAGCTTGCCAGCCTGCCGCGGCCGCAACGCCACGCCCAGCTTGCGGCCGTTGCCAAGGCGCACGGCGTCTGAGCGTTAGCCCCCAGGGCGAATTGCTGCACTGCACCTAAGGCAGCTTGCCGCAACGCAGAGAAGCGTCTTTCGACGCGGCTATCATTTTTGCCAAACGTACCGGCTCTGCGGCGCCGCCCCGAAACGACTCGAGGAGACAACCATGACTGATCGATTCTGGCTGAAGAACTATCCCAAGGGCGTGCCCGCCGACGTGGACGTGCACCAGTATTCGTCGCTCGTGAAGCTGCTCGAGGAGGCGTTCTCGAAGTACTCGGGGCAGCCCGCGTACTCGTGCATGGGCAAGACCCTCACCTATCGCGAGCTCGACCAGCAGTCGGCGGCGGTGGCGGCCTGGCTGCAGGCGCGCGGCTTCGGCAAGGGCAAGCGCGTCGCGATCATGATGCCCAACGTGCTGCAGTACCCGGTGGTGCTGGCCGGCGTGCTGCGCGCGGGCTGCACGGTGGTCAACGTCAATCCGCTGTACACGCCGCGCGAGCTCGAGCACCAGCTCAAGGACTCCGGCGCCGAGGCGATCTTCATCCTCGAGAACTTCGCCACCACGCTGCAGCAGGTGGCATCCAAGGTGCCCACCAAGACCGTGGTGCTCACCTCGATGGGCGACCTGCTGGGCTTTGCCAAGGGCCTGCTCGTGAACTTCGTGGTGCGCCACGTGAAGAAGATGGTGCCCGAGTACTCGGTGCCCGGCGCGATCCGCTGGAACGAGATGATGGCCGACGCGGTGAAGATGAACCTCAAGCCGGTGCAGGTGGGCTCCGACGACGTGGCCTTCCTCCAGTACACCGGAGGCACCACCGGCCTGAGCAAGGGCGCGACCCTGCTGCACCGGAACATCGTGGCCAACATGCTGCAGTCCGAGGCCTGGTACCAGCCGGCGCTGTCCAAGCTCAAGCCCGGCGAGGCCCCGATCACGATCACCGCGCTGCCGCTCTATCACATCTTCGCGCTCACGGTGTGCGCGATGATGAGCATGCGCATCGGCGGCCACTGCGTGCTGATTCCCAACCCGCGCGACATCCCGGGCTTCGTGAAGGAACTGCAGAAGTACAAGTTCCACGTGTTCCCGGCGGTGAACACGCTGTTCAACGGACTGCTGAACAACGAGGAGTTCACCAAGCTCGACTTCAGCCGGCTCATCCTGTCGGCGGGCGGTGGCATGGCGGTGCAGGAAGCCGTGGCGAAGCGCTGGCTGGCCGTCACGGGCTGCGCGATCTGCGAGGGCTATGGCCTGTCCGAGACCTCGCCCGTGGCCACCGCCAACCGCACCGACACCGACCGTTTCACCGGCACCATCGGCCTGCCCGTGCCCAACACCGAGATCGCGATCCTCGACGACGAAGGCAACAAGCTGCCGGTCGCCGCGGTGGGCGAGATCGCCATCCGCGGCCCGCAGGTGATGGCCGGCTACTGGCAGCACCCGGCCGAGACCGCCAAGGTGATGACCGCCGACGGCTTCTTCCGCACCGGCGACATCGGCATCATGGACAAGGACGGCTACACCAAGATCGTCGACCGCAAGAAGGACATGATCCTGGTCTCGGGCTTCAACGTGTATCCCAACGAGATCGAGGGCGTGGTGGCCGAGCACCCGGGCGTGATGGAGTGCGCGGTGGTGGGCGTGCCCGACGACAACTCGGGCGAGGCGGTGAAGCTCTTCGTGGTCAAGAAGGATCCCGCGCTCACCGAGAAGGACGTGGCCGAGTTCTGCAAGGAGCACCTCACCGGCTACAAGAAGCCCAAGTACATCGAGTTCCGCGCGGACCTGCCCAAGACCAACGTGGGCAAGATCCTGCGCCGCGAATTGCGCGAAAGCGCGCTGGGCAAGAAGGCCGCCTGAGTCCGCTGCGGACCGAGGCAAGCTCCACCGACGCCGCGGGCCGGGAGGCTCGCGGCGTTTTTCATGGACGCCTGCGCTAGAGTGCGTGGGCAGTGCGGCCGTCCCGGCTGCCGAGGAAGCACGATGGAATTCAAGCGCAAGGGGCCGCGTGGCGCGGCCGGTGGCAAGTCGGCGGCACGCCCCGCGGGTGACCGCAAGCCCTTTTCAGGGCGCAAGCCGGCCGATCGGGGCGCGCCGCCGGCGCGCGGCTATGGCGCGCGCGGTGCCGAGGGCGGCAGCAGCGCGGCGCGCCCGGAGCGCAAGCCCTACGGGTCGGGGGGCGCGGGTCAGGGAGCGCGCGCGGGCACCGAGCGCAAGCCGTATGCCGA
>DAOTEJ010000017.1:27242-38106 GCA_035454085.1 Burkholderiaceae bacterium | reverse complement strand
GTCACGCGCGGCATCGAGGTGGTGGAGTTCGCCTGCGGCATCCCGCATCTGCTCAAGGGCGAGTACTCCGAGCAGGTCTCCACCGGCATCGATCAGTTCTCCTTGCGGCAGCCCCTGGGCGTGGTGGCGGGCATCACGCCCTTCAATTTCCCGGCGATGGTGCCGATGTGGATGTTCCCCATCGCCATCGCCTGCGGTAATGCCTTCGTGCTCAAGCCCTCGGAGCGCGATCCGTCGGCATCGCTGCTGCTGGCGCGCCTGCTGCACGAGGCGGGCCTGCCCCCCGGCGTGTTCAACGTCGTGCAGGGCGACAAGGAGGCGGTCGATGCCCTGCTCGCGCACCCCGGCGTGGCGGCGCTGAGCTTCGTGGGATCGACGCCGATTGCCGAGTACGTGCAGCGCGAGGCGGTGGCCCACGGCAAGCGCGTGCAGGCGCTGGGTGGGGCCAAGAACCACCTGATCGTGATGCCCGACGCCGACCTCGAGCAGGCGGTGGACGCGCTGATCGGCTCGGCCTACGGCTCGGCGGGCGAGCGCTGCATGGCGATCTCGGTGGCGGTCGCGGTGGGCAGCGCGGCCGACGCGCTGGTCGAGCGCCTGGCCGCACGCGCGCGCACCCTGCGCGTGGCCGACGGCCTCGAGCCCGGCGCCGAGATGGGCCCGCTGGTCACCGCCGCGCACCGCGACAAGGTGCGCGCCTACGTGGACGCGGGCGTGGCCGAGGGCGCGCGCCTGGTGGTGGACGGCCGCGACCTGGTGGTGCCCGGACGCGAGCGCGGCTTCTTCCTGGGCGCCTGCCTGTTCGACCACGTGCAGCCCGGGATGCGCATCTGGCGCGAAGAGATCTTCGGTCCGGTCCTGGTGGTGGTGCGCGTGCCCGACTTCGAGGCCGCGCTCGCGCTGGTGCACGCGCACGAGTACGCCAACGGCGTGGCGCTCTACACCGCCGACGGCGGCACTGCGCGCGAGTTCGTACGGCGGGTGCAGGTGGGCATGGTGGGCATCAACGTGCCGATCCCCGTGCCCATGGCCTACTACAGCTTCGGTGGCTGGAAGAAGAGCCTGATGGGCGACCAGCACGCCTATGGCATGGAGGGCGTGCGCTTCTACACGCGCTACAAGGCCGTGATGCAGCGCTGGCCCGACGGGGCGGCGCGCGGCGCGCAGTTCACCATGCCCACGGCCCGCTAGGCGCATGGCGCGGCTGTTACCGCCGCTTGCACTCGCTTACAGCCGCGCCGTCGGCGGCACGGCAGCCTGCGCGTTGTCCGGAATGTCCATCCGGACCGACAACCAGGGAGACCGCCATGAAACTGCACCTGCTCGCCTTGCTCGCTGCCGCTGCACCCGTCTGGGCACAGACACCCGCCACGCCCACCGAACAGATCCTTCAGCGCAACCTCAATCAGGCCGAGCGCATCGAGCAGGGGCTGCACAGCGGCAGCCTCACCGTGCGCGAGGCCGGACGCCTGCAGCGCGCCGAGGCCCAGGTCGATCGCATCGAAGCGCGCGCCTATGGCGACGGCAGCCTCAGCACCCGGGAGCAGGCGCGCATCACGGCCGCACAGAACCAGGCGAGCCGCGCCATCGCGTTCGAGAAGCACGACGCGCAGACCGGCGACCCGACCGCGGCCTCGGCGCAACGCATGGCGGCGGGCGTGCAGCGCGGTGCCAACCAGCAGGCGCGCACGCTTGCCGGTGTGCAGCAGGGCCAGGTCTCGAACACCGAACTGGCGCGCATCGAGCAGGGGCAGGCGCGGCTGGCGCAGCGCCAGGCCCACGCAGCGGCCGATGGCCGCGTCGGCCCGCGCGAAAGCGCGCGCATCCAGGGCAGCGCCAACGCGCAAAGCGCCCGCATCCATCGCCTGCGCCACGGCACGGCGGGCTGATGCCCGGCTCGGGTCGCCATGCGCCGGCGTGAACTGCTGGCGCTGGCGGCGCTTGCCGCGCTGCCGCGCGCGGCAGCGTCCGCGGCGCCCGAGCGCTTCCAGCGCGGCCGCCTGTGGCGCGTCGAAGGCGGTGCGGCGCGGCCCCCCAGCTGGATCTTCGGCACCATCCACGTGGCCGACGAACGCGTGCTCGCCTTGCCGCCTGCCGTGGAGCGGGCGTTCGCCGTCGCGCGGGTCTACGCCTTCGAGGCCGCGCCGGGCCGCGAGGCCACCGGCCTGCTGCTCGAGGCCGGGGTCGCAGCGCCGGGGCAGCGCGTGCAGGACGGGCTCGATGCGGCCGAGATGCTCGTGCTCTCGTCCGCGGCGCCCCAGGTGCCCGTGGCGCTGCTTGGCTCGCTCAAGCCCTGGGCGGCGCTGATCAACCTCACGGCGCCCACCGGCAACACCGACGAGACGCTCGACGCCAGGCTGCTCGCCTTCGCCGCGGCGCGCCGCATGCCGGGCTTCGGACTCGAACTGCCCGAGGAACAGATCGAGGCCTTCGAGAGCATTCCGCTCGAGGTTCAGTGGCGCCTGCTGCGCCACGCGCTGGCCAATCGGGAGCAGCTGCAGGCGCTGGTCGAGCCCTCGATTCGCGCCTGGCTTGCTGGCGACCTCGCGGGGCTTCACGCCTTGCAGTCCAAGGCGGCGGGCGGCAGCGCGCAACTTGCGGCCGACTACGCCCTGCTCAACCGCAAGCTGGTGATCGACCGCAGCGCGGTGATGGCGCATCGCCTGTTCCTGCCGCTGCGCCGGGGCGGGGTGTTCGTCGCGGTGGGGGCGCTGCACCTCTACGGCGGGCGCAGCCTGCTGGCCGAGATCGAGGCTCAGGGCCACCGCGTGCGGCTGGTCGCCGTCTAGGCGCAGCCCCAGTGAGGCGGGCGTGCCGGTGACTGACACGGCAGTGGCGCCTGCCCGCTCTGCGGGAACCTTGCCGCCACGCCGCAGGACTTCCCGGCGCCGGCGCGCGCGTCACGCTTCGCGCAGCGAGCGGCGCGCCTGGATCGCCTCGGCCACGTGGGCCGGGCCGAGCGCTGCCGAGCCTTCCAGGTCGGCAATGGTGCGCGCGACCTTGAGCACGCGATGGTAGGCGCGCGCCGACCAGCCCAGGCGCTGGCTGGCGGCCAGCAACAGTTGCCGCGCCGAGCCGGCGACCGCGCACTCGCGCTCGATCTGCGCGCCTTCGAGCGCGGCATTGGGCTTGCCCTGGCGCTGAAGCGCCCGCTCGCGCGCAGCCTGCACGCGCGCGGCCACCACCGCCGATGCCTCGCCCGCGGGTGCCGCGGCCAGTTCCGCCTCGTCCAGTGCCCCCACCTCGACGCGCAGGTCGATGCGATCGAGCAGCGGCCCGGACAGCCGCGCCTGGTAACGGGCGATCTGGTCGGGCGTGCAGCGGCAGGCGCGCGTGCGGTGCCCTAGCCAGCCGCAGGGGCAGGGATTCATCGCCCCGACCAGCTGAAAGCGCGCCGGGAAGTCGACCCGATGTCCGGCGCGCGCCACGGCGAGGTGGCCCGACTCGAGCGGCTCGCGCAGCGCCTCGAGCACGCGGCGGTCGAACTCGGGCATCTCGTCGAGGAAGAGCACGCCGTGGTGGGCGAGCGAGGCTTCGCCCGGCTGCGGTGGATTGCCGCCGCCCACGATGGCCACCGCGCTGGCGCTGTGGTGCGGGGCGCGGAAGGGGCGAGCCGCCCAGGCCGCGGGATCGAAGCGACCGGCGAGCGAGAGCACCGCGGCCGACTCGAGCGCGTCCTCGGCCGTCATGCGCGGCAGGATGCCGGGCAGGCGCTGGGCCAGCATGGTCTTGCCCGTGCCCGGCGGGCCGACCATGAGCAGGCTGTGGCCGCCGGCAGCGGCGATCTCGAGCGCACGCCGGCCCGCGGTCTGTCCCTTGAGATCGGTGAGGTCGGGGTAGACCGGCGCACGCGGCGCCGGCTCGGGACCCTGCGCTGCCAGCGCGCGCGCATCGGCGTCGCCCGCGGCGTGGGCCAGGTGTTCGACGACCTCCGCCAGGCTGCGGGCGGGCAGGACCACCACGCCCGTGACGCGCGCCGCCTCGGCCGCGCTCTCGGCCGGCAGCACGAAGCCGCGCGCCGAGTGTCCGCCCGCCGCCCGCGCCACCGCATAGCTCATGGCCAGGGCGCCGCGCACCGGGCGCAGTTCGCCCGAGAGCGACAGTTCCCCCGCGTACTCGTAACGGTCCAGCGCGTCGGCCGCGATCTGGCCGCTCGCCGCCAGGATGCCCAGCGCGATGGGCAGGTCGAAGCGTCCCGACTCCTTGGGCAGATCGGCGGGCGCGAGGTTGACGGTGATGCGCCGCGCGGGGAACTCGTAGCGGTTGTTCTGCAGCGCTGCGCGCACGCGCTCGCGGGCCTCCTTCACCTCGGTGTCGGGCAGCCCGACCAGGGTGAACGAAGGCAACCCGTTGGCAAGATGAACCTCGACGGTCACGGCCGGCGCTTGCAGCCCGGCCAGGCCCCGCGAGCGGACCACGGCGAGCGTCATGCGGCCGATTCTAGGCGGCAGTGTCCGACGCGGGGGGCATGAGCAGGCGCCGTTCGAGCGAGGCGTGAGCGGCGCGCAGCCACCCCGCAGCGAGTGCCAGAACCCCGGCCCACAGCACGGCCGGCCACCAGGGCAAGGCGGTGGGCGCCGCCACGAGTGCGCCGCCGGCGCCGAGTGCGAAGGCGCCCAGGCAGATCAGCAGGGCCGGCAGCGGCAGGCCCTGGTCCACAAGTTGCCACAGCACCGCGGCTGCGAGGATCTGCAGACCGCAGGCGATCAGCCAGGCGTCGAATGCCGCGGCGTAGGTCGGACCCAGACCCCACGAAGCGAGCACCACCGGGGCGACCGCCAGTGCGAGCAGGGTGGCAATGGCCTGCACCGTGGCCAGTTCGATCAGCGCGCGCCGCGTCTGCGCCCGCCAGGTCCGGCGCGCGTCCTCGAGCGCGGCCAGGGGCACGGCGGCGGTCAGCAGCCCCGCATAGGCCTCGCGCGCGCCGCGCGTGCGCTCGCCGAGCCGCAGCAGCACGAGCGCGCCCGGCAAAGCGCTGACCGCCGCGAGCGGCAACAGCGCAGCGGCCTGGCCCTCGGCGCCGGCCGGCGCGCCTGCCCACTGCAGCCAGCGGACGATCTCGTCGGCGAGGATCGCGGCGGTGTAGGCCAAGCCCAGCGCGGGGGCGATGCGCCGCTCGGCTCGGCCGCGCGGGCCGGCGGCCGGCGCGGCCATGCGGCCGTCCGGCCCGAGCCTGAGCGCGAGCACGATCGCAGCCAGGGCGATGTAGCTCGCGTAGCGCAACTCGATCGGTCCGGCCCAATGGGCCAGCAGCCAGGCCACGGCGATCAGGCTCACCACGGTCCAGGTGTCGCGCCGCGTGGCCGGAGAGCAGGCGAGCACGATCCACAGGTTGGTGAGCACGATCGCCGCCGCCGGCAGCAGCCAGCGCACGCCGGCCGGCGCCGCGGCCACGGGGCCCAGAGCGAGCAACAGGCCGAGCGCCGCGGCGAGCCAGGTGCCGCGCGCCAGGCGCGCGAGCAAGGCAGCGGGGCGGGCCGGTCCGGCGAGCAGGTTGGGCGCGGCGATCAACAGGCTCAGGTAGACGAGCGCAGCGGTGGCCTCCGACATGGGCGCCGGCACTCCGCGCGCGCCCCACCAGGCCAGACCCAGGCCGCCCAGCGCGACGGGCGCGAGCACCCAAGGGGGCGCGCCCACGCTGGCAGGCAGGGCCGGGCTTCGGGTCACGCCGGATCCTCCAGCACATCCTCGACAACCAGGCTGCCGGCCAGGGCCTCGGCGTAGAGGCTGCGCCATTGCTCGGCCGCCTGGGGCGGGGCGTAGAAGCTCGCCGCCCGCTCGGCGGCCGCGCGGCTGGCCTCGGCCCAGGCATCGCCGTCGCCGAGCAGACGCACGATGGCGGCGGCCAGGGCCTGGGCGTCGGCCACCGCGACCACTTCGCCGGCGCTGCCCACTGCGATGTCCGCCGGCGCGAGGCCATAGACCAGCTGTCGCGCCGCGCCGGCGTCGGTGCACACGCAGGGCAGGCCGGCGCCGAGCGCGTCGACCAGGCTGCGCGTGGGCCCGGCAGCGATCGCGCTCGACACCATCAGCCCCAGGCTGCTCGGCGCGGGAGCCGAATGCGGCGCGAAGTGCAGGTGGCGCTCCAGGCCGAGGGCTTGCGCCAGGGTGCGGCAGTCCTGGGCGTAGCCGGGATCGTCAGCGCCTTCGCCCACGATCCAGGCTTCGATGCCTGGCAGATAGGGCAGCACGATGTGCAAGGCGCGCAGCAGGGTGCGGATGTCCTGCAGCGGTGTGAGCGGCCCCGCCACGCCGATGCGTGCCGGCGCGCGTCCGGTGGTCGGATCAGTGCGCGCCAGGGCGGCGGGGGCTGCGGTGGAGGGGGCGATGCACACGGTGCGGCGCGGATCGGCGCCGTCGGCGATGCGGCGCTGGCGCTGGAACTCGAAGGGAGTGACGACGCAGTCCGCGCAGGCCAGCGCGAGGCGGTCGAGCGCCTCGGCGTAGCGCTGGCGCAGGTCGCGTGCGGCGGCCGGCTCGTCGGGAGCGATCCAGGCGCGCAGCCGCGCCTGCAGCGCCTGCGGGGCCGCATCCGACACCAGCAGCGGCCAGTGGCGCAGCTTCTGCGTGAACACGCCCAGCAGCCCCGCGGCGCCCAGCCCCAGGGCGTGCAGCATGCTGGCGGGCGGGGCGGCCCGCGCCGCTTCGAGCAGCGCCGGCAGCATGGCGTGGGTGTCGCGCACGGCGCCGCACAGGGCCGGAAACGGTTCGTCCCCGTGCAGGCGGCGCAGGCGGGCGGTGAGCAGTTCCCAGCCGCGCTCGCTGGCCAGGCTGCCGGCCAAGTCGAGCGGGCCGGCGGGCATGGACCCCGGCAGCAGGCGGCCCAGCAGTTCGAGCGCCTCGGGGGTCTCATAGGGATCGTGTAACAGGTCGTGCAGCCGTCCGAGCTGCGCGTAGGCGTGCTCTTCCTCGGCCGCGCGCCGCGCCACGCCGCGCGCCGTGTGTGGCGTCCCGCGCAGGGCGCGCACCTCGAGGTGCAGCAGGTGCTCGGGCGCGACCGCGGCGAGTTGCTCAAGGGCCGCGTGCGCGAACCCCGCCCCGTCGTCGAGCCAGATCAGGCCGAAGCGCAGCTCGGGCAGGCTGCGCACCAACTCGGTAATCGCGCCGGGCTCGTCCTGCGCGATCAGCAGCACGTCGAGCTGCGCAGCGCTGCGCCAGATCCGCACGGTGTCGGTCGCGGCCATCTCAGGCGCTCCAGAAGCGCTGCACGGCGGCCAGCGGGCCCGCGGCCGGGGCCGGGCCGAGTTCGCGCAGCAGCTCCGCAACTTCTTGCGGGCGCGATTGCCTGAAGCGCAGCTCCGCCCAGTAAGGCAGTGCACTGGCCCGCCCGAGACCTGCGTCGTGAGCCGCGCGCAGCGCGGCTTCCGCGGCTTCGAGGTCGCCGCTGCGCAGGTCGATGCGCGCCAGCAGCAGCCACAGCGCGCCGTCATCGTGGTCCAGGGCGAGCGCGCCGCGAGCGGCTTCCCGCGCCGCGTGCAGCACGTGCTCGGCCCAATCGTCCTGCACCAGGCCCTGGTAGACCCGCTCCCAGTGCTGCTGTGCGATGCCGCGCAGCGCGGCCCGTTGCGCCGCAAGGTCGGCACGCGCGCGCGCCGCGTCGAGTTCGGCGGCGGCCTGCGTCAGGGTGGCGCGCAGCAGGGACTCGCGCCGTTCGAGCATCAGGCAGGCGAGGATGCGCAGCTCCTCGCCAGGGTCTGAAAGAGCCTCGCGCAACAGGGGTGCTGCCGCCTGCACCGGCGCGCGGTCCAGGGCGAGCAGCGCGCGGCTGCGCGCCTCGGTCGATGCCGCGCGGTCACGCAGCAGGGCTCGCACCGCCGTGCCGCGCGGCCCGCGCCCCTCGGAGTCGCTCAGCGGCTCGGGGGTCTTCACGAATTCGGGAGCGGGGCCGGCCTCGATCGCCGCCTGTTCGACCGCCCGCACGAGCCGCTGACGCAGCGCGAGCACCGCGGCCAGGCCGAGCGCCGGCACGGCCAGAACCAGGCCCAGTGCAAGAGCCACCGCACTGGCACGCGAGCGGCGCGGCGCGGCCCCCGCCAGCAGCCAGGCGGCCGCGGCGGCGGCCGCGACATGCAGCACCGCGGCGAGTCCGATCCAGTCGGGCGAGGGCCCCAGCGCCGCGGCGAGCAGGGCGCAGGCCAGCGCCTCGAGCGCGATGCTGGCGAGCGCGAGCCTAGACATCGATCGGCGCGAGGAACTCGCGCAACTGCTCGCCGGCGGGGCGGGTGTCGAGAACCAGCATGCGCGTGGCCAGGCCGGCGGCGCCCAGCGAGCGTCCGGGCGTAAGCGTGGTCTCGAGGCGCTCGACGTAGCCGCGCGCGCCGGCGGCGTTGCTCAGCGGCAGCAGCACGACGAGTGCACGGCCTGTCTCGCCCCGCAGGTTCCAGTCCAGGTCGGTGGGGCGGCGCAGGGAGCGGATGCGGTCGAGCAGTTCGCTCGCCAGCTCGTCTTCGTGAGCGGGCGAGAAGGCCACGAGGGTGGAGGGCATGCCTCCGTCGGCGTGGATGCGGGCCAGGCGCGCGAGTTCGGCGGCGAAGGCCGTGGGGCAGCGCGGCTCGGCGGCCTGCACCGGACGCGCCGACTCGGCCGCGGCCACGCCGTCGGCGTAGTAGCCCAGCGTCAGCGCAATGAAGCGCAGCGTGTCGGCGGTGAGCGAGACGAAGGCCATGCGCCGCACCACCAGCATGCCCAGCAGGCGGCCTTCGCTGGTCAGGATGGGGGCGGCGAGCAGGTACACGCCGGGCGGGCTGTCGCCCCGCACCCGGCTGAGCGCGCGCGACTCGAGCGCGGTGCGCAGCAGCGGGTCGGCGGGCGCCAGGGGCGCACCGTCGCCGAGCGCCGCGACGGGCTGCGCGGACAGCTGTTCCTGACGCACGGCGTGCAGGGCGGCGGCCTCGAAGCGGCAGGTCTGGCCGAGGTAGTGCAGCAGCCAGGCCGCGGCCGGCAGCGGCGCGGTGCCGTCGCTGAGGATCAGGCTGCGCAGCAGGACCATCATCTCGCGCAGCGAGTGCGGATGGGCGATGAACTCCTGCTCGAGGCGCAGGTGCGATTGCTCGAGCAGCGCGAGCTCGCGGCCTTGCGCGGCCACGCGCGATCCGAGCGCGGTCGAGCGGTCGAACGCCTGGGCGAGCCGGCTGCGCCAGCGATCGGCGTAGTAGCCGCAGAGCAGCGCCAGAACGCCGCCGGCGAGCGCCGCCTGGCGCGGAAGCGCCGGCGCGTGGGCGCCCAGGCCGGCCCAGAGCATCCACACCGCGAACGTCAGGCCGAGCGCAGTCACGGCACCCAGCACGCCATGACGCAGCGCAGGCAGCACCGGCAGCAGCCACAGCCAGGGGAAGGCGGCGTCGCGCCAGAAAGGATCGTCGGGGCGCAGCCACGCGCTGGCCGCGAGCCCGGCAGCCATCAGCAGCAGGGCCTGGGGCACCGCGGCCCGCGGATCGGCGAACGCGCGGGTGGGGTTCGTCATGCGGCAGACCGGTAGCCGCGCGGATTGGCGCTCTGCCAGCGCCAGCCGTCCGCGCACATCTGCTCGATGCCGCGCTGCGCGGTCCAGCCCAGCTCGGCGCGCGCCCGGGAAGGATCGGCCCAGCACTCGGCGATGTCGCCCGCGCGGCGCGGTGCGATGCGGCAGGGCACGGGGCGGCCGGTGGCGCGTTCGAACGCAGTCACGAGCTCGAGCACGCTCGTGCCGCGTCCGGTGCCCAGGTTGAAGGCGTGGAAGCCGGCGTGGCGCGCCGCGTAGTCGAGCGCGCGCACGTGGCCGGCAGCCAGGTCGACGACATGGATGTAGTCGCGCACCCCGCTGCCGTCGCGCGTCGGCCAGTCGGAGCCGAACACCGACAGGCAGTCGCGCAGCCCCACCGCGACCTGGGTGATGAAGGGGAAGAGGTTGTTGGGCACGTCGGCCGGATCCTCGCCGATCAGGCCGCTCTCGTGGGCGCCCACGGGGTTGAAGTAGCGCAGGGCCACGGCACTGAACTCGGGCTGCGCGGCTGCGAGGTCGCGCAGGATCTGCTCGACCATCAGCTTCGTGGCCCCGTAGGGATTGACGGCGCGCGTAGGCGCGTCCTCGGTGAGCGGCAGCCGCTCCGGTGCGCCGTAGACGGTGGCCGACGAACTGAACACGAAGCGTTGCAGGGCATGGCGCCGGCAGGCCTGCAGCAGCGCGAGCGTGCCAGCGACATTGTTCTCGTAGTAGTCGAGCGGACGGGCGACCGACTCGCCCACCGCCTTGAGGGCGGCGAAGTGGATCACCGCGTCGAAGCGGTGGCGGGCACAGAGCGCGTCGAGCAGCGCCGCATCCCGGACATCACCCTCGACCGCCTCGAAGCCGCGGCCGGCGATGCGCTCCACGCGACGCAGGGCCTCGGGCGAGCTGTTGCTGTAGTTGTCGAGGCAGACCAGCGTGTGGCCGGCCGCCAGAAGCTCGATCAGGGTGTGGGAGCCGATGTAGCCGGCGCCGCCGGTCACCAGGACGCGTTGTCCGGGGGTCGATTCAGTGGGGCTCATCAATCACCAAGGGGCCGCGAGGGCGATCGCGCGGCATTGTGCCAGCGCAGCCTGTGCGCCTGCGGCCAAACGCACCGGCTGCGGGCGCAGCGGCGGCGCAGCAATGGCCGGGATCGTCGCACATGCGCCACAAGCATTGCCTGCGCGCGATGCGGCGCTGCCAAAATGCGCCGATGGATATTTTGTTCTGGTGGTTGATCGCGGCCGTGGCCGTGGTGGGCGCGGTCTGGGTGGTGGGGCGCTCGCGGCGCATGCGGCGACAGGCCATGAGGCGCGAGGCCGCGGCGATGGAGGCCCTGCAGGCCGGGGTGCTCACCCAGACTCCGGCGGCGCAGGGCGAGGTGATCGACACCGAGGA
>DAOTEJ010000017.1:3902-27142 GCA_035454085.1 Burkholderiaceae bacterium | reverse complement strand
CCCGCGCCCAGGCCGGCACCGCCCCCGCCTCCGCCCGCGCCCGCGCGACAGTGGCCGGTGCCGCCCGCGCCCGACAGCGACGTGATCTCGCAGATCCTCACCGACGAGAAGGATCTGCCGCCCCTGCGTTCCTCGGGGAGGGCGCAGCAGACCGCCCAGAGCCTGGCCGGAGTCGAGTTGCGCCAGATCGTCCTGGCTTGGTTCGAGGCGCGGGGCTACGTGATGAGGCCGGTACCGCCCACCGCGTTTCCGATCGAGGGCGTGCTCACCCATCGCGACAACGCGAGCCGCAGCTACGCGTTCCTCGTGCAGCCGGACATCGTCACGCAGGAGCGCATCACTGCGCTGCTCGAACGGGCGCGCGAACTGGGTCACCCTCGCGTGGCCCTGGTGGCCGAGGGCGGCGCCGAGGCCGCGGTGCGCGACACCGCGCGCCGCCGGCATGTGCGCCTGATCGACCGGCGCGTGATGGAGGCAGAACTGGCCGAGCTGCCGCGCGAGACCGCAACGCGCATCATCGCCGTGGCGCGGGCGCGCACTGCCTGATCAGACTTCGCGCAGGAATGCGCGGCGGCCCTCCTGCCGGCCGGGCGCGGCGGCGTAGCGCCCCGGCAGGCGCGTGCGGCAGTGGGGACACAGGCCGCCCGGCTCGACTTCATAGCGCAGTACCCGGTGCCAGTCGCGCTCGATCAGCAAGGCCGCGCAACGGGGGCAGAAGGTCGAGCCGCCTTCGCGGTCGCGGACGTTGCCCGTGTAGACGAACTGCAGGCCTTCCTCCTGCGCGATGCGGCGCGCGCGCGCCAGCGTGCTGGCTGGCGTGGGCGGGACCGCGCCCATCTTCCAGTCCGGGTGGAAGGCGCTGAAGTGCAGCGGCACCTCCGGCTTGAGTTCGCGTGCCACGAAGCGGGCCAGTTCGCGCAGCTCCGCGTCGCCGTCGTTGTGGCCCGGAATCAGCAACGTGGTGAGTTCGGTCCACACGGAGGTCTCGTGCACCAGGTAGCGCAAGGTGTCGAGCACCGGCGCGAGGTGGGCGCCGGTGCGCCGGAAGTAGAAGTCTTCCGTGAACGCCTTGAGGTCCACGTTGGCCGCATCGATGTGCTCGAAGAAACTGCGGCGCGGCTGCGCGTGGATGTAGCCGGCGGTCACGGCCACGGTGGCGATACCCAGCTCGTGGCAGGCGCGGGCCGTGTCCATCGCGTACTCGGCGAAGATCACCGGATCGTTGTAGGTGAAGGCGACCGACTCGCACCCCGAGGCCAGGGCCGCCTGGGCGATGGCCTCGGGGCTGGCCTCGACCTGAAGGCGGTCGAATTCCGTCGACTTGCTGATGTCCCAGTTCTGGCAGAACTTGCAGGCCAGGTTGCAGCCGGCGGTGCCGAAGGACAGCACCGCCGAGCCGGGCAGGAAGTGGAACAGCGGCTTCTTCTCGATCGGATCGACGGCGAAGCCCGAGGAGCGGCCGTAGGTGCTGAGCACCATGTGTCCGCCCAGGTTCGCGCGCACGAAGCACAGGCCGCGCTGCCCCTCGTGCAGGCGGCAGTCGCGTGGGCACAGGTCGCACTGCAGCCGACCATCGGGCAGCCGGTGCCACCACAGTGCGCCGTGGGCCTCGACATCAGGCGGCAGAACGTTCGGGCTCATGGCGCCTCCTCGAAGGTCTGGGTGGTGTAGCGCTCGTAACGCAGGGCGGCATGCGCCGCGTCGCGCGGCAAGCCGGCCTTGGCCTTGAGTTCGGCCAGGAAGGCGCGCGGCTCGGGCAAGGTCTGCCAGACCTGTGGCAGGAAGGTGGCACGCCGCTCGCCCGCGACCAGGGTGAGTCCGTCGATGCCAGGGCGCAGCGCCGCCAGCAGAGCTGCCTCGTCGGCCAGCTCGAGCGGCTGCGCCGGCCCGAGCACCGAGACCGTGATACGCAGATCAGGCAACTCGTCGGGATTGACCGCAGCGAAGCGCGGGTCGCACCGCGCCGCGGCCACCGCCTGCGCGGCCACTTCCTGGCCCAGGGGCCGGCGCGCCTCGAGCGTGCCGATGCAGCCGCGCAGCGCGCCGCTGGGTGTGTGCAGGCTCACGAAGCAGGCCGCTGGCGCCTGCAGCCACGGCGCTGCCGGCAAGTCAGGCGCGGGGTCCTTGCGCAGCGCGGCGCCGATCGCCCGGCGCGCGATGCCGGTGAGGGTCCGGGCGCGACCGGCCGGCGAGTCATCTGCGTCCATGGCGCGCGCCGCGGGCAGCAAGGCCAGCGCTGCGTAGCCCACCACCGAGTCGCGGCGCCCGCCGCTCGCGCCGCTGGTGGTCTGGGCAAGCAGTTGCGCCTGCAGGCCATGACGACGCGCCGCCAGCAGCAAGCCGTTGAGCGGCGCGGCACCGCAGGCCTGTTCGGGGCTCAGGGCCGCGTCCAGATGCAGCAGGGCGCCCACCGTGATGGCATCGGCGTGGCGCGCGGCGTCCTCGGGCAGGAAGTGAGAGAGATCGGAACTAGCCACGACCAGGGTCTCGTCGCCGCCCCAGACGCACTCGAGCGCCTCGGCCACCTCGCTCGCCTCGGCCAGGCCCACCAGCAGGGGCACGAGCCGGAAGGGCGGCAGAACCGACTGCAGGAAGGGCAATTGCACCTCGAGGCTGTGCTCCCCGGCGTGCGCCAGGTCTGAAGCGCGCACCGCGTCGAGCTCATCGAGCCGGCGCAGTGCCGCCGTGTCGAGCGGGACCTCGCCGAGCGGCGTCGCGAACGACGCCGAGCCGGGCACCGCGATGCCGCGCACCGCGACCCGGTGGGCCGGCCCGATCAGCACGACGCGCTCGATGCCGCTGGCCCAGGGCGCGAGGCTGGCGTAGGCGGCCGCTGCCGTGGCCCCGGAGTACGCATAGCCCGCGTGGGGCACGATCAAGGCCTTGGGCCGGGCCGGCAGCGCGACGCGGGCCGCCTGCAGCAGGGCACGAACCTGCGCGCGCAGTTCGGTGGAGCGCGCCGGATAGAACACTCCGGCGACCGCGGGGCGGCGGGCAGTCTGAGGGAACGGGGCCGCGAGCATGAAGTCACCTCCTGCTTGAAATCTAGGAGGTTTGTGCCGCGAACCAAGTCCGCACGGGCGCCAGGCTGCGCCCGATCAAGCCCAGGCGATCAGTTGCCCGGCGGCGGGGATGCGCGCGGGTCGCGCTCGCGCTCGAGCGCCTCGACCCGGGCCGCGAGGGCGGTGAGCTTCTCGCGGGTGCGCGCCAGGACCCGCGCCTGGGTGTCGAACTCTTCCCGGGTCACGAGGTCGAGCTTGGCGAACTGGGTGCTGAGCAGGGCCTTGAGGTTGTCGCGCACCTCGGCGGCGGGCAGCGTGGACATCAGGCCCTCGATGCGCCGCTGCAACTCGTCGAGAAAGGGGGGGGTCTTTTCCATGAGACGGCTCCGGGCAGTCGCGCCAGTCTAGCGGGCAGGGCGACATCAGGACGCGCGGCGCGCGCACCGCGGTGGGGCGCGCGCCGCGACGATCGCCGCACCAAAGTGGTGCGGCCGCGCCTTGTCGGCTCGCTTGGGTGCGCCTTCGTGGCGCGTTTGCGGGCGGCCGGGCGCTTGGCACGCATGTTGCAGAGGGAATACCAGCAGCACCCTTCCGCAACCCCGATGACAGGAACCGAGATGAACAAGTCCTTGCTCGCACTCGCCACCGCCGCCGCCTGCGCCCTGCCTCTCGCAGCGGCTGCCCAGACCGCCGCGCCGGCGCCCGCCGAGCCCGCCAAGGCGGAGCCCGAATACACGCTGACCGCCAACGTGGGCCTGTTCAGCGACTACCGCTTCCGCGGCTTCTCGCAGACCGACTTCAACCCCGCAATCCAGGGCGGCTTCGACTTCGCCCACAAGAGCGGCTTCTACCTTGGCAACTGGAACTCGAACATCTCGTCGAACCTCTACAACGGCTCGCCGATCGAGATGGACTTCTATGGCGGCTACAAGCACTCGTTCGGCGACTTCGGTCTCGACGTCGGCCTCATTTACTACTACTACCCGGGCTCGGGTGAATACAACCCTGACTTCAAGCCCAAGAACTTCGAGGCCTACATCGGCGGCACCTGGGGTCCGGTCTCGCTCAAGTACTTCTACTCCTTCACCGACTTCTTCGGACTGAACAGCAGCGCGGTCGGCCGGCCCTTCCAGGACATCAACACCAAGGGCTCGCAGTACCTCGACCTGTCCGGTTCGTACACCTTCGAGAACGGCATCGGGATCAACGCGCATGCCGGCTATCAGAAGGTGAAGAACTACGACCAGCTGGGCGGTCCGAGCAACGACGTGTGGGACTACAAGGTCGGCGTGACCTACGACTGGACCGGCTGGATCTTCGGTCTCGCCTGGGTCGGCACCAGCGACAAAAACTTCTTTCTGACCGCGCAGAACCCCCCCGAGGGCGCCGGCAAGAGCACCGCGCTGGTCTACGTGACCCGCTCGTTCTGATCCACAGGACTCGAGACATGAAACTCATTTCCGCCATCATCAAGCCGTTCAAGCTTGACGAGGTGCGCGAGGCCCTTTCCGCCGTGGGCGTGCAGGGCATCACCGTCACCGAGGTCAAGGGCTTTGGACGCCAGAAGGGCCACACCGAGCTGTATCGCGGCGCGGAGTACGTGGTCGACTTTCTCCCCAAGGTGAAGATCGAGGCCGCGGTCGACGACGCCATCGTCGACTCGGCCATCGAGGCCATCGAGACCTCGGCCCGCACCGGCAAGATCGGTGACGGAAAGATCTTCGTGTTCGACCTGCAGCAGGTCGTCCGCATCCGCACCGGCGAGACCGGCGCGGAAGCACTCTGATCCGCGAGGCCCGACATGAAGACCTTTCTGGCTAGTCTGATCACCGCCGGCGCGCTCGCGCTGGCAGCCACCGGCGCTTGGGCGCAGGGCGGCGGTGCCGCGTACGGCGACGGCCCCGCCAAGCAGGACGCGGCGCCCGCCGCTGCCGCGGCCACTGCGCCGGCAGCGCCGGCTGCGGCTCCCGCCGCGGCCACCGCCACCAAGTCCGAGACGGTCACCGTCACCGAGTCCGTCAAGGTGACCGAGACCGTCAAGGTCGAGGACAAGAAGGAGGAGGCCAAGGCCCCGCCCGTGCCCAACAAGGGTGACGTAGCGTGGATGCTGACCTCGACGGCGCTGGTACTGCTCATGAGCATCCCCGCGCTGGCTCTGTTCTACGGCGGCCTGGTGCGCGCCAAGAACATGCTGTCGGTGCTGATGCAGGTGTTCGTGACCTTCTCGCTGATCACCGTGCTGTGGTTCATCTACGGCTACAGCCTGGCGTTCACCGAAGGCAACGCCTACTTCGGCGGCTTCGGGCGCCTGTTCATGGGCGGCATCGCCGACCTCGGCAAGGGCGAGTTTGCGATGGCAGCGACCTTCAGCAAGGGTGTGGTCATTCCCGAGCTGCTGTTTGCCGCCTTCCAGGCCACCTTCGCGGCGATCACCTGTGCGCTGCTGATCGGCGCGCTGGTCGAGCGCGTGAAGTTCTCGGCCCTGCTGCTCTTCATGGTGATCTGGTTCACCTTCAGCTACGTGCCGATCGCGCACATGGTCTGGTTCTGGCCCGGCCCCGACGCCTACACGAGCGCCGACGTGGTCGACAAGCTGAACTCGACCGCGGGCCTGATCTGGCAGTGGGGCGCGCTCGACTTCGCGGGCGGCACGGTGGTCCACATCAACGCCGGTATCGCGGGCCTGGTGGGTGCCTACATGCTGGGCAAGCGCGTGGGCTACGGCAAGGAAGCCATGCCTCCGCACAGCCTGACCATGACGATGATCGGCGCCTCGCTGCTGTGGTTCGGCTGGTTCGGCTTCAACGCCGGCTCGGCCCTGGAAGCCAACAACGGCGCCGTGCTGGCCTTCGCCAATACCTTCCTGGCCACCGCCTGTGCGGTGCTGGCGTGGACCTTCGCGGAGTGGATGGTCAAGGGCAAGCCCTCGATGCTGGGTGCGGCCTCGGGCGCAGTGGCGGGTCTGGTGGCGATCACCCCGGCGGCCGGCAACGTGGGCATCCTGGGCGCCTTCGTGATCGGCACCGCCGCGGGCCTGGTCTGCCTCTGGGGCGTGACCGCGCTGAAGCGCATGATCCGCGCTGACGACGCGCTTGACGTGTTTGGCATCCACGCCCTGGGCGGGATCCTGGGCGCCTTGCTCACCGGCGTGTTCGTCTCGCCGTCCCTGGGCGGTCCCGGCTTCGTGACCGACTGGGTCACGGCCTCGACCGGCTTCACCAGCATCGGCGAGCAGGTCTGGATTCAGTTCAAGGCCGTGGCTCTGACGGTGGTCTGGACGGCGGTGGTCTCGGTGATCGGCTTCTGGATCGTCGACAAGGTGATTGGCCTGCGCGTCAGCGAAGAGGAAGAGCGCGAAGGCCTGGACACCACCTACCACGGCGAGTCCGCCTACAAGATGTAAAGACCAGGGCGCCCCGGGGGCTGAGCTCCCCGGGGTCGGCCGGGCGGCCAAGGCCGCCCACGCAAGGAGTTTCTCCCTAGCTCGCCAGCCCGCAAGGGCAATCGCGGCGACTTTTACGGGCACCCTCGGGTGCCCGCTTCTTTTGGCGCTTCCGCGCAGGCCTTCGCTACACTGCGCTCCCGTTTCCAAGCCGGCGCCTCCGCGCCGGTACCGAGAGCGATCGTGTCCGCTGCCGTTCCCGCCCTCACCGCCGATGCCGGCGCGCTTGTCGAGCTCGAGTCGCGCATCACCGGTGCGCTGCCCGAGATCGAGCGCTGGTTCCGCCTGCAGTGGCAGGAGCACACGCCGCCGTTCTACGGTTCGGTCGATTTGCGCAACGCCGGCTTCAAGCTGGCGCAGGTGGACATGAACCTGTTTCCTGGCGGGTTCAACAACCTTTCCGAGGACCAGCTGCCCTGCGCCGTGCAGGCCGCGCAAAGCGCGATCGAGCACCTTTGCCCCGACGCTCGCCGCCTGCTGCTGATCCCCGAGCGCCACACGCGCAACCAGTTCTATCTCATGAACGTGGCGCGGCTGGCGCGCATCCTGCGCCAGACCGGCCTGATCGTGCGCCTCGGCAGTCTTTCGGACGAGGTCGCCGAGCCGACCGAGCTGGCCCTGCCCAACGGCGAGAGCCTGCTGGTCGAGCCGCTCGAGCGACGCGGCTCGCGCCTGAGCGTGGCCGGCTTCGACCCCTGCGCAATCCTGCTCAACAACGATCTCTCGGCGGGAATCCCGGACATCCTGCGCGGCCTCGAGGATCAGGTGCTGGTGCCGCCCCTGCACGCCGGCTGGGCGGTGCGCAAGAAGAGCGTGCACTTCGCCGCCTACCGCGAGGTGGCGACCGAGTTCGCCGCGCTGGTGGGCATCGACCCCTGGCTGATCGACCCGTACTTCGCGCGTTGCGGCCAGGTGGACTTCCAGGCTCGCGTGGGCGAGGAGTGCCTGGCCTCGAACGTCGATGCGCTGCTCACCAAGATCCGCGCCAAGTACGCCGAGTACGGCATCACCGAGCAGCCCTATGTCGTGGTCAAGGCCGACGCCGGCACCTACGGCATGGGGGTGATGACGGTGCGCGACGCCTCCGAGGTCACCGGGCTGAACCGCAAGCAGCGCAACAAGATGGCGGTGGTCAAGGAGGGGCTGCAGGTCTCGGACGTGCTGATCCAGGAGGGCGTGCCCACCGCCGAGGCGGTCAACGGCGCCGCCGCCGAGCCGGTGGTCTACATGATCGACCGCTACGTGGTGGGTGGCTTCTACCGCGTGCACGAGGGCCGCGGCCGGGACGAGAACCTCAACGCGCCGGGGATGCACTTTGCCCCGCTGCCCTTCGCGGGCAGCTGCAACCTGCCCGAATGCGGCGCGAGCGGCGAGGCGGCGCCCAACCGCTTCTATGCCTTCGGGGTGGTGGCGCGCCTGGCCTCGCTGGCGGCCTCGATCGAACTCGAGCGCACCGTGCACCTGGTGGGCGAGCCCGAGGTGGCCGCATGAGGCGGCGCCTCGAGCTGCTCTTCATCCTCGATCCGCTCGAGCACCTCAAGCAGTACAAGGACAGCAGCGTCGCCATGATGCGCGCCGCCGTGGCGCGCGGCCACGAGGTCTGGGCGTGCGGGCCGGCGGACCTGGGCTACTTCGCCGGCGTGACGCGCGCCACCGCCCAGCGGCTGGAGGTGCGTGCGGGCGAGGACTGGTACGCCGTGGTCGAGCGCGCCGAGCACCGCCTGGCCGACTTCGATGCCGTGCTCCAGCGCAAGGATCCGCCCTTCGACGTCGAGTACCTGGCGAGCACCTGGCTGCTCGAGCACGCCGAGCGCGAGGGCGCGCGCGTCTTCAACCGGCCGCGGGCCTTGCGCGATCACAACGAGAAGTTCGCGATCACCGAGTTCGCCGAGTTCATCGCCCCGACGGTGGTGACGCGCGACCTCGCGGCGATCCGCCGCTTCCAGGCCGAGCAGGGCGAGATCGTGGTCAAGCCCCTGGACGGCATGGGCGGGGCCGGCGTGTTCCGGCTCAGCCCCGGCGATCCCAACACCAACTCGATCCTCGAGACCCTCTCGGAGCGCGGCGCGCGCAGCGTGATGGCGCAGCGCTACCTGCCGGCGATCAAGGACGGCGACAAGCGCGTGCTGCTGATCGGCGGCGAGCCCGTGCCCTACGCCCTGGCGCGCGTTCCCGCGCCCGGCGAGGCGCGCGGCAATCTGGCGGCGGGTGGCACGGGGCGCGCGCAGCCCCTGTCGCCGGCCGACTGGCGCATCGCCCGGGCGCTGGCGCCGGTGCTCGCGGAGCGCGGCCTGCTGCTGGTCGGGCTCGACGTGATCGGTGAGCATCTCACGGAGGTCAACGTGACCAGCCCCACGGGCTTTGTCGAGATCACGACGCAGACCGGCTTCGACGTGGCCGGCTTCTTCCTGGACGCGCTCGAGCGCACGGTAGCCACATGATCGGCCTGATCCTGATCGCCCACGCCCCGCTGGCCAGCGCCCTGCGCGACTGCGCGCGCCACGTCTACAGTTGCGACGCCGATGCGGGCGCGCAGTTGCGCGTGCTCGACGTCCCGCCCGACGCCGACCTCGAGGCAACGGTGCGCGCCGCCCAGGTCCTGGTGGCCGAGGTCAACGCCGGCATGGGCGTGCTCGTGCTGACCGACGCCTTCGGCGCCACGCCGGGCAACGTGGCCGCGCGCCTGGCCGAGCCCGGTCGCGTGGCGGTGGTGGCGGGCGTGAACCTGCCCATGCTGCTGCGCGCGCTGTGCTACCGCAGCGCCGGGCTGGCCGACGTCGTGGACAAGGCCGTCGCCGGTGGGCAGCAGGGCGTCATGCAGGTGGCGGCCACGCCGGTACAGAACCAGGGATACAAGCCGACGGCAAATGATCAAAGGCGACTTCAGCATCAGCAATAAGCTCGGTCTGCACGCGCGGCCGTCCGCGCAGCTGACCCAGGTGGCGAGCCGTTTCGCCTCCGAGATCCACATCGCCAAGGGCACGCGCCGGGTCAACGCCAAGTCGATCATGGGCGTCATGATGCTGGCGGCGGGGCGCGGGTCGGTGCTCACGATCGACGCCGAAGGCCCGGACGAGGCCGAGGCCGTTGCGGCGCTGGGGGCGCTGATCGAGTCGCGCTTCGGCGAACACGAATAGCCGGCGGGCCGCGCGGGGAGGCGCGCACGATGGAGCAGGGCAGGCGGGAGTTGAAGGGCATCAGCGTCTCGCGCGGAATCGCGCTGGGGCGCGCGCACCTGCTGGCGCCGTCGGAGCTGGACGTGCGGCAGTTTCGCGTCGAGCGCGGCCAGGTGCTGCACGAGATCGCGCGCCTGCGGGTCGCCTTCGACGAGGTGCGCGACGAGCTCGATGCGCTGGCCTCGACCGTCGGCCCCGAGGCGCCGGGCGAGGTCGCGGCCTTCCTCAACCTGCACCGCCTGATCCTCGACGACGAGCTGCTGTCCGTCGCCCCACGCGACCTGATCCGCGAGCGCCTGATCAACGCCGAGTGGGCCTTGACCATCCAGCTCGAGGAGGTCTGCCGGCAGTTCGAGGCCATCGAGGACGAATACTTCCGCGAGCGCGCCACCGACGTGCGCCAGGTGGTCGAGCGCGTGCTGCGCCGCCTGGCCGGCGCGCGCCCGGCGGTGCACTCGGTGCCGCGCACGGCCAGTGCCGGCGAGCGGTTGGTGCTCGTGGCGCGCGAGCTCGCGCCGGCCGACGTGCTGCACCTCAAGGAGCGACCCGACTTCCAGCTTGCCGGACTGGTCACGGAGATCGGCGGGCCGACCTCGCACACCGCGATCCTGGCGCGCTCGCTCGGCCTGCCGGCACTGATCGGTGTGGAGCACGCGCGCGAGCACATCACCGAGGACGAGGAGGTGGTGGTCGACGCCGACCGCGGCTGCCTGGTGCTGCGGCCCACTGCCGAGGAGCTCACCGAGCTGCGCCGCCGCCTGCGCGATCAGGCCGAAGCGCGCGCCCGCCTGCGCAAGCTCAAGGGCCGGATCGCCCGCACCACCGACGGCCTGGCCATCGACCTGATGGCCAACATCGAGCTGCCCGAGGACGCGCGCGATGCGCTCGAGGCCGGCGCGGACGGCATTGGCCTGTTCCGCTCCGAGTTCCTGTTCATGAACCGCGACCAGCTGCCCAGCGAGGACGAGCAGTTCGAGGCCTACGCCAAGGTCGCGCGCGCCATGAAGGGCAAGCCGGTGGTGATCCGCACGCTCGACATCGGCGCCGACAAGGTGCTCACGCGCGAGGCGCGCGCCAGCCTGGGCATAAACGCGGGCGAGCCCTCCGCCGAGTCGAATCCCGCGCTGGGGCTGCGGGCGATCCGCTACTGCCTGGCCTATCCCGAGCTCTTCCTCACGCAGTTGCGCGCCATCCTGCGGGCCTCGGCGGTGGGCACGGTGCGCATCCTCGTGCCCATGCTCGCGCATACCCACGAGATCGAGCAGACCCTGCAGTTCATCTCCCGCGCGCGGGCCGACCTCAAGGAGCGCAAGCTCAAGTACGACGCTCGCGTGCCGGTGGGCGGCATGGTCGAGGTGCCCGCCGCGGCGCTCGCCCTGCCCGCCTTCGTCAAGCGCCTCAAGTTTCTGTCGATCGGCACCAACGACCTGATCCAGTACACCCTCGCGATCGACCGCGCCGACAGCAGCGTGGCGCATCTTTACGATCACCTGCACCCGGCGGTGCTGCGCCTGATCGCCGGCACGCTGCGCGCCGGCGCGCGCGCCCGGGTGCCGGTGGCGGTGTGCGGCGAGCTGGCTGGCGAACTGTCGATGACCGAGGTGCTGCTGGGCATGGGCCTGCGGCAGTTCTCGATGCACCCGGCGCAGATCCCCGCGGTCAAGGCGCGCGTCATGGAGTGCTCCGCGGCCGAGGCGCGGCGCCTGGCGGGCCGCATCTTGCGCCTCTGGGACGCCGACGAAGTGCGGCGCGTGGTCGAGGCGGCGCAGTTGCGCACGCCGAGCGCGGTGGCTTGACGGCTGTGCGCCTCTCCGGAACCTCCTGATGCCCAGATCTGGCTCCGTCGGCGCAGTGCAGGCGCAGACGCTGCGCTTCGACGAGCCCCTGCCGCTCGCGGCGGGCGCGGCCTTTGGCCCCTACGAGCTGAAGGTCGAAACCTACGGCGCGCTCAACGCCGCGCGCAGCAACGCGGTGCTGGTGTGCCACGCGCTCAACGCCTCGCACCATGTGGCGGGCCACTACGCCGACGCGCCCGACGATCTGGGCTGGTGGGACAACATGGTCGGCCCGGGCAAGCCGCTCGACACCGACCGCTTTTTCGTGATCGGCGTGAACAACCTGGGCTCCTGCTTCGGCTCCACCGGGCCCATGTCGATCGATCCGGTCTCCGGCCGGCCCTGGGGTGCGCGCTTCCCCTTGGTGACGGTGGAAGACTGGGTCGATGCCCAGGCCCGCGTGGCCGACGCCCTGGGCATCGAGCGCTTCGCCGCCGTGATGGGCGGCTCGCTCGGCGGGATGCAGGCGCTGGCCTGGAGCATTCGCTACCCCGAGCGGCTGGCGCACTGCGTCGTGATCGCCAGCGCGCCGAAACTCAGCGCCCAGAACATTGCCTTCAACGAGGTGGCGCGCACGGCGATCCGCACCGATCCTGACTTCCACGACGGGGACTTCTACGCGCATGGCGTAGTGCCGCGGCGCGGCCTGCGCGTGGCGCGCATGATCGGCCACATCACCTACCTGTCGAGCGAGGACATGGCCAAGAAGTTCGGGCGCGCGCGGCGCGGCTCGGCGGGCCACGAGGACTGGAGCTTCAACTACGACGTGGAGTTCGAGGTCGAGAGCTATCTGCGCCATCAGGGCGACAAGTTCAGCGACTACTTCGACGCCAACACCTACCTGCTCATCACCCGGGCGCTCGACTACTTCGACCCGGCGCGGGCCCACGGCGGCGACCTGGCCGCGGCGCTGGCGCCGGCGCGGGCGCGCTTCCTGCTGGCAAGTTTCACTACCGACTGGCGCTTCGATCCCTCGCGCAGCCGCGAGATCGTCGAGGCGCTGGTGGCCAACGGGCGCGACCTGGCCTACGCCGAGATCGACGCGCCCCACGGTCACGACGCGTTCCTGCTCGACGATGCCCGCTACCACGCCGTGGTGCGCAACTACTTCGAGCGCGTGGCTGCGGAGCTGGGGCCATGAGCCTGCGCCCCGACCTTGCACTGATCGCCGACTGGGTGGCGCCGGGCACCCGCGTGCTCGACCTCGGCTGCGGCGACGGAGCCCTGCTTGCTCACCTGCACGAGGCCAAGCGCTGCCCCGGCTACGGCGTGGAACTGGCGGACGCGCACGTCGCGGCCTGCGTGGCCGCCGGCGTCAATGTGCTGCAGCAGAACCTCGACGCCGGGCTGCGCCTGTTCCGCGACGACACTTTCGATACGGTGGTGCTCTCGCAGACCCTGCAGGCGGTGCACGACGCCGAGGCCATGCTCACCGAGATGGCGCGGGTGGCGCGCCAGGGCATCGTGAGCTTCCCGAACTTCGGCCACTGGCGCCATGCCGTGGCGCTGCTGCGCGGGCACATGCCGGTCACGCCCGAGATTCCCTACCAGTGGTACGACACGCCCAACATCCACCTGTGCACGCTCAAGGATTTCGAGATCCTCGCGGCGCGGGTAGGCTTGCGCGTGCTCGGCCGCGCGGTGCTCGCGCGCGGGCAGCCGGTGCGGTTCGCGCCGGCCCTGCGGGCGACGGTCGCGGTCTACCGGTTCGAGCGAGCCTGAGGCCGTGAAACTGTGCGGCTCTGCTAGGCTGCGCCGGACGGGGTGCAGGCGTCGCAAGTGGTGGCGTTGCGCCCGCGCGGCCAACGCGGTACGAGATTCAAAATGGAGGAGTTCCACATGAGATTCGACCGATACGCGCACGCCGTGTGGCATGGCTGCGCGGCCCTGCTGCTGACGCTCGCGGCGATGGTGCCCGCGCAGGCGCAGGACAGGACCTTTTCCGACGGGCAGATCGACGCGCTCATGGCGCCGATCGCGCTCTACCCCGATGCCCTGCTCGCCCAGGTGCTGATGGCCAGCACCTATCCGGCCGACGTGAAGTCGGCCGGCGCGTGGGTGAAGGCGCACCCCGACGACAAGGGCGATGCCGCGGTCAACAAGGTCGAAGGACAGGACTGGGATCCCTCGGTCAAGGGGCTCGTGTCGGTGCCCCAAGTCCTGGTGATGATGAACGAGAAGCCGCAGTGGGTGCAGGACACGGGCGACGCGTTCCTGGCCGATCCGAAGAAAGTGATGGATTCGGTGCAGCGCCTGCGCGTGCAGGCGCAGAAGGCCGGCAACCTCAAGACCAACGCCGAGCAGAAAGTGGCCACCGAGACCCAGAGCGGCTCGCAGGTGATCATCATCGAGCCGGCGCAGCCGCAGGCGATCTACGTGCCGGTCTACCAGCCCACGGTCGTGTATGGCTCGTGGATGTACCCGGCCTACCCACCCTATTACTGGGCACCGCCCCCCTACTACTACCCCGGCGCGAACTTCGCGGCCGGCGTCATTTGGGGCGCGGCGGTGGTGGGCGTCGCCAACGGGATCTGGGGCAACGCCAACTGGGGCCGGGGCGACGTGGACATCAACGTCAACCGCTACAACAACATCAACGTCAACAACAAGATGACCAACGTCTCGGGCAACCGCACGAGTTGGAATCACGACGCTGCCAACCGCAAGGGCGTGCCCTACGGCAACGCCTCGACGCGCGACAAGTACTCGCGTCCGGTGTCCAAGGACGGCGGTGTCTCCGACGCGCGCGGCCACGCCGACAGCCGTGACGCGCAGCGCGACCGCGCGCGCGACACCATGGCCAACACCACCCGGGATCCGGCAACCCGCGAGGCCTTGCAGAAACAGGGCGGGGACCGCGCCGGAGATCGAGCAGGCGACCGCGCGGGCGACCGTGCTGGTGATCGAGCGGGCGATCGCGCTGGCGATCGGCCGGGTGACCGTGCAGGCGGTGCCCAGGCTGGCACTCGCGACTTTTCGGCAAAGGACGCCGGGGCGAGCCGCCCCGCCCCTTCGACTCGCGACAACGCGTTCTCGGGTGCCAGCAAGCCCTCGGCGTCGAAAGCGGACTACGACCGCGGCCAAGCCAGCCGCCAGAGCATGAACCGGCCCACTCCCTCCTACAACAAGCCTGCACCGTCGTACAACAAGCCGGCACCCTCGTACAACAAGCCGGCTGCCCGGCCCGCCGCGCCGGCGGCGCGCCCCGCCGGCGGCGGTGGCGGTGGTCGTGCCGGTGGCGCTCGTCGATAGGAGCGAGAGATCATGACCATCAAGCAACTCACCCTCGCGGCCGCCTTGTTTGCCGCCGGCGTAGGCAGTGTCCAGGCGCAGCAGATCTACCCGACGCCCGAGGCCGCCGGCCGCGCGTTCGTCGATGCGGTCGCGATCAGCAGCGATACGGATCTGCGCACCGTGCTCGGCCCCAACTACCGCACGCTGATTCCGGACGGCGTCGATCCCGACGACAAGACGGCCTTCCTCTACCAGGCCTCGAAGGGGCAGCGCATCGTCATGGAAAGCGCCAACCGCGCGCTGCTCGCGGTCGGCCCGTCCAACTGGACCCTGCCCATCCCCATCGTCAAGCGCACCAGCGGCTGGCAGTTCGACCTCGTGGCGGCCCAGGACGAGTTTCGTACCCGGCGCATCGGCCGCAACGAGATCTCGGCCGCCAAGGCCGCCGTGGCCTACGCCGAGGCGCAACGCGAGTACCAGTCGGTCGATCGCAACGGCGACGGGGTGCGCGAGTACGCCCAGAAGTTCGCCAGCAGTCCGGGCAAGCGCGACGGCCTGTACTGGCCGACGGCCGCGGGCGAGGCCATGAGCCCGCTCGGCAGTCTGTTCGCGTCTGCCGACGCCGGCATGCCCGCCAAGGGCTCGCCGTGGATGGGCTACCGCTACCGCATCCTCACGGCACAAGGCAGCCAGGCTCCGGGCGGCGCCAAGTCCTACATCAAGGATGGCCGCCTGACCGAAGGGTTCGCCATGATCGCCTGGCCCGCCAAGTGGGGCGACACCGGGGTGATGAGCTTCCTGGTAGGTCCTGACGGCCGCGTCTACGAAAAGAACCTGGGAAAGAACACGGCTGCGGTGGCCCCGGGCATCAAGAGCTTCGATCCCGACGCCAGCTGGACCCGGCTCGACGTGCAGAAGTAGCAGGGTCGGGCGCGGCGCCACGCCGCCCCCGAATCGGGCGCTCGCGCCAGCGCGGCGCTCGACAGGGGTCGCGCGGGCGCCGAGACTGGCCGCCGGGTTCCGTGCGCCCCGCGCGCGGAGCAGGGGCGACTGAACCAGCATTGGAGCAGCCATGTCAGACACACCCGATTTTTCGAACGTGGGCGGCAACAATCCCACCACGCCGTCTTCCGCAGCACCGAAGGAGAAAGCAATGAGCGACATGCCCGACTTTTCCAACGTGGAGAGCGGTTCGAGCACTACGGCGACCAAGATCGTCGAGGTCAAGCCTGGAGACAGCCTCTCGAAGATCGCCAAGCGCGAGTACGGCGACGCCAACAAGTGGCGCCTGATCTTCGAGGCCAACACCGACATCCTCAAGAACCCCGACCTGATCCACCCGGGTCAGAAGCTCAAGATTCCGCCGCTCTGACGCTGCGGCGACGCGCGACACACTGTTCCTCTAAGGGAGATCCAAGATGTTGAATCGCACTCTCGTGGCGGCGCTCGCCGCGACGCTTCTCGTCCTGACGGCCTGCGGCAAGAAGGAACCGCCTCCGCCGCCTCCGCCGCCGGCCCCCGCGCCCGCCCCGGTCGCACCGCCGCCGCCGCCCCCCGCGCCCGTGGGCGTGACGGTCGGCGAAATCATGCTTGGCAAGGCGGTCGGGCCGGACAAGAAGGTCGTCCAGGTGATGGAGGTCTTCGCCGTCAAGGACCCGATCTACGCCTCGGTGGCCACCACCGGCGCGGGCAAGGCCAGCGTCAAGGCCAAGTGGACCTACACCCGGGACGGCAAGACGGTCCCGGTCAAGGAAGACGTGATGGTGATCGAGACCACCGGTCCCGCGGTCAACGAGTTTCACATCAGCAAGCCTGACGGCTGGCCGGTGGGCGACTACATGGTCGAGTTCTTCGTCGACGACAAGCCCGCGGGCTCGCGCAAGTTCAGCGTGAAGTAGACGCCGCCAGCGAACACACGGCCCGGCCTTGCGCCGGGCCGTTTTGTTTGGGCCGCCCCGGGCCTCGGCATAATGCGCCCATGCCTCCCCGCACTGCGCCGCTTACCGTTGCCGAACTGGTCGAACTCGACGAGGCGCTTGCCGCCCTGCCCGAGCCGGCCGAACCCATGGATGCCGCCACCCTCGACGGCTTTGTCGTGGCGCTGCTGCTCATGCCCGCGCCGCCCGCGCCCGCGCAGTGGTTGCCCTTCGTGTTCGACGCGCAGGGCCGCTCGCTCCAGAGCGCGACATCCGCGCGTCTGCCGGAGTTGGTGATGCGCCGGCACGCGCAGCTGGCCGGACTGATCGACGCCGGCCGGCCGATCGACCCGGTGATCTTCGAGCCCGAGGACGAGGCCGGTCGCCCGCTCGGCGGGCTCGAGGCCCTGGCCGCGCTCGAACCCTTCGCGCTTGGCTTTCTCGACGCCGCGCAGCGCTGGCCGGGCTTGCTGGAGTCCGACGACGAGGATGTCGCCGCCGCGCTGATCGGCGTGCTGCGTCATCTGCCGGAAGACTCGCTGGGCGACCTCGCCGAGGCGCGCGCGGAACTCGACGCCGAGGCGCCCCTGGCCACGCTCGACGAGGCGCTGGGCGATCTGATCGCCAGCGTGACCGAGGCCGCGCTCGCCACCCGTGGCATCCAGCCCGCCAGCGCCGCGCGGGGCAAGGGTGCAGGCGGGCGCAAGCCGGCTGCAGCGACGCGCCATCGCGGGCCCGCGCCAGGAGCGCGCGCGGCCCGGCGTCGCTGATTGCACTTGCCGCCATGAGCGCTTCTGGCGACCCAGGTTCGTGCGGGGTCGCGCGCCGGGCGCTGCTCGCTGCGCTGCTGGCCCTGAGCCTGGCCGCCGCGGGCGGGCCGGCGGCCGCGCAGGCGGTGACGGTGGCCGCCGCTGCCGACCTCAAGTTCGCGCTCGAGACCGTGGCGGCGCGCTACGAGGCGAAGACGGGCAGGGCCGTGCGCCTCGTGTTCGGGTCGTCCGGCAACCTGGCGCGGCAGATCGAGCAGGGCGCGCCCTATGCCATCTTCATGTCGGCCGACGAGGCCCTGGCACAGCGCCTCGTGGCTGCGGGTCGGGCGCAAGGCGAGGTCGTGGCCTACGCGATCGGCCGGCTTGCGCTGCTCCTGCCCGCGGGCTCGCCGCTCAAGCCCGACCCCAGCCTGGCCGACCTGGGGGCCGCCCTGGCTGACGGCCGGCTCAAGCGTCTGGCGATCGCCAATCCTGAACACGCACCCTACGGTCAGCGCGCACGCGAGGCCTTGCAGGCCGCCGGCTTGTGGGTCGCCGCCGAGCCCCGCCTGGTGCTGGGCGAGAACGTGGCGCAGGCGACGCAGTTCGTGGTCTCGGGCAATGCGCAGGCGGGCATCGTGGCCTACTCGCTCGCGCTCGCCCCCGAGGTGGCACGCCGCTCCAGCCACGCGCTGCTGCCGGCTCGACTGCATGCGCCGCTGGTGCAGGGCATGGTCCTGATCAAGGGCGCCGACGCCGGTGCGCGCGACTTCTTCCAGTACCTGCAAGGACCCGAGGCGCGCGCCGAGTTGCGACGCCAGGGCTTTGCGCTTCCGGGCGAGGGCTGATTGGACTGGACCGCTGTCGGCCTGTCGCTGCGGCTTGCGCTGCTCACGGTGCTCATCCTCGTGCCCGTCGGACTGCTGGTGGCGCGCTGGCTGGCCTGGACGCGCTTTCGCGCGCGCCCGCTGGTGGAGGCGCTCTTCGCCTTGCCGCTGGTCTTGCCGCCCACCGTGCTGGGCTTCTACCTGCTGGTTGCCATGGGCGCGCACTCGCCGCTGGCACGCTGGTTCGAATCATGGACAGGGCACACGCTGGCCTTCAGCTTCAGCGGCATCCTGGTGGCCTCGCTGATCGCCAACCTGCCCTTCGCGATCCAGCCCATGCAGCGCGCCTTCGAGGGCATTGCCCCCGAGGTGCGCGAGGCGGCGGCCGTCTCGGGCCTGTCGCGCTGGCGCAGCTTCTGGCGCATCGAGTTGCCGCTGGCCTGGCCGGGCGTGCTTTCGGCGATGGTGCTCACCTTCGCGCATACGCTGGGCGAGTTCGGCGTGGTGCTGATGGTGGGCGGCAGCATTCCGGGCGAGACGCGCACCGCGGCCATCGCGATCTATGACCGCGTCCAGGCGTTCGACGAGGCGGGCGCCGGGCGCATGGCCGCGCTGCTGCTGGCCATCTCGATGGTGGCGATCAGCGCCTCCTACCTCGTGAGCGCGCGCGTGGGGCGGCGCCGTGGCTGAGGGCGGCCTCGCGGTCGAACTGCGCCAGCGCGCCCCGATCGCGCTCGACGCGCAGCTGGCCTGCGCGCCGGGCGAACTGCTCGCGCTGGTCGGCCCCTCGGGCAGCGGCAAGACCACCGTGCTGCGCGCCATCGCCGGCTTGCTGCGCCCCGCGGCGGGGCGCGTGCAGGTGGGCGCCGACACCTGGCTCGACACCGCCAGCGGCCGCTGCCTGTCGGCGCGCGAGCGACGCGTGGGCCTGGTGTTCCAGCACTACGCGCTGTTCCCGCACCTGAGCGCCCTGGACAACGTGCTCGAGGCCGTGCCGCCCGGCGCGGCCGATGCACGGCGCGTCCGCGCTCGCGGCCTGCTCGAGCGCATGCGCCTGGCGGGCCTGGAGGATCGCCTGCCGCGCGCCTTGTCGGGCGGGCAGCAGCAGCGCGTGGCGCTCGCGCGCGCCCTGGCGCGCGAGCCGCGGGTCCTGCTGCTCGACGAGCCCTTCTCGGCGGTGGATCGCGCCACGCGCGAGCGCCTGTACGAGCAGCTCGCGGAACTGCGCGGTGAACTGGCGATGCCGGTGGTGCTGGTCACCCACGACCTCGAGGAGGCCGCGCTGCTCGCCGATCGCATGGTGATCCTCGCGGGCGGGCGCACCTTGCAGGCCGGCGCGCCGCACGAGGTCATGAGCCGGCCGGCCACGCTCGCCGTGGCGCGGCAGGTGGGCGTGAAGAACCTGTACGCGGGCGAGGTGATCGGGCACGAGTCCGGGCACACCCTGCTCGGCTGGCAGGGCCAGATGCTGCGCGTGCGAGCACAGGCGCAGTTCGCGCCGGGCAGTCGCGTGCACTGGTGCGTGCCGGCCGCCGGCGTGCTGCTGCTGCCGCCCGATCCCAGCGCGATCGGCGCGCTCGACAATCTGATCGAGGCGCGGGTCGCGCGGCTGCTGCCGCTGGGTCAGCAACTGCTGCTGTCGCTGGCGGTTCCCGGCGAGGCTCACCCGCTGCGCACGGGCCTGCCGCGCCACGTGGCGCCGCGCTACGGGCTGCAGGAGGGCATGACGCTCACGGTGCGTCTGCGCGGCGAGGACGTGCATCTGATGCCCGCCGACTGACGCGCCCCGCCAGCACCACCAGCAGCAGCACCGGCAGGCCCAGCGCCGCCGTGCCCGTGAAGAAGGCCGCATAGCCCCAGGCGTCGACCGCCACGCCCGAAAAGCCCGCCAGGAACTTGGGCAGCAGCAGCATCACCGACGAGAACAGCGCGTACTGCGTGGCCGAGTAGGCCACGTTGGTCAAGCCCGAGAGGTAGGCGATGAAGGCCGCGCTGGCGATGCCGCTGGCCAGGTTGTCGGCGCTCACCGCCAGGATCAGGAAGCCCAGGTCGTGGCCGCGCTGCGCGAGCGCGACGAAGAGCAGATTGGTCAGGCTGCTCAACAGCGCGCCCGCGAAGAGCGTCTTCATCACCCCCACGCGCAGCGCCACCACCCCGCCCACGAAGGCGCCCACCAGCGTCATCACCACGCCGTAGAGCTTGCTCACCGCGGCGACCTCTTCCTTGGTGAAGCCCATGTCCTTGTAGAAGGGGTTGGCCATCACGCCCATCACGATGTCCGAGATGCGGTAGGTGGCGATCAGCGCCAGCACCAGCGCCGCGTGCCAGCCGTAGCGACGGAAGAAGTCCAGAAAGGGGCTTAGCGCCGCCTCGTGCAGCCACAGAGCCAGCCGCGCGGTGCGCGGCGACCAGCCGCGGCGCGCGGCCAGCGCGCTCGCCCGGGCGCTGAACTCGGCGGCGCGCGCCGCCGTCTGCTCGGCGGTGGCGGGCCGGGGCTCGGGCGCGAGCAGGGTCGCGATCAGGCCCACGGCCATCGAGGCGGCCATCACCAGGTAGGCGGCGGTCCAGGGCGCCTGCTCGTAGCTGGCCTCGGACGCATCGAAGTGCGCGGCAATGGTGAGCACGCCGGCACCGGCCCAGATCATCGCCAGGCGGTAGCCGGTCTGGTAGGTCGCGGCCAGCGCGGCCTGTTCGTCCACCGGCGCGCTCTCGATGCGGTAGGCGTCGAGCGCGATGTCCTGGGTGGCCGAGGCAAAGGCGGTCACCAGCGCGAGCAGTGCCAGCAGGCCGAGCTGCTCGCGCGGGTCGGTGAACGCCATGGCCGCGAGGCTCGCCACCAGCACGAGCTGCGCGGCGAGCAGCCAGCTGCGGCGCCGCCCCAGCAGGCGGGTGAGTCCCGGCAGCGGCAAGCGGTCCACCAGCGGCGCCCAGGCCCACTTGAAGCCGTAGGCCAGGCCCACCCAAGACAGGAAGCCGATCGTGCTGCGGTCGATGCCTGCGTCGCGCAGCCAGAACGACAGCGTGCCCAGCACCAGCAGCAGTGGCAGCCCCGCGGAGAAACCCAGGAAGAAGAAGCGCAGGCTGCGCGGCTGCAGGTAGATGGCCGCCGCCGCCAGCCAGCCCCGGCGCGCCGTAGCGGGCCGGGAATCGAGGGAATCGCTCATAGCTGCGCGCAGTCTACTCAGTCATGCTTTGCGCCCCGACGACCCTCGCCCCTGCCTGACATGCGCCTCGATTCGCTCCGACCGCGCTCCTTGCTCCTGCTGCTCGCCGGCTGGCTGCTGGCGTTTGGCGCGGCCGCCGAGGGCGTGGACGTGCAGCGCTCGCGCTTCCTGGTGGTGCCCGAGGCGATGACCTCGCAGATCTCGGCCCAGCAGTACGCGCAGATGAAGCGCGAGGCGCAGGCCAAGGGCGCGCTCAATGCCAAGCCCGAGCAGGTGCGCCGCGTGCAGCAGATCGCGGCGCGCATCGTTCCGCAGGGCGAGCGCTTCAACCCGGGCTCCTCGCGCTGGGCCTGGGAAGCCAACGTGATCAACGCGCCCACGGTCAATGCCTTTGCCATGCCGGGCGGCAAGGTGATGGTCTACGCCGGCCTGATGGAGCGCTTGCAGCTGACCGATGATGAGCTCGCCGCGGTGATCGGCCACGAGATCGCCCACGCCGTTCTCGAGCACGGCCGGGCGCGCATGCAGACGCAGCTGCTGCAGAACCTGGGCGTGACCGCCGCCTCGATCTACCTTGGGCTGGGCGACCTGGGCACGGCCGCGCTCGCCCAGGCGGCCGACGTGGCGCTCGCTCTGCCCTACTCGCGCGGCCAGGAAGTGGACGCGGATCTGGCCGGGCTCGAGATGGCCGCCCGCGCCGGCTACGACCCGCGCGCCGCGGTGAGCGTCTGGCGCAAGATGAGCGCGGCGGGCGGCGGCCAGCCGCCGGCCTGGCTCTCGACCCACCCCGACCATCAGCGTCGCATCCAGGAAATCGAGGCCGCCCTGCCCAAGGTGATGCCGCTGTACGAGGCGGCGCGCGCCTCGGCGCGCACGGGTGGCTGAGGCGCGGCGGGGCGGGCTCAGCCGGTGATGTCCTCGGCCCGCTCGACCCAGCGCCAGTGCCCGGGCGCGAGCTCGGGCGGCAGGCGCAGCGCGCCGAAGCCGCTGCGGTGCAGCTTCTCCACGCGATTGCCCAGAGCCGCCAGCATGCGCTTGACCTGGTGGTAGCGGCCCTCGGTGAGCGTCAGGCGCAGGCTGCGCTCACCGGTGGCCTCGCAGGCCAGCGCTCGCGCCGGGCTCGGATCGTCGCGCAGCACGACCCCGGCGAGCAGGCGTTCGACCGCATCGGCCGCGAGCGGGTGCTTGACGTCCACCTCGTAGACCTTGGGCACGTGCCGACGGGGATGGATCAGGCGGTGGGCCAGCGCGCCGTCGTCGGTCAGCACCAGCAGGCCGGTGGTGTCGGCGTCGAGCCGGCCCACCGGCTGCACGCCGCGCGTGCGCAAGGGCGGCGGCAGCAGCGCGAGCACGCTCGCGTGCGCGCTGGGCGCGGTCGAGCACTCGTAGCCTGCCGGCTTGTGCAGCATGACGATGGCGGGCAGGTGCACCGGCCAGGACTCGCCGCGCACGCGCAGCACGCGGCCCGAGGGCTCGAACGCGGCGGCCGGGTCGTCGACCCGCCGACCGTCGACCTCGACCTCGCCCGAGAGCACCAGGGCAGCGCACTCGCGCCGGGTGCCGAAACCCTGGGTGTGCAGCAGTCGGGCAAGCTCCATGAGCGGTGGCGTGTGCGGCCGGGGCGGGCGATTGGGGTGGGAAGGCGCGGGGGCGAGCAGTCGCGGCCGCAGGATAGCGTTCGGGTCGCGCGCCCGAGGTCGGCCCGAGGCTGCGGGCGCGCCGGCCCCAAATGCCTTAGCCTGCGGGTTTGTTCAGCCAAGAAGGATGCCCATGCCCGCCAAGCCCAACTACGCATTCGAGAAGCGCCAGCGCGAACTGGCCAAGAAGCGCAAGAAGGAAGAGAAGAGCAAGCGCAAGGACGAGCCCGCGCTGCCCGGTGCCGAACCCCAGGCCGA
>DAOTEJ010000017.1:0-3802 GCA_035454085.1 Burkholderiaceae bacterium | reverse complement strand
AGAAGAGCAAGCGCAAGGACGAGCCCGCGCTGCCCGGTGCCGAACCCCAGGCCGACCCCGCCCCGGCCACCGATCCCGCCAAGTCTTAGTCGCTCGGCCCGGAGAGCGGGGCGCGGAGGATGCACGGGCCGCGCCGCCGCCGCGCCCATCGCGCCGCTTGCGCCCGTCGCCTCGCAGATCAGAGCGCGGCCGCGTAGTCGATCGTCAGTGGCGCGTGATCCGAGAAGCGCGAGGCGATGTGGATGTGCGCGCGCCTGGCCTTGGCGGCGATGCCGGGCGTGGCGAGCTGATAATCGATGCGCCAGCCCACGTTCTTGGCCCAGGCCTGGCCGCGGTTGCTCCACCACGTGTACTGCTCGGGCCGCGGGTCGAGGTGGCGGAACACGTCGACCCAGCCGTCCTCGTCGAGCAGGCGCGTCATCCAGGCGCGCTCCTGCGGCAGGAAGCCGGAGTTCTTCTGGTTCGAGCGCCAGTTCTTGAGGTCGATCTCGCGGTGCGCGATGTTCACGTCGCCGCACACGATCACCTCGCGGCCGGCCGCGCGCAGCGCCGCCAGATGCGGCGCGAACTCGGCCAGGAAGCGGAACTTGGCCTGCTGGCGCTCCTCGGAGCTCGAGCCCGAGGGAAAGTAGACCGAGACCACGCTCACGCGGCCGAAGTCGGCCTGCACGTAGCGGCCTTCGGGGTCGAACTCGGCGGAGCCGTAACCCAGTCGCACGGCCTGGGGGCGCTTGCGGCTGTAGAGCGCGGTGCCCGAGTAGCCCTTCTTGTCGGCGCAGTGAAAGTGCGCGTGCCAGCCATGGCGTCCGCGCAGCGCCAGAGGGATGTCGGCCTCGTGGGCCTTGACCTCCTGCAGGCACACGAGGTCGGCGTCCTGCGCGTCGAGCCACTCGAACAAGCCCTTGGAGGCGGCCGAGCGGATGCCGTTGGCGTTGAGCGTGATCAGGCGGAACATGGGAGGCGCCCGGCGGCGCGCGGCCACCGGGCCTCATTGAAGGGGACGTCTTACTCCGGCAGGGCACCGAACAGGAAGACGATCTCCATCAGCGGGCTGGGGCGGCCCAGGGGCGCAAACCAGCGCCCGAAGATCTCGCCGATCGCGCCGCTGCGGTAGATCTGCGCCAGGCCGGTGTTGACCGCCAGACGCAGCTGCCAGTCGCCGCGCGGCAGGGCGATGGCATAGGGCTCGAAGCTCAGCGCGTCGGCCAGCAGCGCCAGCGCCTTGGGATCCTTGGCCTTGCCCGCCAGGCCCACCAGCAGGATGCGGTCGCTGGCGAAGGCGTCGATCGTGCCGGCCTCGAGCTGGGCCAGGCCCTCGTCGCGCGACTTCACGGTCACCACCGAGGCGTTGACCAGCTTGTTCTTGAGCGCCTCGTTGAGCGCGCGCTCGTTGCTGGTGCCGGCGATCACGCCGATCTTCTTGCCGCCCAGGTCGGTGATGCCCTTGGCCGCGAGGCTGGCCTTGACCAGCAGGCCGGTGCCGTCGACGAAGGTGAAGCTCGAGAAGTCCACTTCCTTCATGCGCCCGAGCGTGACGCTGCTCGCGCCGCACTCCATGTCGGCGGCGCCCTTGGCCACCGTCTCGAAGCGGTTCTGCGCGGTGACCGGCACCCACTTGATCTTCAGTTCCTTGGCGCCGATCTGGCGCTCGATCGAGGCGACGACGCGCTTGCACAGGTCCACCGTGTAGCCGGCAGGCTGCTTGTCCGCGTCCTCGAAGCTGAAGGGCGCGGCGTCGGTGCGGTAGGCCAGCGCGATGGTCTGGGTGTCGCGCGCCTTCTTCAGGCGGCCGTCGAGCGGGGCGTTTCCTGCCTGCGCCAGGGCGAGGCCCGGCAGGATCAGCAGGGCGAGCAGGGCCGTGCGGGCGGCGCAAAATTGCTTCATCGGGGTCTCCGGTCGGGGCGGGCCGTCGTGGTGGCCTGCAGTGAAGTGAGGTGAGGTCGCCAGGGACGCATCACCAGGGCGGCGCATCTTAGCCGCGCGGCGCGCCCTGAGCGCTTGTTTTTCCGGCCGGGTCATCGTCGAGCGCGCCGCCCGCGTGCCGAAACGGGCAGCGTGGCGCGTCGCAAGAAGGCGCGATCGCCGCGGGCGGCCGCCACCGGGCCTTCGGGCACAATGCCGCAGGTCCCGTAGTCAGGCTGCGCCCCCCATGAGTTCACCCCTTGCCCAGGAGTTCATCGAGTTCGCGCTCGAGGCCCAGGTGCTGCGTTTTGGCGAGTTCAAGACCAAGGCGGGACGCCTGTCGCCCTACTTCTTCAACGCCGGCCTGTTCAACCGCGGCGGCCTGCTGGGCCGCCTGGCCGACTACTACGCCCGCGCCCTGATCGAGGCCGAGGCCGCCGGCCGCGTGCGCTGCGACATGCTCTTCGGCCCGGCCTACAAGGGCATCCCCCTGGCCTCGGCCACCGCCGTCAAGCTCGCCGAGCGCGGCCGCGACCTGCCCTACGCCTACAACCGCAAGGAAGCCAAGGATCACGGCGAGGGCGGCACCCTGGTCGGCGCGCCGCTGGTGGGCCGGGTGGTGGTGATCGACGACGTGATCACCGCCGGCACCTCGGTGCGCGAGTCCGTGGACCTGATACGCGGGGCCGGTGCCACGCCTGCAGGCGTGCTGATCGCGCTCGACCGCATGGAGCGCGCCGGGCCGGACGGCGCGCTGTCGGCGCACTCCGCGGTGCAGGAGGTCGAGCGCCTCTACGCCATGCCGGTGGTGGCCATCGCCACGCTCTCCGACCTCATGAGCTACTTCGATTCGGGCTCGGCGCTGGCCGCGCAAGCCCGCCCCTACCGCGCCGCCGTGGCGGCCTACCGTGACCGCTATGGCGCCTAGATTCCTCCCCTTGATCCTCGCGGGGGTGGCCGGCTGGGCGGCCGCCCAGCCCGCGCGGCCGCCGGCGCCGGCTTCGGGGCTGCTCTTCGTGTGCACCGACGGGCGTGGCCGCACCTACACCGGCGACCGCCAGCCGCCGGAGTGCGCGAACCTCGAGATCCGCGTGCTCAATCGCGATGGCTCGCTGCGCCAGGTGATTCCCGCGCCGCTCACGCCCGAGCAGAAGCTCGCCCGCGACGCCGAGGAAAGGCGCAAGGCCGAGGAAGCCGAGCGCGCGCTCGAGCAGCGCCGGCGCGACCGATCGCTGCTCGAGACCTACGCCAGCGAGACCGAGATCGAGACCCTGCGCAGGAAGACCCTCGAGAGCCGCGAGCAGCAGATCGCGCGCTCGGAGGAGCGGCTCAAGCGCCTGGCCGCCGAGCGCAAGAAGCTCGACGACGAGGCCGAGTTCTACGTCAAGCGCGAGCAGCCCGCGGCGCTCAAGCGCGCCTTCGTGAACAACGCGGAACTGGTCAAGACCGAGCAGGCCATCATCGCCGACACCCGCGCCGAGATGGCGCGAATCAACGAGCGCTTCGATGCGGAGGTCAAGCGCTTCCGCGAACTCGTCCAGGGCGGCTCGCGGCCAGCGAGTCGCAGCGAAGCGCCCCGCTGATCCAACCCAGTGGCGCTGCGCGCCGTGGCGGATTCGCTCCGCCGGTTGCGCGCGACCTGCTCGAACTGGCGGCGCGGGTGGCGGAAGTCAAAAGGGGCGCCGTGGCGCCCCTTGGGTCGGCAGGACGCGGCGCACTCAGCCCGCGAGCTTGCGGCGCAGGATCTCGTTGACCTGGGCCGGATTGGCCTTGCCGCGGGTGGCGCGCATCGCCTGCCCCACCAGCGCGTTGAAGGCTTTCTCCTTGCCCGCGCGGAACTCCTCGACCATCTTGGCGTTGGCGGCGAGCACCTCGTCGATCAGCGCTTCGATCGCGCCGG
>DAOTEJ010000016.1:4136-40474 GCA_035454085.1 Burkholderiaceae bacterium | reverse complement strand
TCCTGCCATCGCTGCGGCCGGCCACCGACGATGCGCTCGGCGATCATCGGCCCGTAGCTCTCGAAGCTCCACAGCTGCGCATTGGGATAGCGCGCCACCAGCGCGGTGATTGCCGCGATGTCGGCCCAGCGCTGCTCGAGCTTGCCGCAGGCCGCGTCGAACTCGGCCACCTGGGCGGGCTGCGGATAGATGAACAGGCGCAGATCCACGGCCTTGGTCTCGGCCAGATCGAGCAGGGCGCGCAGGCCGTCGAGCTTGCTGTCGGCCGCTGCGGGCGGCTCAGGCGGCAGATCCTGCCCAAGGCGGCAGGCAGCCCCGCCATAGCGCTCGCCCACCAGCCTCTTCAGGAACTTGCGGAACACCGCCTCGTGGTCGGGGGCATCGTCGCCAAAGAAGGCGCGACCCTCGGGGGTGTGGGTGGCACGGCCCTTCTTCTGCTTGCGGATGGTGCTCAGCGAGGCCTCCAGCGTGGTGCGCGAGGCAAGCAGCTTGAACACGGAAAACTCCGCGATCTCGGGCATCTGCCTGGCGCAGTCCACCGCGGGCAGGTCCCCCGGCAGCAGCCCCACCACCGCGCGCTTCATGGGCACGGTCTGCGCGGCGTATTCGAAGCCGCACAAGGTCCTGCCCCAACCGCCGCCGTAGAAGGCGAAGTTGTATGCCCGCAGGCGCCCCTGGTCCGAAAGCCCCGGGTGCGTGGGCTCGAGGCCGATCTTGGCGACCGAACTGCCGAACACCAGCGCCTCGGGCTGCAGGCGGCGGATCACCTGCGGCTGCACGTGGCGCTCGTATTCCGAGATCTCGGTCTTGAAGCGATTGAGCCCGCGGATCGAGACGTCGTTGTACAGCCCGAACGGATCGACCACGCGGTTGAGCGCCATGGTCGCGCCCACCAGGGCGGCGACCACGGCCGCGAGCACGAGCACGTAGCGGCGCATGCGTGCGGCCTGGGCGGGGTCGTTCAGGGCGCGGTCCACGGGTTCAGAAGTTGAAGTAGATGAACTCGCTGATCTGGTTCAGCGAGAGCAGGGCCGCGGCGGCGGCCACGGCGACCACGACGAGCCACAGGGGGCTGGGTCGCCACATCCACCAGCGCAATGCGACGGTGCCGGGCTCGGGCATCTCCAGCGCGGGGCGAAAGCGCGCCAGGATCTGCTGGCTGTTGGGGCAGGCCCAGATGATGAACAGGCACACCAGGGTGCGGTTGATCTGGCCGCGCATGGCATCGAGCTGCTCCAGCCCCAGGCCGTGCAGGCCGAGCATGCCCTTGACCATCAGCCAGGCCGCGGGCAGATCGGCCGCGCGGAAGAACACCCACGCGAACACGGTGGCCACGAAGGTCAGCGCCACCGCCGTCGCCACGCGCAGCCAGCGCGGGAACGGCGCCCCAAGGCGCGTGCCGAGGCCGCTGGCGCGCCAGGCGTGGTTCACGAGCAGGTACAAGCCGTGCAGCGCGCCCCAGATCACGAAGGTCCAGCTTGCGCCGTGCCACAGGCCGCCCAGCCACATGGTGGCGCTGAGGTTGAAGTAGCGCCGCGCCACGCCGCGCTGGTTGCCCCCGAGCGGGATGTAAAGGTAGTCGCGCAGGAAGCGCGAGAGGGTCATGTGCCAGCGGCGCCAGAAGTCGGCGATGCTGGTGGCCTTGTAGGGCGAATTGAAGTTCAGCGGCAGGCGGATGCCCAGCATCATCGACAGGCCCAGCGCCATGTCGGTGTAGCCCGAGAAGTCGAAGTACAGCTGGCAGGTGTAGGCCAGCGCGCCGCCCCAACTCTGCACCAGGCTCAGCGCCTGACCCGCCGCGACGGCGTCGAAGGCCGGCCGCACGTAGTGCGCGATTCCGTCGGCGATGATCACCTTCTTGAACAGGCCCATCACGAACAGCGTCGTGCCCACGGCGAAGTGGGTCCAGTCGAAGCGGTAGACCGAGTCCTGCGCGAACTGCGGCATCATCTCCTTGTGATGCAGCACCGGGCCCGCGATCAGGTGCGGGAAGTAGGTCACGAACAGCCCGTAGTGCACCGGCCTGAATTCCCGGGCGATGCCCTGGTAGGCGTCGACCAGGAAGGCGATCTGGGTGAAGGTGAAGAACGAGATCCCCAGCGGCAGCGCGATGTCCGGGATCTCGCCGCCCACCCCCGTGAGCGCCTGAAAGTTGGCGAGCAGGAAGCCGGTGTACTTGAAGTAGGCGAGCAGGCCGAGGTCGAAGACGATGCCGCCCACCAGCCAGCGCCTGGCGGCGAGGCGATCGCGCTCGCGGCGCCGGGCGATCTGCACGCCCACGGTGTAGTTCACCGCGATCGACGCGAGCAGAAGCACCACGTAGCGCGCGTCCCACCACCCATAGAAGCCGAGCGAGGCCACGGTGAGCCAGGTCGCGGCTGCCAGCTTGCCCGCGAAGCGCGCGAGCAGGAAGAAGCCGACCAGCGTGACCGGCAGATAGAGAAAGATGAACTCGTAGGAATTGAACAGCATCGCGTGCGCGCGCCGCCTAGCCCGCCGCGGCCTTGGCCTTGGCGCTCGTGCGGCTCGCCGGAAACAGCCGCTTGACCAGGCGATGCGCGTACTGGT
Source organism: Burkholderiaceae bacterium (assembly GCA_035454085.1). GTDB lineage: Bacteria > Pseudomonadota > Gammaproteobacteria > Burkholderiales > Burkholderiaceae_F > DAOTEJ01. Next base: position 37,906 of record DAOTEJ010000016.1, on the reverse strand, counting down.
TGGGCGGATCCTCGAACCAGCGGAAGCTCAGCCCCGCCACCACGAGCGTGCCGGCCACGGCGAACAGCACGTAGGCCGACACATGCAACTGCGCCACCCAGCTCTCGGGATGCTGGCGCGCCCACCAGTAGAGCGGATAGAAGACCACCGGGTGGAACAGGTAGGTCGAATAGCTCACCGTCCCCACCCACACCAGGAAGCGCCAGACCGCGTTGCGCGTGTAGCGGTACGGGAAGACCAGGAAGCCCACGAACATCGCCATGCCGAGCGGCCCGGCAATCGCCGCCGAGATCGAGGTCTGGCTCTCCCACAGCGCCAGGCGCGCCAGCGCCGGCCCGAGCATCAGCGCGCTGGCCACGAGGAACTCGCGGTCCTTGATCCAGCTCCAGTAGGCGCCGCCGGCCGCCTGATTGCGGTCGTGCGCCATGCGAGCCACCCAGCCCCAGAGCACGATGCCCATGTGGTAGGGCGTGATCTGCCAGGGCTTGTACTCGGGGTAGGGAATGAGATGAAACACCCCGAGCGCCAGCACGAGCTGAAAGAGCGCGATCACCGCCAAGACCCAGCGCCCTTTCCACAGGATGCCCACCGCGAACATCGCGGCTGCCAGCACGTAGAACAGCGCCTCGGTCTCGAGCGACCAGTACTGGCCCATGATCACCGGCTGGCCCAGCAGCATGGGCAGGATGGTGATGTTGGCCGCGATCAGCTGCCAGCTGATGGGCTTGTCGAACAGGTACCAGGCCGCCCACAGCCCGAACGGGATCGACACCCAGAACACCGGGTAGAGGCGGAAGAAGCGCTTGATCGCGAACGACGCGAGGGTGGTGCCCAGCGGACCGCGCAGCGTGGCGCAGATCACGAAGCCGCTGACCGCGAAAAAGCCGATCAGTCCGGCGCGCCCCAGACCCGCGAGGTTGATCACGTCGTAGAGCACGGTGCCGTGCGCCGCCACCGCCGGGATCTTGACGAACATCTCGGACGAGTGCAGCCAGATCACGAAGATCGCCGCCAGCCCGCGCAGCGCATCGAGCCCCTCGAACCAGGTCTGGGGGCGGCCGTCGGGCGTCGGGAGAGGATGGGTCATGGACGGGCGCAGTCGCCGCTCGCGCGAAGGCGCGATTATGCGGGATGCGCCCCGGCAGCCCGGCGGGGCCGCCTGACCGATCAGGACACGCCCAGGGCCTTCTTCAAGTCCTCGGGCGGCAGATAGCCGGGAATCGTCGCGGCCTGGCCCTGCGCATCGCGGTAGACCGCGAAGGGCACGCTGCGCCCGCCGGTGCGGCGGAAGATGCGCGAGTTGGTCCAGACGTCCTCGCGCGCGGCCATGGGCGGCGCCAGCGACTCCAGCGGCAGGCCGCCCTTGGGCAGCTGCGCCTCGTTGGCCTCCATGGTCTCGACCGGATTGGCTGCGGCGAGGATGGCCGCGCCCTGCGGCTCACTGCGCGGATTCAGCACCGCCACCGGCAGCCACACGAAGCGCACCCGATCGGCGATCGGCTTGGCGGAATCCCACAACTTGGCGCACCAGGGGCACTGCGGGTCGAACACCACATAGACCGTGGTGGCGGCCTTCACGCCCGGGCGCATCTCGAAGCCGCGGCCGCTCTTCTCGAACTGCTCGAGCATGGCGCGCGCGTCGGGCGGCGGCAGGGCCGACGTCGCGGCGGCTGTGGCGGCCGGCGCCTGGGCCCGCGCCGGTGTCGCGAGCGAGGCGGCGGCAAGCGTGGCGGCCAGTCCCAGCAGGCGGCGGCGTTCGCGGATCATCTTGGCTCTCACTTGAGGGGATCGATGGCGCATGCTCGCGCGGCGGCGGAGCGGGCAGCCTGCACGAGATCAAGCCGCCCCGCCCTCGCGCCCCCGGAACAACCCTGGGCGGAGGGCCCGGCGCGCGCGGCGCCTAAAATGCGAGCCGCTCCCGGAGACCGAATGAAGTTCACCGACAAGCTCGCCGCGCGCTGGCGCGAGGACAACACCCTGCTGTGCATCGGGCTCGACCCCGACCCCAGCCGCTTCCCGGCCGCGGTGCGCGGGCGCGACGACGCGATCTACGAGTTTTGCCGGGCGATCGTGGACGCCACCGCCGACCTGGCCTGTGCCTTCAAGCCGCAGATCGCCTACTTCGCCTCGTGCCGGGCCGAGGATCAGCTCGAGGCCCTGATCGCCCACGTGCGCGCACAGCACCCGCAGGTGCCGGTGATCCTCGACGCCAAGCGCGGCGACATCGGCTCGACCGCCGAGCACTACGCGCGCGAGGCCTTCGAGCGCTACGGAGCCGACGCGGTGACCCTCTCGCCCTACATGGGGCGCGACTCGCTCGAGCCCTACCTCGCCTATCCCGAGCGCGGCGCCTTCCTGCTGTGCCGCACGAGCAATCCGGGCGGCAATGACCTGCAGATGCTCGAGACCGGCGGGCGCCGCCTCTACGAGCGCGTGGCCGAACTCGCGGCAGGCCCCTGGAACACGCACGGACAACTGGGACTGGTGGTGGGCGCGACCTACCCCGCAGAACTGGCCACCGTGCGCCGCCTGGCACCGCACCTGCCCCTGCTCGTCCCGGGCATCGGGGCGCAGGGTGGCGACGTGGCGGCCAGCGTTCACGCCGGCCAGACGGCCGCGGGCGCGGGCATGGTGATCAACTCCAGTCGCGCCATCCTCTACGCCGGTCACGAGGAAGACTTTGCCGCCGCGGCGCGCGCCGTGGCGCTGCGCACGCGCGACGAGATCAACCGCCACCGCGCGCGCCCGTAGCGGGCGCGGACTCAGTCCTCTTCGAGCGGGGCGGGCAGGCGCGAGGCCAGCACCTTGTCGATGCGGCGGCTGTCCATGTCCACGATCTCGAAGCGCCAGCCTTCCCACTCCACGGCGTCGGCGGTGCGCGGCACCCGACCGAGCAAGAGCATCACCATGCCCGAGAGCGTGTTGTAGCGCCCCAGTTCCTCTTCCGGCGCGCTGGGCAGGCCGAGTCGGTCCTTGAGCTCGGGAATGGGAATCAGGCCGTCGAGCAGCCAGGATCCGTCGGCCCGCTGCACCGCCCAGGAGTCTTCGTTGCTGGGCGTCTTGAACTCGCCGGCGATGGCTTCGAGCAGGTCCTGGGGAGTGACCACGCCCTGGATCTCGCCGTACTCGTCCACCACCACCGCGAGGTGCGCGCTCGAGGCGCGGAAGTTGTCGAGCAGTTCCATGCCGGTCAGCGACTCCGGCACGTAGACCACCGGTTGCAGGTCGCGCCGAAAGTCGGCGCGGCCGCCGTCGGCGATCTGCTGCAGCAGGCGCCGCACGGTGATGATGCCTTCGATGTCCGCCAGGCCGCCGCGCACCACCGGCAGGCGCGAGTGCCCCGACGAGAGCACCTTGCGCATGTTCTCGTCGTCGGGATCGTCGAGGTCGATGTACTCGATGTCCGAGCGCGGCGTCATCAGCGAGCCGATCTGTCGATCGTCGAGACGGAACACGTTGCGCACCATGGCGCGCTCCTGCGCATCGATCACGCCCGACTCGGAGCCCTCGTCGATCATGGCGTGGATCTCTTCCTCGGTGACCGCCTGCGCCGAGGTGTGGCGCGCGCCCAGCAGGCGCAGGATCAGGTCGGTCGAGGCCGAGAGCAGGCGCACGAAGGGCTTGGCCACGGCCGCCAGGCCGCGGATCGGCAGGGCCACGCGGCGCGCGATGCTCTCGGGGCTGATCTGGCCCAGGCGCTTGGGCACCAGTTCGCCCAGCACGATCGAGAAGTAGGTCACCACGACCACCACCAGCGCGGTGGCGCCAAAACGCGCCGCACCGCCCTCCACGCCCAGGCCGACGAGCCAGTTGCCCAGCGGCGCGGCCAGCGCGGCCTCGCCCACGATGCCCGAGAGGATGCCGATCGAGGTGATGCCCACCTGGATGGTCGAGAGCACCCGCGTGGGGTGCTCGTTGAGCGCCAGGGCGATCTGCGCCCCCTTGTCGCCCTGCTCAGCCAGCACCTGCAGGCGCGCGCGCCGCGCGGTGACGAGCGCGATCTCGGACATCGCGAACAGGCCGTTGACGAAGATGAGGCCGAAGAGCAGAAAGACTTCCGCCATGGAGCACTTTTGACTGACCCGGGCCGCGTAGATTAGCCCAAGGGCCGCCCCGCTTGCCGCGCACTGGCGAGCGCGGCGGCGCCTGCCTCAGACGCTAGCGTCGGCGCCGTGCATCTCCAGGCGGGAGCGCGCCGCGTCCAGCGCCACGCGCAGGGTGGCGGCGCGGATCGGCTTGCGCAGCAGCAGGGGGGTCATGCGGTGCTCGCGGCCACGCTCCTCGGGCCGTCGGCCCAGGTTCACGCGCAGCACCGCGCAGTGCTCGGGGTCGCCCTCGCGGGTGCCCTGCGCCAGCAGCATGGCGTGGATCGGCACCGTGTCGGTGACGATCCAGCTCGCGGCACTCTGGGCCACCAGATCGCGCAGGATCTGCGCCTCGGCGGGCGTGAAGCCCTGGAGGACGAGGCGCAGGCGGGGAAGGTCGGACATGGCTGGGGCGGAACTCGACCGGCCGATCCTAGCGCCCCGACCGCCCCGGCCGGGCGCGACTCCCACATTCGGATGAGGCGCCGGTCAGACGCGCGGGAAGTGGGCCTCGACTTCCTCGGCAAGCAGGCCTGGGGATTCCTCGGGGATGTAGTGCCCGCCCGGCGCGGTTCGCCCGCTGACGGGCGCCTCGCTCACCTCCTGCCAGTCGGCCACCGGTGAGAACAGGCGGTGCACCACGCCGCGCTCGCCCCAGAGCACGCGCAGCGGGCAGCGCAGCCGTCGGCCGGCCGCCGCATCGGCCGCATCGTGCTCGAGGTCGACCGAGGCCGCAGCGCGGTAGTCCTCGCACATCGCGTGGATCGCCTCGGGGGTGAAGCAGCGCTCGTATTCGGCGAGCGCGCGGCGGTCGAAGAGGCTCAGGCCATGCGAGCCCCACCCGCCGAGCTTGGCGCGCAGGTAGAACAGCGGGTCGGCGCCGATCAGGGTCTCGGGCAGCGGCGCGGGCTGGATCAGGAAGAACCAGTGGTAGTAGGCCTGGGCGAAGGCACGGTCGGTGCGCGCGTACATCGTCGCGGTGGGCGAGATGTCGAGCACCATCAGCCGCCGCACCGCCTCGGGATGGTCGAGCGCGAGCCGGTGAGCGACGCGCCCTCCGCGGTCGTGGCCGCACAGGTCGAAGCGCTCGTAGCCCAGACCGCGCATCAGGGCAACGATGTCCGCCGCCATGGCGCGCTTGGAGTAGGGCAGGTGCGGCGCATCGCTGGCCGGCTTGGCGGAGTCGCCGTAGCCGCGCAGGTCGGGCATCACCAGCCGGTAGCGCTGCGCCAGCAGCGGCGCCACGCGGTGCCAGATCGCGTGGGTCTGCGGAAAGCCGTGCAGCAGCACGAGCGGCGGTCCCTCGCCCCCGATGCGCACGGCCAGTTCCGCCCCCGCGCCCGCGCGCCGCTCCAGGCGAAATCCGTCGGGCCAGAGCTCTAGCGCAGCCACTCGATCGCCCCCTCGAGCGCGGCGATGATCGAGGCCGAGCGCACGCTCGAGCGATCGCCCTCGAAGTGGCGCGTGCTCACGCGCACCTCCGTGGCCTCGCCCACGCGTCGCGCCCAGCCCAGGCAGACCGTGCCCACGGGCTTGCCGGGCACGCCCCCGGCGGGACCCGCGATCCCGCTCACGGCGAGCGCGAGATCGGCGTGCCCCCGCGCGAGCGCTCCCAGGGCCATGGCGCGCACCACCGGCACGCTCACCGCGCCCAGTCCTTCGATCAGCGCCAGAGGCACTCCGAGTTCCTCGTGCTTGGAGGCGTTCGAATACGTCACCCAGCCGCGCTCGAACCACGCGCTCGAACCCGGCACGGTGGTGAGCGCGTAGGCGATGCCGCCGGCGGTGCAGGACTCGGCGCAGACGACGCGCCAGCCGCGGGCGGCAAGGGCCGTGCCGGTGTCGGCGGCGAGGGCGAGGATGCGTTGGGCAGGAGTCATCGGGTCAGACGCAGGATGAGGGCACATACGAGCAAGGTGTAGAGCGCGGCGATCAGGTCGTCGAGCATCACGCCGACGCCGTTCTTGAAGCGCCGGTCCGCCTGGCGGATGGGCGGCGGCTTGAGGATGTCGAAGGCGCGGAAGATCACGAAGCCGGCCGCCTGCCAGGCCAGCGTCTTGGGCAGCAGCACGAGCACGATCCAGAAGGCCACGATCTCGTCGATCACGATGGCGCCGTGATCCGCACGCCCGAGGGCCGCGCCGGTGCGCTGCGCCGCCCAGGCGCCGAAGTACAGGCCCAGCAGGATCAGCGCCGCCCACACCGGATCGCCCCACCAGCGCGAGCCGAGGGCAAAGGTTCCCCAGGCGAAGAGCGTGCCCCAGGTTCCCGGTGCGGGGCGCAATGCCCCACTGCCCGCGCCCAGGGCGATGAAGTGCCAGGGGTGCGACCAGGCGAAGCGCAGGCTGGGCGACCCGGGCGCGGGCGCAGCCGCGCCTGCCACTTCGCGCTGGGCAGAACCGTCGAGCGGGGGCGCGGGTCGGTCGGCGGGGTCCGGGCTCATGGGCGCAGGTTCGGGAGCGGGAGTCACGGGCACAGTCTGCACGAGGGCCTGAGCGCGAAGCCTCGGCAATGGATAGCTAGTGCTCGCAAGCCGGCCGCGCTCACGACGCGAAGTGATCGTAGCCGCGCCGCGCGAGTTCAATGCGCGCACCCGCGTCGTCCAGGATCTCGAGCCCCGGCTCGGCGCGGATCGTGCCGAGGCGGCTCACCGCCACGCCGGCCGAGCGCGCCGCCGCCACCACCGCATCGCGCTGCCGCGGCGGCGCGGTGAACAGCAGTTCGTAGTCGTCGCCGCCGGCCAGCGCGCATTCGCGCTGCAGCACCTCGGGCTGGGCGCGCAAGCTCGCCGATCGCGGCACCGCCAGCCAGTGCAGGCTCGCGCCCACGCCGGAGCGCGCCAGCACGTGGCCAAGATCCGCCGCCAAACCGTCCGAGACGTCGATCGCGCTCGTCGCCAGGCCGAGCAGCGCCCGCCCCAGCGCCACGCGCGGCTGCGGCCGTTCGAGCCTTGCGCGCACGGCGGCAAGCGCATCGGCCGCGAGCGCCACCGCACCGGTGCGCGCCGCCAGCGCCAGGGCCGCGTCGCCCAGTTCGCCCGAGACCCAGAGCTCGTCGCCCGGGCGCGCGCCGGCGCGCGTCAGTCCCACACCTGGCGGCAGTTCGCCCAATACCGTGAGGCTCAGCGTCAGCGGGCCGGCGCCCTGGGCGAGTTGCGGCGTGCGTGTCGTGTCGCCGCCCAGCAGCGGGCAGCCGTGCGCGTCGGCCAGGGCGTGCAGGCCCGCCGCGAAGCGCGCCAGCCAGGCCTCGTCCGCCTCGGGCAGGCCGAGCGCCAGAAAGCAGGCGCGCGGCGCGGCGCCCGCGGCAGCAAGGTCCGAGAGGTTCACCGCCAGGGCCTTGTGGCCGATGGATTCGGGCTCGTCGTCGGGAAAGAAGTGGCGGCCGGCGATCAGCATGTCGCAGCTCACCGCCAGTCGCAGGCCCGGCAGATCGATCAGCGCACAGTCGTCGCCCACGCCCTGCGAAGGCCAGGCGCCGTGCGGGGCGCGCGTGAAGTGCCGGGCGATCAGATCGAACTCGCCCACCCTGCCCCCTGCCCTAGCGCGCGGCGCGGGCCTCGTGCGGCCGCAGGCTGCCCGCGACCTTGTCGAGCACCCCGTTGACGTAGCGGAAGCCGTCGGTGCCGCCGAAGCTCTTGGCCAGTTCCACCGACTCGTTGATCACCACCCGGTACGGGATCTCCGGACGGCTGCGCAGCTCGTAGGTGCCGAGCAGCAGGATGGCGTGCTCCACCGGCGAGAGCGCAGCGACCTCGCGGTCGATGAAGGGCGAGAACGCGGCACGCAACTCGTCCGCGCCGTCGATCGCGCCATGCAGCACTTCGCGAAAGTGCGCCACGTCGCACTTGTCGAAGCCCTCGATCTCCATCATGTGCGCCTCGATGGCGGGGCCGTCGGCTCCACCCACCAGCCACTGGTAGAGGCCCTGCAGCGCGAACTCGCGAGCGCGACGACGGGCACTGCGCCCTGCCGGGCTCCTGCGGGTGTCGGGCTGGCTCACTCGTGATGCTCCTCTTCCTGCTCGGCCTCGGCCTCGTCGATCGCCCACATGAGATTGGCCATCTCGACCGCCACGCGCGCGGCGTCGCGACCCTTCTCGGCGACGCGCGCCTGCGCCTGCTCGTCGCTTTCAGTGGTGAGGATGGCGTTGGCAATCGGCACGCCGTAGTCCAGCGCCACGCGGCTCACGCCGGCCGCCGACTCGTTCGACACGACCTCGAAGTGGTAGGTCTCGCCGCGCACCACCAGGCCGATCGCCACCAGCGCGTCGAACTCCTCGGTGCGCGCGAGCCGGGCCAGTGCGAGCGGCACCTCGAGCGCGCCGGGCACGCTGATCTGGGTGATGTCTTCCTCGGCCACGCCCAGGGCCTTGAGTTCGGCCACGCAGGCGTCGACCAGCGCGCGGCCGGCCCATTCATTGAAGCGTGCCTGCACGATGCCGATGCGCAGGCCGTTGCCCTCGAGGTCGGGCGGGATGTAGTCGATGCTCATGAAAACTCCGAAGTGGCGCCTCGGCCGGGCGCCGCGTCACAGTGTGCGCGCAGGCGGCAGGCGGCGCAAACCGCGATCAGCGCTCGAGATAGCCGGTGGTCACGAGCCCGAAGCCCGTCATCGAAGGCATCTTGCGCGGCTTGGCGAGCAGGCGCATGTGGGTGACCTGCAGGTCGCGCAGGATCTGTGCGCCCACGCCGTAGGTGCGCAGGTCCATCTTGGCGGCCCGCGCGGGCTCGGCCGGCGCGGCACCGCCGAGCAGTACCTCGGCCCGCGCGAGCAGGCGAGCCGTGTCTTCGCCGCAGTTGAGCAGCACCATCACGCCGGCCTCGGCCTGGGCGATGCGCTCGAGCGCGCGCCCGAAGGGCCAGGAGTGCGTCGACAGCTCGGGCGCGATCACGTCGAGCACGCTCACCGGCTCGTGCACGCGCACCAGCGCCTCGCGGCCCGGCTGGATCTGGCCATGCACCAGCGCCAGGTGAACCGAGCTGCTGGGCCGGTCGCGGTAGGCCACGAGTTCGAATTCACCCGCGGCGGTGGCGATGCGCCGGCTGCCCAGGCGCTCGATCATCGACTCGGTGGCCGCGCGCCAGTGGATCAGGTCGGCGATCGTGCCGATCTTCAGGCCGTGGCTGCGCGCAAAGGGGATGAGGTCGGGCAGGCGCGCCATGGTGCCGTCGTCGTTCATGACCTCGCAGATCACGGCCGCCGGAGTGAGGCCCGCGGCGGCGGTCAGGTCGCAGCCCGCCTCGGTGTGCCCGGCGCGCATCAACACCCCGCCGGGCTGGGCCACGATCGGAAACACGTGGCCGGGCTGGACGATGTCGGCCGCGCGGGCGTTGGGACGCGTCGCCACGTGAATGGTGCGCGCCCGGTCGGCCGCCGAAATCCCCGTGGTCACGCCCTCGGCCGCCTCGATCGACACCGTGAAATTGGTGCCGTATTGCGTGCCGTTCGACTGGGTCATGGGGCTCAGGCCCAGGCGATCGGCCTGCGCGCCGGTGAGCGTCAGGCATACCAGGCCGCGCGCGTGACGCGCCATGAAGTTGATCTTCTCGGGGGTGACGAAGTCGGCGGCGAAGACGAGGTCGCCCTCGTTCTCGCGGTCCTCGTCGTCGACCAGCACGACCATGCGGCCGCAGCGGATCTCTTCGATGATCTCTTCGGTCGAGGCAAGGTCGTCGCGCAGAGCCTGCGCGGCGGGGTTCACGGACTTGAGCATGGCGACACCCCGAGGGGCAGCGGCGAAAGGACCGTGATTTTACGCCCCGCGCCCGCGGCGCCCCGCCCGGCGCCCTCTTGGAAGGCGCGCAGCGCCTAGCCGAAGATGCGCGCCGCCTCGCCCGAGCGCGCGCGCAGGTACTGGCGCGGGGCCTGAATCCGGGCGCCGAGCTCCGTGGCTGCGCGCCAGGGCCAGTGCGGGTCGTCGAGGAAGGCGCGCCCCAGGGCCACGAGATCGGCGTCGCCTTGCGCGAGGATGGCCTCGGCCTGCGTGGGCGCGGTGATCATTCCCACGGCCATGGTCGTCATCCCGGTGGCGGCGCGGATCGCCCGCGCCAGCGGCACCTGGTAGCCCGCCCCGAGGGGAATCTTCTGCGCCAGGCTGATGCCGCCGCTCGAGACGTCGATCCAGTCGCAGCCGCGCTTCTTGAGTTCCTGCGCAAAGACGATGCTGTCCTCCAGCCGCCAGCTCGGCACCCCCTCGACCCAGTCGGTGGCCGAGATGCGCACCCCCACCGGGATGTGCTCCGGCACCGCGGCGCGCAGGGCCTCGAACACCTCCAGCGGAAAGCGCATGCGTGCCGCGAGCGAGCCGCCGTAGCCGTCGCTGCGCTGGTTGGCCAGCGGCGACAGGAACTGATGCAGCAGGTAGCCGTGCGCGGCGTGCAGTTCGATCGCGTCAAAGCCCAGGCGCGCGGCGCGGCGCCCCGCCGCCGCGAAGGCTTCGCGCAATCCGTCGAGCTCTTCAGTGGCCAGGGCGCGCGGCGCCGGCTCGGCGTTGAACGGCACGGCCGAGGGCGCCACGGGATGCCAGCCGCCCTCGCCGGGCGGCACCTGGCGCGCCGGCGTCCAGGGCACGGCGCTCGAGGCCTTGCGCCCGGCGTGCGCCAGTTGCACCGCGAGTTTGATGGGCGCCACCGCCCGGATCATCCCCAGCACGGGCTCGAGCGCGGCCTCGTTGGCGTCGTTCCACAACCCGAGGTCATCCGGGCTGATGCGGCCCTCGGGCACCACCGCCGTCGCCTCCAGGCACAGCAGCCCCGCGCCCGAGATGGCGAGCGAGCCGAGGTGCGCGTAGTGCCACTCGGAAGCGCAGCCCTCGCGCGCGGAGTACATGCACATGGGCGAGACCACGATGCGGTTGGCAAGCGTGGTGCCCCGCAGGGCAAGCGGCGAGAAGAGTCGGGTCATGGCGGGAACGTGAAGGTCAGCGGGCGCTGCAGGCGAGCATGCGCTCGACGTAGCGGGCGATGGTGTCGATCTCGAGGTTCACCGCGTCGCCCGGTCGCAACTCACCGAGCGTGGTGACCTGCACCGTGTGGGGGATGAGGTTGATGTGCACCCGCGTGCCGTCGGCCACGTCTTCGACGCGGTTGACGGTGAGCGAGACGCCGTTGACGGTGATCGAGCCTTTGTAGGCGAGGTAGCGCGACAGTTCCGGCGGCGCGTGCACCACGAGGTGCCAGCTCTCGGCCACGGGCTCGAGCACCTCGACCCGCCCGCGGCCATCCACGTGGCCGCTGACGATGTGGCCGTCGAGACGGTCGCCCACGCGCATCGCCTTCTCGAGGTTGACCTTGCCCAGCGCCTCCAGGCCGGCGGTGCGCGCCAGCGACTCGGCCGAGACCTCGATCTCGAAGCCCTGCTCGTCTCGCGCCACCACGGTCATGCAGGCGCCGTTGATGGCAATCGAGTCACCGATGCCCACGGCGGCCAGCCCCAGCTCGGGCGCGTGGATACGCAGGCGCCGGCCCTCGCCGAGCGGCTCGTTGCGCTCGATGCGGCCCACGGCCTGGATGATTCCCGTGAACATCAGTTCCACCTCGCCAGGATGCGGATGTCTTCGCCCACCGGGCGCACGTCGCGAAAGCTCAGGCGCCGCGCCTGCGCCAGTTCGGCCAGAGCCGGCAGGTGGGCCATGCCGGTGGCCTCGCCGATCAGCATGGGCGCGAGGTAGACCAGCAGCTCGTCGATCACGCCCGCGGCGATCAGCGAGCCGTTGAGCTTGAAGCCGGCCTCGGCCAGCACCTCGTTGACCTGGCGCCGGCCGAGCTCCTGCATCAGCGCGGCCAGGTCCACCTTGCCGTTCGCACCGGGCAGCACCACCACGGTCGCGCCCGCGACCTCGAGCGCCGCGCGGCGCGCCGGATCGTCGACCGCGCAGGCCACCAGCACCTCGCCATCGGCGAACAGCCGCGCCTGCGGCGAGGTCTCGAGCCGGCTGTCCACCAGCACCTTCAGGGGCTGGCGTGGCGCGTCGATCAGGCGCACGTTGAGTTGGGGATCGTCGGCCTGCACGGTGCCCGCGCCGGTAAGCACCGCGCCCGAGCGCGCCCGCCAGGCGTGGCCGTCGGTGCGCGCCGCCTCGGAGGTGATCCATTGGCTCATGCCGTTGGCCAGCGCGGTCTTGCCGTCGAGGCTGGCGGCGATCTTGAGCCGCACCCAGGGGCGGCCGCGGGTCATGCGCGAGAAGAAGCCCACGTTGGCCTCGCGCGCGTCATCGGCGAGCAGGCCGCAGCGCACGTCGATGCCGGCGTCGCGCAGCATGGCCAGACCCTTGCCTGCCACCAGGGGATTGGGATCCTCGACCGCCGCCACCAGCTTGGCGATCCGCGCCTCGACCAGCGCCGAGGCGCACGGCGGCGTGCGGCCGTAGTGCGAGCAGGGCTCGAGCGAGACATAGGCCGTGGCGCCGCGCAGGTCGTGCCCGTTCGCGCGCGCGTCCTGCAGGGCCTCGATCTCGGCGTGGTTGGCGCCGGCACGCTGGGTCCAGCCCTCGCCCAGCACGCGCCCGTCGCGCACCAGCACGCAGCCGACCGCCGGGTTGGGGGCGCTGAGCAGGCGGGAGCGCTCGGCCAGCTCGAGCGCGCGCCGCATGAAGGCGCGGTCTTGGTCGGAGTACATGCCGCGATTGTAGAGAGCCGGCCAAAGAAAAAGGCCGCGCGCGAGCGCGGCCTCGAGGCCGCCCGGGCCACCACTGGCGAGGCAGCGGCGCCGGGCCGGGCCGGCACTACTTGATCATGAGCTTGCGGCTCACGACCGGGGCGCGCTTGGGCAGGGCGAGGGTGAGCACGCCGTTTTCGAACTTCGCCTCGGCGGCCTCTTCGGTCACCTCGGCCGGCAGCTCGAAGCTGCGGGCATAGCTCGCGGCGTAGCGCTCGCTGTGCAGCAGGCGCTCGCCTTCCTTGACCTCGCGCTCAAGCTTGGCCTCGGCGTTCACCGACACGCGGGCGCCCTCGATCGAGACGTTGATGTCTTCCTTCTTGACTCCGGGAAGGTCCATCGTGATCTCGAACTTCTCGCCCTTGTCGAGCACGTCCATGCGCGCGCGGGTGATGGTGGGCACCTCGGGGGCGCCGACCGACGAGAACGCCGGCCGCGACAGCATCAGGTCGCTCAGGAAGTCGTCGAACAGCGGGCCGAAGGCGCCGCGACGAACGGTCAGGCTGGTCATCGTTGTCCTCCTTGCGGTGGGAATCGGAGCGGACCTCCCGCTCCTTCGATTCCAATATGCGCGCGCAGAACCGCTTTTCAAGGCCAGGCGAGCAGGGGCAGGACCCCGGAAGACCCCGGGGGAAACTCAGGATGGGCGGCGGCGACGGCGCACGGGGCGCACCTCGCGCACCACCTCGGCGAACTCGTCCACGTCCTCGAAGCTGCGGTAGACCGAGGCGAAGCGGATGTAGGCCACCTTGTCGAGCCGCTTGAGCTCGCGCATCACCAGCTCGCCGAGCTTCTCGCTCTTGACCTCGCGCTGCGCGCTGCTCAGAAGCTTTTCCTCGATGCGGCCGATGGCCTCGTCGACCGCGTCGCTTGCCACCGGACGCTTGCGCAGGGCCAGCATCATCGAGGCGCGCAGCTTGTCGCGGCCGTACTCGGCGCGCCCACCACCGCGCTTGACGATCACCGGCATCGACAGCTCGACGCGCTCGTAGGTCGTGAAGCGCTTCTCGCACGACAGGCAGCGGCGGCGACGACGGATCGTCGCGCCCTCGTCCGAGGCGCGCGAGTCGATCACCTGGGTGTCGGCGTGGTGGCAGAAGGGGCAGCGCATGGGCCACGGCAGTGTACGCGGCGCGCCCGCTCGAGCGCCACGGCGCCCGCCGCGTCGGACCAGACGCAGGTGCGCCGTAGCGGCAGGCCGCGGCACGCCGCCCGCGAACCCCTCCCCGCCTGCCCGCTTGCCGGCCGCGACCCCGGGTCGCCGGCGCGCGCCGCCATCGGGGACCCACGCGGATGGCACGGGCCGAGGCCCGGCGCTGACCTCGATCAGCCGGCGCCCCCGCGTCCTCGCGCTAACCTTCGCCGCGCCTGCATCGACGGGAGTCGGACTTGACCCGGGTACTGCTGCTCTATTCCACCAACTTTGGTCTCTCGCAGCGAATCTGCGAGCGCATCGCCGAACTGCTGCGGCCGCGCGGACTGGACGCCCGCGTTTGCGCGCTCACCGATCCCGGGGTCGATCCGGCCGACTGCGATGCGATCGTGATCGGCGCGAGCATCAAGCACGGCAAGCACCAGCCCAGCGTGCTCGAGTTCATCCAGCGCCACCGCGCCGCGCTCGACGCCCGGCCCGGCGCGCTGTTCTCGGTCAATCTGGTGGCGCGCAAGCCTCATCGCAACACGCCCGAGACCAACCCCTACCTCAGGCGCCTGGTTGGACAGTCGCCCTGGAAGCCGCGCCTGCTCGGCGTGTTCGCGGGCGAGCTCGACTACTCGCGCTACGGCCCGGTGGACCGCCACATGATGCGGCTGGTGATGTGGATCAACCGTGGCCCGACCGACCTCGACACCAAGGTGGCCTTCACCAACTGGCAGGAGGTGGAGCGCTTTGCCGAGCGGGTGGCCGAACTGGCGCGCCCCGCGGCGGCGCCCGCCTGAGCGCGATGAGTGCCCGGCGCGAGGCCCTGCGCCGCCCCCTGCACACCGCGCTGGCCCTGGCTGCGCTGTGGCTGGTCGGCACCAGCCCCTGGCTTGCGATGTTCACCGCGCTGCCCACGCCGGCGGGCGCGTTCAACCTCGCGCACCTGATCCTGGGCTTCGCCGCGCTTCCGCTGGCCCTGCTCTTTCTGGCGGCCTGCACCCTGGGCGGCGGCTGGCGGCTGTACTTTCCCTGGCTGGCGGGAGAGTTTGCCCAGACCGGGCGCGATCTGGCGGGGCTCGCGCGCGGCGAGCGGCCATTGAGCGAAGGCGGCGGCTTGTTCGCGGCGCTCGAGGGTCTGCTGCTGGTCGCCCTGCTCGCCGCGGCAGCCACCGGTGCGGCCTGGTTCCTCGCCCAGGGCAGCGAGGCGGTGGTGAGCTTGTGGCAGTGGCACAAGCTCGCCGCGCGCATCTGCACCGCGCTGCTGGTGCTGCACATCACCGCCGCCGCCCTGCACTGGGTGGACCTCATCCGCGGCTAGCTCGCATTGCAAGCGGGAGCTCGGTGCACGCAAGCGCAGTGCACGCACGGCGCGGCCCGCTGGCGCTGCCGGCCCCGGTGTACGCGACGCGGCCACGCCCGGCGCGGACGCTCGCCAGCGCGCCTGCCCGCCGGCACGCGCCTATCGGCCCCATAGGAAAACACGCTTGGACCCGCGCGCGGTCCGCCTCCTAGACTGGCTTCACCCATTCACGGTCAGCCCAGGAGGCAAAGATGCCCAACGAATCCAAGTGCCCGTTCGCACACGGCGAGCACCCCACCATGGCCGCGGGCGGCCGCGGCAACCGTGACTGGTGGCCCGAGCAGCTCAACCTCGCCATCCTGCACCAGCATTCCCCGGCCTCGAACCCGATGGGCGAGGACTTCGATTACGCCGCGGCCTTCAAGGCGCTCGACCTCGACGCCGTGGTCGCCGACCTGCGCGCGCTGATGACGGACTCGCAGGACTGGTGGCCCGCCGACTGGGGCCACTACGGCGGCCTGATGATCCGCATGGCCTGGCACGCGGCGGGCACCTACCGCATCGCCGACGGCCGGGGCGGCGCGGGCACGGGCGCGCAGCGCTTTGCCCCGCTCAACAGCTGGCCCGACAACGGCAACCTCGACAAGGCGCGCCGCCTCTTGTGGCCGGTCAAGCGCAAGTACGGCCGCGCGCTCAGTTGGGCCGACCTGATGATCCTGGCCGGCAACGTCGCGCTCGAATCGATGGGCTTCAAGACCCTGGGATTCGCCGGCGGCCGCGCCGACATCTGGGAGCCCGAGCTCGACATCAACTGGGGCCACGAAACCACCTGGCTGGGCGATCAGCGCTACACGGGCGATCGCCAGCTCGACAACCCGCTCGCCGCGGTGCAGATGGGTCTCATCTACGTGAACCCCGAGGGCCCCAATGGCCATCCGGATCCGGTGGCCTCGGGCCGCGACGTGCGCGAGACCTTCGCCCGCATGGCCATGGACGACGAGGAAACCGTGGCCCTGGTGGCCGGCGGCCACACCTTTGGCAAGGCGCACGGCGCGGGCGATCCCAAGCTGGTGGGCCGCGAGCCCGAAGGCGCGCCCATCGAAGAGCAGGGCCTGGGCTGGAAGAACGCGCTGGGTACCGGCAAGGGCGCCGACACCACCACCAGCGGCATCGAAGGCGCGTGGAAGCCCAATCCCACGACCTGGGACAACGGCTACTTCGACACGCTGTTCGGCTACGAGTGGCAACTCACCAAGAGCCCGGCCGGCGCGCATCAGTGGACCCCCGTGAACTGCAAGCCCGAGCACCTGATCCCCGACGCTCACAACCCGGCGAAGAAGCACCCGCCGATGATGACCACGGCGGATCTGTCGCTGCGCTTCGATCCGGCCTACGAGAAGATCGCGCGCCGCTTCCACGCCGACCCGCAGGCCTTCGCCGACGCCTTTGCGCGCGCCTGGTTCAAGCTCACCCACCGCGACATGGGGCCGCGTGCGCGTTACCTGGGCAAGCTCGTGCCGCAGCAGACCATGATCTGGCAAGACCCGATCCCGGCCGTGGATCACCCGCTGGTCGATGCCGCCGACGTCGCCGCGCTCAAGGCCAAGGTGCTGGCCGCGGGCCTGTCGACCGCCGAACTGGTTCGTGCGGCGTGGGCCTCCGCTTCCACCTACCGCGGCAGCGACAAGCGCGGCGGCGCCAATGGCGCACGCATCCGGCTCGCACCGCAAAAGGACTGGGCGGCCAACGACCCGGCCGAACTCGCCGGCGTGCTCGCCAAACTCGAAGCGATCCAGCGTGAGTTCAACGCCAAGGCGGCGGCGGGCAAGAAGGTCTCGCTCGCCGACCTGATCGTGCTCGCGGGCGGCGCGGCCATCGAGGCCGCTGCCCGCAAGGCGGGCCACGCGCTCGAAGTGCCCTTCACGCCCGGCCGCATGGACGCAAGTCAGGAACACACCGATGTGCACTCTTTCGCCGTGCTCGAACCGCAGGCCGACGGCTTCCGCAACTACGCGCGCCCCGGGCTCGAGGCCGCCGCGGCCGAACTGCTGGTGGACAAGGCGCAGCTGCTCACGCTCAGCGCACCCCAGATGACGGCGCTGGTGGGTGGCCTGCGCGTGCTGGGCGCCAACGCGGGCGGCAGCCCGCACGGCGTGTTCACCACCCGCCCGGGCATGCTCACCAACGACTTCTTCGTGAACCTGCTCGACATGCGCACGGTGTGGCACAAGTCCGCCACCCCCGGCGTGCTCGAGGGCCGCGACCGCACCACGGGCGCGCCCAAGTGGACCGGCACGATCGCCGACCTGGTGTTCGGCTCGAACTCGCAACTGCGCGCGCTGGCCGAGGTCTATGCCAGCGGCGACGGCGAAGCGGCCTTCCTGCGCGAGTTCGTCAACGCCTGGACCAAGGTGATGAACGCCGACCGCTTCGATCTGGCGTAGGCGCAGCGGCACGCCAAAACAGAAACGGGCCTCGCGGCCCGTTTCTGCTTGCGCGACGGCAAGTGCTCAGCCGTAAACCGGGAAGCGCTTGGTCAGCGCGGCCACCTCACGCTTGACGCGCTCGATGGTCGCGGCGTCGTGCGGATTCTCGAGCACGTCGGCGATCAGGTTGGCGGTCAGGCGGGCCTCGGCTTCCTTGAAGCCGCGGGTGGTCATGGCCGGGCTGCCCAGGCGGATGCCGCTGGTGACGAAGGGCTTCTCGGGATCCTTGGGGATCGCGTTCTTGTTGACGGTGATGTGCGCCTGGCCCAGCACCGCCTCGGCTTCCTTGCCGGTGATCTTCTTGGCGCGCAGATCCACCAGCATCAGGTGGCTCTCGGTGCGCCCGCTGACGATGCGCAGGCCGCGCTTGGTGAGCTCGTCGGCCATCGCCGCGGCGTTCTTGAGCACCTGCTCCTGATACGCCTTGAACTCAGGCGTGAGCGCCTCCTTGAAGGCCACGGCCTTGGCAGCGATCACGTGCATCAGCGGGCCGCCCTGCAGACCGGGGAAGACGGCGGAGTTGATCGCCTTCTCGAACTGCGGCTTGCTCAGGATCAGGCCGCCGCGCGGACCGCGCAGGGTCTTGTGGGTGGTGGTGGTCACCACGTCGGCGTGCGGGATGGGGCTGGGGTAGACGCCCGCGGCGATCAGGCCGGCGTAGTGCGCCATGTCGACCATGAACACCGCGCCGACGTCCTTGGCCACCTTGGCAAAGCGCGCGAAGTCGATCTTCAGCGAGTACGCCGACGCGCCGGCGATGATCAGCTTGGGGCGGTGCTGATGGGCCAGGGCCTCCATCGCGTCGTAGTCGATCTCTTCACGCTCGTTCAGGCCGTAGCTCACCACCTTGAACCACTTGCCGCTGATGTTGAGCGCCATGCCGTGGGTGAGGTGGCCGCCTTCGGCCAGGCTCATGCCCATGATCGTGTCGCCAGGGTTGAGCAGCGCCAGGAACACGGCCTCGTTGGCCTGCGCGCCGGCGTGCGGCTGCACGTTGGCGGCGATCTCCACCGTGGGGTAGCCGAAGAGCTGCTTGGCGCGCTCGATGGCCAGGGTCTCGGCCACGTCGACGAATTCGCAGCCGCCGTAGTAGCGCTTGCCGGGGTAGCCCTCGGCGTACTTGTTGGTGAGCTGGCTGCCCTGCGCCTGCATCACCGCGGGGCTGGTGTAGTTCTCGCTGGCGATCAGCTCGATGTGGTCTTCCTGGCGCTGGTTCTCGCGAGTGACGGCCGACCAGAGTTCGGGATCGGCAAGCTCGAGGGTGTGGGAACGCTTGAACATGATGGCCTCGTGAGTAAGCGGTGGGACGCGACGGCGCCGCCGGTGCGCGGCGGCGGCAGTGCCAGAGTCGGCCCAGGCGAGCGGCGGCGCCGGCCTCGCCGGCGCACTTCGCCCCGCGCTTCCCGGGTGTACTCACCCTGTTCGCCAGTCACGCGGGGACGTGGCGTGCGAATTATAGGGCGAGGGTGTGCACACCCCACAGGCCCAGCACCAGCCCCAGGAACGCGCCCAGGAATCCCGTTGCCGTGAGCCAGCCCAGGCGCAGCGAGCCGGCCACGGCCACCATGCCGGCCTTGAGCAGGAGGTTGGACGAGACCGCGATGACGATCGCGCTCATTGCCTCGCGCACGCCGATGGCCTCGTTGGCGTGCAGTTGCAGGGAGCTCAGCGTGATCGCGTCCACGTCGGTCAGGCCCGAGACGGCTGCAACGCCGTACAGGCCCGCGGCGCCCAGGCGCTCCGACATCCACGCGGCCAGCAGCAGGATGCCCGCGTAGGCCAGGCCAAAGACCAGCGCCGTCGAAAGCTGCGTCGGGTTGCTGAACTGATCGCCCTCGCCCGTGCTGGTGGCGCCGGCACGGCGCAGGTGCCAGAGCACCGCCGGTGTCGCGCCCGCGAGCGCCAGCCCGAAGACCAGCGCGGCAGCGCTCCACAGCCCAGGCGCGACGATCACGATGATCAGCAGCACGCGGGCCAGCATGGTGGCGTTGGCCAGCAGGATCACGGCCAGCGCCGCCTCGCCGTGCGGGCTTGCGTGCGCATGCCGTGCCCAGGCGAGCGTGGTGGCCGTGGACGAGACCAGACCGCCCAGCAAGCCGGTGAGCGCCAGTCCCTTGCGCCCCAGCGTCAGGCGCCAGGCCAGGTAGCCGGCCAGGCTCACACCCGAGATCAGCACGACCATGAGCCAGATCCGGAACGGATTGAGCACACCGTGCGGGCCCCAGGGCTGGTCGGGCAGCAAGGGCAGCACGATCGCCGAGACGGCCGCGAACTGCAAAGCCGAGCGCACGTCCTGCGCCGTGATGCGCTGCGAGAAGCCCTCGAGCTCGTCCTTGTAGTAGAGCAGCGCGGTCATGCCCACGCCCAGGCCGACCGCCAGCACGCGGTAACCGTAGTAGTTGGCGGCACCGAGCGCGAAGACCGTGAGCGCGGCGACGATGGTGGTGCTGCCCGAGTCCTCGGCCACGTGACGCGGATCGTTGGCGTAGGCGGCGATCAAGGTGGCCGCGACGGCGAGCGCCAGCGCCATCAGGATCCAGGCCGAGCCGGCGGCGTCGGTGAGCAGGGCCGCGAGCGTGCCCAGCACCGCGATCAGGGTGAAGGTGCGCACCCCTGCCTTGGCGCCCGGCTTGCGCTCGCGCTCCAGCCCGACCAGCAGGCCCAGGCCGGCGCTCACGGCGAAGGTGATGAACTGCGAAAGCGTCTGGTTCACGCTGCCAGCCTAGGCCGGCGGGCGGCGCGGGTGATGCCCGATCTCAAGAACCGGCGTGGTCGCCATGCCGGACGGCCCACGCAAGCGGGTATGGACGGGCTCGGGCGCGGCGGTGCGGCTAGACCACGCTCAGCTCGTCGCGCACGTCCGACAGATGGGCCACGTCAGCCCAGTCGAGGATCTCGAGCGCCAGCGGCGCGGCCTGCGCCCTCAGGCGATTGATCCCGGCGTTGGGCAAGGCGTGGCTGCGCTGCGCCTGCCAGGGGATCCCGGTGGCCAGGCGGTACGCCGCGTCGAGCACGCCGCCATGCGCCACCACGGCCACCTGAGTGCCGGCGTAGCGGCGGGCGATCTCGTCCAGCGCCTCGGCCACGCGGTCGCGCAGCTGCACGATGGACTCGCCGCCGGGAATGACCCAGTCGGGATCGCGCGCCTGGTGTACGGCCCACTCGGCCGGATAGCGCTCGGCCAGGCCCGCATAGCGCTCGCCTTCGAAGATGCCGTAGGCGCGCTCGCGCAACCGCGGCTCGGGCTGCACGGGCAGGCCCAGCGCCGCGGCCAGGGGCGTGGCGGTCTGCCGGGCGCGCTCGAGATCACTCGAGACGACGGCTGCAAACGACTCGCCGCGCAGGCGCTGCGCCACGCGTTGCGCCTGCCAGAGCCCGAGCTGCGACAGGGGCACGTCGATCGCGCCCTGCAGCCGGCCCGCGGCGTTCCACTCGGTCTCGCCGTGGCGGATGAGGACGAGCCGTGCGGGCTGCACGCTCAGCCCAGCCGCGGATTGAGCCAATACGTGCCGGTCAGGCTGGCCTGCGCGAGCACGTGCCCTGCCATGGCCTGCCGCACCTGGGCGCCGGTGAAGGTGCCGTCGAGCGCAAGGCGCTCGCAGTCCAGGGCATAGAGCGTGAAGACGTAGTGGTGAACGATCGAGTCGTTCCACGGCGGGCAGGGACCGTCGTAGCCGAAGTAGTCGCCGCTCATGTCGTGATCGCTGGCGAACCACTGGGTGTAGTCGTTCACGCCTTGGCGCGTGCCGTTGGCGGCGGCCGGGCCGCCCTTGCCGCGCGGAGAGACCTCGCGCGAGTAGCTGCCCGCCTCGATCTCGCGCACGCCGGGGGGGATGTCGACCAGGGTCCAGTGGAAGAAGTCCACGCGCGGCAGGCTGGCGGGAATCTCGCGTCCCTCCTGGTTCACGTCGTCGCCGCGCGAGGGCACGTCGCGGTCGTGGCAGACCAGGACGAAGGACTGCGTGCCGGCGGGCACGTCGTCCCAGGCAAGGTGGGGATTGCGGTTGTTCGAGAGCTTCACGTGGTGCGCCGCGTCGGGCACGGCGAAGGCGAACTCGCCGGGAATGCGGGCGTCGTTCTCGAAGGAGTTGCTCCAGAGTCTCATCGTGCGCTGCTCCTAGGCGATGGATGGCGGGGCTGCACCTGCAGCCAGAAGGTGACGGGGCCGTCGTTGACGAGCTCGACCTGCATGGCCGCGCCGAAACGGCCCGACCGGACCTCGCCGTGAAGCTTACGGGCGTGGCGCAGGAAATGCTCGTACAGGCGCTCGCCGTCGGCGGGCGTCGCGGCGGGCGTGAAGCTAGGGCGCGTGCCGCTGGCGGTGTCGGCCGCCAAGGTGAACTGCGAGACCACCAGCAGGCCGCCGCCAGCGTCGGCCAGGCTGCGGTTCATGCGTCCGGCCTGGTCGGGAAAGACGCGGAACGCGAGCAGCTTGGCCACCAGGCGTTCGGCCTCGGCTTCCGAGTCGCCCCGCTCGGCGCAGACCAGGGCCAGCAGGCCGGGGCCGATCGCGCCGGTGAGCTCGTCGCCGACACTCACGCTGGCGCGGGCCACGCGCTGGATCAGGGCGATCACGCCTGTTTCGCCCCCGGCTCAGGCATGGCTCAGGCGAGCGTGACGCGCGCCCACTTGCGCTTGCCCACCTGCACGACCACGGTGCCCGGCGCGATCACACGGCCGCGGTCTTCGACGCGCTCGCCATCGACCCGCACTCCACCCTGTTCAATGTTGCGCACGGCCTCCGAGCTGGAGGGTGCGAGTCCCGCCTGCTTGAGCAGTTGCGCGATCGCCAGGCCCTGGCCGCCCGTGTCGAAGCGGTACTCGGGCATCTCGTCGGGCACCGCGCCGCCGCGAAAGCGGGCGTCGAATTCTGCGGTGGCGGCCTCGGCTGCAGCCTTGGAGTGAAACCGCGCCACGATCTCCTGCGCGAGCAGGACCTTGACGTCCCGCGGGTTGCGCCCCTCGGCGCACTCGCGCTTGAGGCGGGCGAGCTCTTCGTTCGAGCGCAGCGAGACGAGGTCGTACCAGCGCCACATGAGCTCGTCCGAAATCGACATCACCTTGCCGAACATCTCGCCCGGCGCCTCGGTGATGCCGATGTAGTTGTTCTTGGACTTGGACATCTTCTCAACGCCGTCCAGGCCCACCAGCAAGGGCATGGTCAGGATGCACTGCGGCTCCTGACCCACGTGACGCTGGAGCTCCCGGCCCACCAGCAGGTTGAATTTCTGGTCGGTGCCGCCGAGTTCGAGATCGGCGTGCAGGGCCACCGAGTCGTAGCCCTGCATGAGCGGGTAGAGCAGCTCGTGCATGGCGATCGGCGTGTTCTCGGCGTGCCGCTTGGCGAAGTCGTCGCGCTCGAGCAGACGGGCCAGGGTGTATTGCGAGGCCAGGCGGATCATTCCGGCCGCGCCCAGGGGCTCGGACCACTCGGAGTTGTAGCGGATCTCGGTGCGGCCGCGGTCGAGCACCAGCGCGGCCTGTTCGAAGTAGGTGCGCGCGTTGGCCTCGATCGCCTCGCGCGTCAGGGGCGGGCGCAAGGTGTTGCGGCCCGAGGGGTCGCCGATCATGGCGGTGAAGTCGCCGATCAGGAAGATGACCGTGTGCCCCAGATCCTGCAACTGGCGCAGCTTGTTGAGCACCACGGTGTGGCCGAGGTGGATGTCGGGCGCCGTGGGATCCAGGCCGAGCTTGCAGCGCAGGGGTTTCCCCGAGGCGGCCGAGCGGGCGAGCTTGGCGGCGAACTCGGATTCGATCAGCAATTCGTCGACGCCGCGCTTGATCACGGCCAAGGCGCGCTCGATCTCGGGGCTGGGGGGGTGCTGGACTTGGGCTGGCATCGCGTGTTTCCGGTAGGGCTCCCTGGCAGGCCGGACGGACGGAAGCGGGTCGGCCGGGGCGGGCTCCTATAATCCGTGACGTTTTGTAAAGGGGCGCGCTGCGGTGCGCCCCTTCATCGTCCCGACCCGTGAAGCCCGCCGAGATTCTATCCAAGCACGCCCTTGCCCTCGCCGCGCGCGCCCGCGCGGGCGCGAGTGCGGCCGTGGCCGCCTGGGAACGGATCGATCCCAAGCGTCGCAGCCGGATCGAACTGGCCGGCATCCTGAGCCTGCTGCCCCTGTCGGCCGCCATTGCGGCACTGGCGGCCGTGCCGGCTGCAGCCGACCTCGACAACCTGCCTCAGCAGACCATCACCCAGGCGCTGGCGGTGCCCGAACTGGCCGACCAGATTTCCGAACTGGCCGAGCGCATGGACAGCTTTGTGCGCGAGGCGCGCATCCAGCGCGGCGACACGGCGGCGAGTCTTTTCGAGCGTCTCGAGATCGACGACCCCGAGGCCGCGCGGTATCTGCGCGGCGACGGCCGCAAGGCCGCCACTCAGTTGTTGCCCGGGCGCTTTGTGCAGGCGCGCGTGCGCCATGACGGCCGCCTGATGTCGCTGAAGCTGTTCCTTGCGGCGGACCTCGACGCGCCGGTCGGCCAGGGTCGCATGCTGGTGCTCGAGCGCTCTGCCGGCGGCAAGGGGCTGCAGTTGTCCGAACGGCAGTTCAGCTACGAGCGCCGCGTCGAAATGCGCGCCGGGGAGATCGGGGCCTCGCTGTTCGGCGCGACCGATGCGGCCGGCGTGCCCGATTCCGTGGCTCAGCAGATGATCGAGGCGCTCGAGGCAGAACTCGACTTCGCCTCGGACCTGCGGCGGGGCGACACCTTCCGGGTGGTCTACGAGACGCTGCACGTGGCCGGCGAGTATCTGCGGCCGGGGCGTCTTCTGGCGGTGGAGTTCCTCAATGCCGGCCAGCGCCACGAGGCCTACTGGTTCGGCGGCGACGGCACCCGCAATGGCGGCTTCTACGCGCTCGACGGCAGCACCACGCGCCGCGCCTTCCTGCGTTCGCCGCTGGAGTTCTCGCGGGTCAGTTCCGGATTCAGCGGCAACCGCACGCACCCGGTATTCGGCTACACGGCCGCGCACGCGGGGGTCGACATGTCGGCCCCCACCGGCACCAAGATCCGCACCGTGGCCGACGGAATCGTCACCCGTCAGGGCTTCGAACGCGGCTACGGCAACGTGGTCGAGGTTCGGCACGACAGCCGGCACGCCACGGTGTACGCCCACATGTCGGGCTTCGCGCCGGGCATGCGGGTGGGCGCCAAGGTCGGGCGTGGCGACGTGATCGGCTACGTGGGCGCGACGGGCTGGGCGACCGGGCCGCATCTGCACTACGAAGTCCGCATCAACGGCGCGCCGGTCAACCCCATGACCGCCAAGCTGCCCGAGGCGCGTCCGCTGAACGGCACGCAACTGGCCTCGCTGCGCGAGGCCGCCGGCCCGCTGCAGGGGCGCCTCGCGCTGCTCGATCGCGTGGTGCGCGTGGCCCAGACCGATGCGGGCAAAACTGGCGCCGTCGGCGAGCCCGCCTCGGTCGCGGCGCCGGGTGGGTCGGTCGTCGCCCAGTAAGCCCCCTGCCGGGCAGCGCGGCGGGCACTCCGAGCCGCGGCTGCTGATCGGCCTGATGTCGGGCACCAGCCTCGACGGAGTCGACGCCGTGCTCGCCAGCATTTCGGGCAACGCTCCCCCGGTTCTTCTGCAGGCGAATCACCGCGCCTTTGCGCCCGCCCTGCGCGAAGAACTGCTGGCGCTGACCCAGCCTGGCGACAACGAGATCGAGCGCGCCGGACGAGCCTCCAATCAGCTGAGCCAACTCTACGCCGAGGCGGTCAGCGGACTGCTCGAGGCGGGCCGCATCGCCCCGGCGGCGGTAGCGGCAATCGGCGCCCATGGGCAGACTGTGCGCCACCGCCCTGAGGCCGGATTCACGGTCCAGTTAGGCGCACCAGCGCTGCTCGCGGAACTCACGGGGATCGCCGTCGTGGCGGACTTCCGCTCGCGCGACCTCGCCGCGGGCGGCCACGGCGCACCACTCGTGCCCGCCTTTCATGCGGCCGTGTTTGCCGCCGACCACCCACGCGCCGTGGTCAACATCGGCGGCATCGCGAACCTCTCGAGCCTGCCTGCGAGTGCAACGCAGGGCCTGGTGCGCGGCTTCGACTGTGGGCCGGGCAATCTTCTGCTGGACGCCTGGATCCAGCGTCACCTGGGTCTGGCGTTCGACCGCGACGGCGCCTGGGGCGCAGGCGGGCGCGTGGACCCGGGCCTGCTCGCGCGCCTGCTCGCCGATCCCTACTTCGAGCAGACGCCGCCCAAGAGCACGGGGCGCGAGCGCTTCAATCCGGACTGGCTGGATGCAAGGCTCACGGGGCGCGAGGCGCCGCAGGATGTCCAGGCGACGCTGGCAGCGCTCACGGCGACCGCCATCGCGCGGGCGGTCGAGCGTTGGGCGCCGGAATGTGTCGACCTGTTGGTGTGCGGTGGGGGAGCACGCAACGCGGCGCTGATGCGCTCGCTGGCAGCACTCTGCGGCGAGCGTACGGTGGCCAGCACCGAGGCGCACGGCATCGCGCCCGAGCATGTCGAGGCACTTGCCTTCGCCTGGCTCGCTCACGCCCACCTCGAGCGCCTGGCTGGCAATCTGCCCGAGGTCACCGGAGCGCGCGGGCCGCGCGTGCTCGGAGCGCTGTACCCCGCCTGAAGCAAGGTCCTCCACAACGACGAAGGGCGCCTTTCGGCGCCCTTGCGGCTTTACGGGGAGGCAGGTCTCAGACCGAGAACGACGAGCCGCAACCGCAGGTGGTGGTGGCGTTCGGGTTCTTGATCACGAACTGCGCGCCCTCGAGGTCTTCCTTGTAGTCGATCTCGGCGCCAAGCAGGTACTGGTAGCTCATCGAGTCGATCAGCAGGGTGACGCCGTTCTTCTGCATCGTGGCGTCGTCGTCGTTGACCACTTCGTCGAAGGTGAATCCATACTGGAAGCCCGAGCAGCCGCCGCCCTGCACGAACACGCGCAGCTTGAGCTCGGTGTTGCCTTCCTCGTCGATCAGTTGCTTGACCTTGGCGGCAGCCGCATCGGTGAAGAGCAGCGGGGCCGGCATCTCGACAGGGGCGTTCATGGGAGACCTCCGGGAGTGAATTGCAGTCGATTATAGGGATGCAGGGGCCGGCATACGCAAGCGGTCGGACAAACGCGCAGGCCGGAAAGTATCAACCCCGCACGCCCAGGGGTGATCGGGTTTGCGGCGGATTGCCCAAACGTCAAGGCCGCCCGAGGGCGGCCTTGACGCGCCAGCACGGGGCCGCGCGAAGCGCGCGACGCCCGCCGCCAGTAACGATTAGCGCTTCGAGAACTGCTTGCGGCGACGAGCCTTGCGCAGACCGACCTTCTTGCGCTCGACCTCGCGCGCATCGCGCGTGACCAGGCCGGCCTTGGACAGCGTGGGCTTGAGGGCCGCGTCGTAGTCGATCAGCGCGCGCGTGATGCCGTGGCGCACGGCACCCGCCTGGCCGGACTCGCCACCACCCGTGACGTTGACCTTGATGTCGAAGGTCTCGGCGTTGCCGGTGAGTTCGAGAGGCTGGCGCACGATCATGCGGCCGGTCTCGCGAGTGAAGTAGGTGTCGAGCGGGCGCCCGTTGACGACGATGTCGCCCTTGCCGCGCTTCATGAAGACGCGAGCGACGGAGCTCTTGCGGCGGCCGGTGCCGTAGTTGTAGTTGCCGATCATGCGGACCTCAGATGTCCAGAGCCTGCGGTTGCTGGGCGGTGTGCGGGTGCTGATCGTCCGCATACACCTTGAGCTTCTTGATCATCGCGTAGCCGAGCGGCCCCTTGGGCAGCATGCCCTTGACGGCGAGCTCGAGCGCGCGCCCGGGGAAGCGCTCCTGCATCTTCGAGAAGCTGGTCTCGGTGACACCACCGGGATAGCCGCTGTGGCGGTAGTAGCGCTTGTCTTCGGGCTTGTTGCCGGTCATCTTCAGCTTGGCGGCATTGACCACCACGATGAAGTCGCCCGTGTCGACGTGGGGCGTGTACTCGGGCTTGTGCTTGCCGCGCAGACGGGTCGCGATCTGGCTGGCCAGGCGCCCGACCACCTTGTCGCTGGCGTCGACCACGAACCAGTCGCGCTTCACCTCGTGCGGCTTTGCCGAGAAGGTCTTCATTGCGATCACCTCAGGATGGCGCGGGCCGTGCCCGCGTCGGAGGGGGCACGCGCCGGGCGCGCCCCTGAATACTCGGCCGTCTTCCCGTCGTGAGCTGCGCCCCGCTCGGGGCCGCCCACGGACTCAGCGCGAACGCTGCGCGAAGGAAGAAGCGGAAAGCCCGAGATGATACCGCCAAGGTCCAAGCACGGGCAAGCCGGACAAAAAAGGGCCCGAGGGAAACCTCGGGCCCGAATCCACACCTTGGAGGAGGGTGGAGGAGACGCTGCCAGGATGCCTAGGCATCCACTGGCGTGAACTATGAGCACGTGCGTGCTGCACTGCAAGAGGCCCAAGTGACGGCGATCACCCAGGCTTCTCAGCGCAAGCTTGGAAAACGCAGCGGAATCAATATCTTGCCTTCCCGAGCGGGCGCCTAGAGTAAGCACTCTTCAACGGGCGCCGACCGTGTCGGCCCCGGCTTGCACCGGCCCAGCGCCGGGGATTCCTCGCGGATTCCGCCTCCATCGGAGGCCTGCTCTGGCCAAGCACCTCGCCCGCGGACTGGTAGCCTCCCGGGCGACCCATAGGCAGGAGGAAACCCCATGGAATGCAACGTCCGCTGGATGGGCCAAGAGGGCATGAGTTTCGTGGCCGAGACCGGCAGTGGCCACCTCGTCGCCATGGACGGCTCGCCGGAGGCGGGGGGCCGCAATCTCGCGCCCCGCCCCATGGAGATGCTCCTGCTCGGGGCGGGTGGCTGCACTGCCTTCGACGTCGTGCTCATCCTCAAGCGCGGACGCCACGCGGTGAGTCGCTGCGACGTGCACCTCACCGCCGAGCGCGCCGCCGATGACCCCAAGGTCTTTACCCGGATCGAGATGCGCTACACGGTGCGCGGCAACGGCCTCAAGCGCGCTGCGGTGGAGCGCGCGGTGAGCCTGTCTCACGAGAAATATTGCTCGGCCTCCGCCATGCTGGCCCACACCGCAGCCATCACCTGGACGCTCGACGTCCGCGAGGACGAACCCGCCGCGCCCTAAGCGCTGCTGCGAGCAACCGGCCGGCGGGGGCGCGCCTGCTGCCCGCGCGCCGGCTCAGATGCGGTGAGCGGTGGTGGTCATCACCTTGGCAGCCACGCGCATCGCCAGACGCAGTGGAAAGGGCAGATCCGCGCCGCCCAGGTCACTGGCCGTATTGGCGTGCTGGACCTCGTCGGCCTTCATCTGCTCCACCACCGCGCGCGAGGCCAGATCCTCGCGGGGCAGTCGATCAAGGTGTCCATCCAGGTGCGCCTCGACCTGGCGTTCGGTCTCGGCCATGAAGCCCAGGCTCAGGCGATCGCCGGCACGCGCGGCCACCAGGCCGATGGCGAAGGCGCCGGCGTACCAGAGCGGGTTGAGCACGCTCAGCCGGCCGCCAAGCGCCTCGACGCGCTCCTGGGTCCACGCCAGGTGGTCGGTCTCTTCCTCCGCCGCCCGCCGGAACATGGACCGCAAGCGCTCATCCCGTGTGGCCAGGGCCTGCGCGTCGTAGAGCGCCTGCGCGCAGACCTCGCCGACGTGATTCACGCGCATCAGGGCAGCCGCCTCGGCGCGCTGCTCCGCGCCCAGTTCCTGCGCCCCATCCACCAGACCGCGCGCCGGGCTCGGGCGCAAGGCCACCGGCGGCGCAGCCACGGTTCGCAAGGCGCGGTCCACCGCACCGATGACTTGATCGACCGTGCTCAATCCCATCTGCCTCGCCCCTGTTGCAAAAAGGTGACGCCTCACCGCTGGACTTGCATCCGGGGCTCCTCGCGGAGCGCCGGCCCGGACTATTCTCGCTCAGTCTGTAGTCAAAAGAACCCTCGGGGGAGACACCATGCGCAAGACCCTTTTGGCCGCGGCTTTTGCCGTCGCGTTCCCGGCCGCCTACGCCCAAACCCAAGCCCAGCCCGCGGAGCCGTCCTCCCGCGAGAACCGCCTGCAGCCGGCCAGCCCGGTGCCGGTGCGCACGCGCGAAGCCGACCTGACGCTTTTCAGCGGCTCGACGCGCGTTGAACTCTACGGCGTGCTCGACGGCGGCTACGAGTACTACAACTTCGGCGGCAAGTCCGCTGCGTCGCGCCTGATGACAGGCATGTCGGCCGGCAACCGCTGGGGTCTGCGCGGTTCCGAGAACCTGGGCGACGGCTGGCGCGCGATCTTCGTGCTCGAGAGCCGCTTCTCGCTCGACACCGGCAGCGTGCAGAACAACGACGGCGTGTACTGGTGCGGCACCGGCCAATACGTGCCCGGCGTGGCCTCGACCACCGGCCCGCAGTGCCCGGGCGCCAACGGCCGGCCGCTGCCGCTCGCGGTTCCGCTGCCTCCGACCGCCGCCCTGCCCGTCCAGATCGGCCTGAACACCGCCAACGCGCTGCTGCTTCAGTCGATCACCACGGTCAACCCGGTCAACGCCCTGTTCGATCGCCAGGCCTTCCTCGCGCTGATCACGCCGGTCGGCGCGGTTGCCGCCGGCCGCCAGTACACGCCCGGCTACGAAATCCTGAACCGCTACAGCTCCTTCGCCGACCAGACCGCCGGCCAGATGGGCCAGGGCTTCGCGACCCTGAAGATTCGCGCCAACAACGCGCTGGGCTACCGGGCCGAGCTCAAGGGCTTCACCCTGTCGCTGCAGTACGGCTTCGGCGGCACCGAGTCGCTGCGCCAGGAGCGCGCCAACGCGCCCACCAGCGGCGACGACTTCTACGGCGCCAACTTCCAGTACACCTCGCCGGACGGCGGCTGGTCCTTGGGCGTGGGCTACAACCACGACAACGTGGTCACCTTCAACAAGCCCACCGAAGCGCAGACCGGCCTCGAGACCTTCAACGTCGGCGGCTTCTTCACGATCGGGCCGGTGAAGCTCTTCGGCCAGTACATGAAGCGCAAGAACGACAACCCCATCGTCACGGCCGCCGACCTGCAAGGCATCCTGATCGTGGGCGGCGCGCCTGGCCTGCAAGCCACGCTGCAGTCGCAGCAGATCAACCCGTGGGACGTCGACACCACGCGCGGCGTGGTGGGCAAGACCGACACCAACGTGTATCACCTCGGCGCCAACTGGCAGGTCGGCCCGGGCAACCTGGTCGTGGCCTGGAACAACGCCAAGGACTCCGCCCGGTCGGTGTGGCAGACCGAGGACGCCAAGGCCAACCATTACGCCATCGGCTACTTCTATCCCTTCTCGCGGCGCACGACGCTCTATGGCGCCTACGCGTTCATGGACAACAGCGGCCAGGCGCGCATGGGCCTGAACAGCGCCGGCTATACGAACGGTTGGACCACTGAGCCCGGGCAATCGGCCTACGCCGTTCAGCTCGGCCTGCGTCACGCCTTCTGATCCACCGTCCGGACGAGCCAACAGGGGCGCTTCGGCGCCCCTGTTTGTTGCCCGGGAGCAACACCTGAGGCCCTCCTAGGGTAAGAGCCCGGCCTGTGTCATTGGACTTCGGGAGCTTCTCTGAAAGAATTGGGCCAGCTTCTCTAGGGAAGTCTTCTTGTAGGGCGTCGGCGGGTGAACTTGCTGCCGTTACGCTGACAACGTTCAAACGCTAGCTAGGAGAGCAAAGCATGAAGAAGAGTCTGGTCGCCCTGGCGATCCTCGGTGCGTTCAGCGGCACCGCGCTCGCCCAATCCAATGTGACCATGTACGGCATCGTTGATGTCGGCTTGCAGATCATCAAGGCTGACAACAAGTCGAGCCTCGTGGGCGTCGAGAGCGGCTACCAGTCCGGCAGCCGCTTTGGCGTGCGTGGTTCCGAAGCCCTCGGCAACGGCATGACCGCCATCTTCACCCTCGAGGCGGGCTACGACGTGTCGACCGGCCAGTCGCTGCAGGGTGGGCGTCTGTTCGGCCGCCAGGCCTTTGCCGGCCTGCAGAGCGGCCTCGGCACGGTGGTCGCCGGCCGCATCGCCAGCTTCTCGTCGGGCACGGGTTCGTTCGACATGTTCGGTCAGGTCGATCCGTTCGCCACCGGCTGGGGCCTCAACAGCCTGGGTTCGACCTTCCTGTCGGCCAACGCCCTGCGTGTGGACAACGCGCTCGCGTACGTCAGCCCGACCTGGGGCGGCCTGAAGTTCGGCGTGGGCTACTCGTTCAACACCAACGGCGCCGAGACCGCTGGCACCAGCACCAACACCCGCGCCTTCGTGAGCGGCGTGTCCTGGGGTTCGGGCCCGTTCTACGCCGTCGCCACGTACGACCAGATCCAGTACCGCGACTGCGTGACGCCTGTTGTGCAGCCTTGCAGCAGCCCCAACCAGAAGCACCTGCAACTGGGCGCCTCGTGGGACTTCGGTTTCATGAAGCTTAGCGGCGGCTATGCTGACCAGTCGAACATCCGCTCGGTCACGCCGACGGCAACCCTGGGCACCACCGGCGCGGTCACGCTGCCTGGCTTCCTGGGCGCCACGGGCTACGACAACAGCGCCTACTTCATCGGCGCGTCGGTGCCCCTGTTCGGCGGCAAGCTGCTCGCTTCGTACCAGTGGTCGTCGGCTGACAGCAAGTGCGATCCGCTGCGTCCGCTGGTGTGCTTCGAGCCCAGCTACTCGGTGATCGGCGTCGGCTACGAGTACAACTTCTCGCGCCGTACCAACATGTACATCGGCTTTGGCCAGCGCGATCCGAGCGGCACGCTCGACATCGCCAACCAGACCTTCGGTGGCTACCAGACCGCCCTGGGCATCCGTCACATGTTCTAAGAGCCGCTTCTGCTCTGAAAGGCCGCCTTCGGGCGGCCTTTTTTTTGTTTGTGGCTTGCCGTGCGCGCCTCGCACGCCCCCGCTCCACGCGGGCTTGCCCGGTGAATGCGGCGCCCTCGCGAGATAGGCATCCGCAAGTGGCCGTTGCTCTACGAGCACAAATTCCCGGCCAGCGAGTGTGGGCGGCTTGCTCCCCAGGCGATGCGCGCGACAATGAATCTGGCGGGCGCTAGAGGTGGTGTGTCGTCGCGTCGGCCGCTTGCTTCGGGCTCAACGCACGGAGGTTTCCATGAACCGGTCCCTGATCGCCTTGGCTGGCCTGGCGGTGGCCGCCGCGCCGGCGGCGGCGCAGTCGAACGTGACGCTCTACGGCATCGTCGACGTGGGCCTGGGCGTGCAAAGCGCGGACAACCGCTCGAGCGTGGTCGGCGTGGACAGCGGCTACCAGTCCGGCAGCCGCTTCGGGCTGCGCGGCTCAGAGGCGCTGGGCAGCGGCCTCGCGGCCATCTTCACGCTCGAGGGCGGCTACGACGTGTCCACCGGGCAGTCAAGTCAGGGTGGCCGCCTGTTCGGTCGCCAGGCCTGGGCCGGACTGCAATCCGGGTGGGGCTCGTTCGTGGCGGGCCGCATAGCCACGTTCTCGTCGGGCACGGGCTCGTTCGACATGATGACCGGCATCGATCCCTTCAGCTACGGCTGGGGCATCAACACCCTGGGGTCGACCTTCCTGTCGGGCAGCCTGCGCCTCGACAACACGCTGGCCTATATCTCGCCCACCTGGGCGGGCTTGAAGCTGGGTGTGGGCTACTCGTTCAACACCAGCGGCACCGAGACCGCAGGCTCGTCCACCAACACGCGCGCCCTGGCCACCGGCCTGTCGTGGGGCACGGGGCCGTTCTACGTGGTCGTGACCTACGACCAGATCTACTACCGCGATTGCTCCATCACCTCGGGCAGTCCCTGCGGCAACCCCAACCAGAAGCACTTCCAGGTGGCTGGCTCGTGGGACTTCGGCTTCATGAAGTTCAGCGGCGGCTACGCCGACCAGTCGCACATCCGCTCATTCACCCCGAGCGGAATCGGCGGCGGCCAGTCCATCACCATCCCGAGCTGGCTCGGCGCGGGCTACGACAACAACGCCTACTTCCTCGGCGCCGCGGTGCCGCTGCTGGGCGGCAAGCTGCTGGGCTCGTACCAGTGGTCGTCGGCCAGCAGCGTGTGCAACCCGGCCCGGCCAGTCGAGTGCTTCGAACCGAGCTACGCGGTGTGGGGCCTGGGCTATCAGTACGACTTCTCGCGCCGGACCAACCTGTACCTGGGCTACGGCATGCGCGACCC
>DAOTEJ010000016.1:0-4036 GCA_035454085.1 Burkholderiaceae bacterium | reverse complement strand
GTGCGAGCCTGCTGGTAGTCGCGCGCGTGGCGCGCGTACTCGGCCACCTGCTCGTCGCCGCGCCCCGCCAGGGCTTCGGCCATGAGTTGCGTGGCGTCCCAGTCCGCGTCGTCGGCCAGCGCTAGCGCCTCGGTCGTGCAGGGCCGCACCGGCAGCAAGCCAGCGCGCTCGGCTGCCGCCAGCGCGTCGATGGCCATCTTGCGGTAGGTGGTCCACTTGCCGCCGGTGATGGTGATCAGGTTGCCGTATTCGGGAATCACCGCGTGCTCGCGCGAAACCTGCGCCGTGCTGCCCGCGGCGCCGGCGTTGAACAGCGGCCGCAGGCCCGAGAAGCTCGCGCGCACGTCGGCGCGCGTGATCTTCTTCTTCAGGTAGCCGGCGGCCGTCTCGATCATGAAGTCGATCTCGTCGCCCGAGGCGCGCGGCTCGAACACCGGCCCCTGCTCCTCGACGTCGGTGGTGCCCACCAGCAGCCGCCCGTGCCAGGGAATGGCAAAGAGCACGCGCCCGTCGCGCGTCTTGGGAATCAGCATGCCCGCCGCGGCCGGCATGTAGTCGAGGTCGAGCAGGATGTGCGAGCCGCGCGAGACCCGCACCAGCCGCTTGGCCTGGGGATCGGCAAGATGGCGGATCGCATCCACCCACACCCCCGCGGCATTGAACACGGCCTTGGCGCGCAGCGCGAAGGTCTCGCCCGTCTCGGCGTCGCGCACCGTCACCATGCCGATGCCGTCGGCCCCTCGCTCCAGCGCCACCACCGGCAGGTAGTTGAGCGGCACCGCGCCCTGCGCCCAGGCGGTGCGCATCAGGCTCACCACCAGCTGCGCGTCGTCGAACTGGCCGTCCCAGTAGAGCACCCCGCCGCGCAGGCCTTCGGAGCGCACTCCCGGCAGGCGCGCCAGCGTCTCTTCGCGGCTCAGCCACTCGGTGGCGCCGATGCCGTACTTGCCGGCAAGCGCGTCGTACAGGCCCAGGCCGATGCGCATCACCTCGCGCTCGAACAGGCCGTAGCAGGGCACGATGAAGGGCCGCGCCTGCACCAGGTGCGAGGCGTTCTTGAGCAGCAGCGCGCGCTCGTGCAGCGCCTCGCGCACCAGGGCCACGTTGCCCTGCTGCAGGTAGCGCACCCCGCCGTGGATCAGCTTGGTGCTGCGCGAGGAGGTGCCGGCCGAAAAGTCCTGAGCCTCGACCAGCACGGTGTCGAAGCCGCGCGCGGCCGCATCCACCGCGATGCCCATGCCGGTGGCGCCGCCACCGATCACCAGCACGTCCCACACGTGCGGCTCTCGCAGCTGCGCAAGCAGACGCGCGCGCGAAATCGGCTGCGCCAGATCGTTTTTCATGCCGCCCATCCTCTTGCCCTTTCCACGGCGCGCCGCCATGTCGCCATGAGCTGCGCGCGCTGATCCTCGCCCATTCCCGGCTCGAAGCGCCGCTCGGCGCGCCACAGCCGCTCCAGCTCGTCGGTGCCCGACCACACCCCCACCGCCAGGCCGGCCAGGTAGGCCGCGCCCAGGGCGGTGGTCTCGGTCACTTCCGGGCGCACCACCGGCACACCGGCGATGTCGGCCTGAAACTGCATCAACAGGTCGTTGCGCGCGGCCCCGCCGTCGACCCGCAGCTCGGTCAGCGGCGTGGCCGCATCGCGCTGCATGGCATCGAGCACCTCGGCGCTCTGGAAGGCGATGGCCTCGAGCGCCGCGCGCGCCACGTGCGCGCGCGTGCTGCCGCGCGTGAGCCCGATGAGCAGGCCGCGTGCGTCCGGATCCCAGTGCGGCGCGCCCAGGCCCACGAAGGCCGGCACCAGCACCACGCCGCCGGCGTCGGGCACTTGTCGCGCCAGGGCCTCGACCTCTTCGGCCCGCGCGAACATGCCCATGCCGTCGCGCAGCCACTGCACCACGGCACCCGCCACGAACACGCTGCCCTCGAGCATGTAGGCGGCCGGCGCGCTGCCCAGGCGCCAGCCCAGGGTGGCGAGCAGGCGGTTGGCCGAGGCCTGCGGCGCTGTGCCCACGTTCATGAGCATGAAGCCGCCCGTGCCGTAGGTGTTCTTGGCCATGCCGGGCGTAAAGCAGGCCTGGCCGAAGGTGGCGGCCTGCTGGTCGCCGGCATTGCCGGCGATGGCGATGGACGCCCCGAGCAACGCCGGATCGGTATGCCCCACCACCTCGGACGAGGCGCTCACCCGGGGCAGCACGCTGCGCGGCACGCCCATGAGCGCGAGCAGGTGCTCGTCCCAGTCCAGCGTGTGCAGGTTGAAGAGCAGCGAGCGCGAGGCGTTCGACACGTCGGTCACGTGCACCCGGCCGCCGGTGAGGTTCCAGATCAGCCAGGTGTCCACGGTGCCGAAGGCCAGTTCGCCGCGCTCGGCGCGCGCCCGCGCGCCGGGCACGTGGTCGAGCAGCCAGGCGATCTTGGTGCCCGAAAAGTAGGGGTCGAGCAGCAGCCCGGTACGCGCGCGGACCTCGTCTTCCGCCCCGCCCTCGCGCAGGCGCACGCAGTGCTCCGCCGTGCGCCGGTCTTGCCAGACGATCGCAGGCGCGATCGGCAGGCCCGTGGCGCGGTCCCAGAGGATCGTGGTCTCGCGTTGGTTGCTCACCCCGATGGCAGCCACCTCGTGCGGCGCCACGCCCGCCTCGCGCAGCGCACGGCGCGCGCAATCAAGCTGGGTCGACCAGATCTCGTGGGCGTCGTGCTCCACCCAGCCGGGCTGCGGGTAGTGCTGGCGGAACTCCCGCTGCGCCACGCCGCACACCCTGCCCTCGCGGTCGAAGACGATGGCGCGCGAACTCGTGGTCCCCTGGTCCAGCGCCAGGACGTGATTCATGGACTGGCCTCCTTGGCCTCGCAGGCTGGCGAGGATAGTCCAAGCCACGGTCCGCCCTGGCGACGCGCATCAAGGGCACGGGACCTCGGAGCGGCGACGGCGACTGTTGCGCGCATGCCCACGGAACAGCCGAGTGACGAATCTGCGGCAGACGGACATCGCCCGGTCATCGTGCAATGGAATCGTGCGTCATGGAGGTGACAGCCATGCAAGTCCAGATCCAGCACACCCTCGACGCGGTCGAGATCTACCTCGCCGATGCGCGCGGCCGCGAGGCCCAGGTCCTGCGCGCGCTGGCCGGATCGGCGCGAGCCGACGCCGCTGCGGGCACGATCCGCGTGCGCGCGCGCGGCGCGAGCCTGCGCGTGCACCTGGCCGCCGCCTCGCTGACGGGCGACGCCGGGCTGATCGGCCGGGTGGTCGAAGCCGCCTGCGCCCCTGCCCTGGGGCGGGGCGCGATGGGCAGCGCGCTCTAGCGCCGCTCTTCCATGTAGGCGAGCAGAGTGCCGTCCGGGTCCCGGAAAAAGCACATCCACAGCTCGTGGTCGGGCATGCGCGCCACCATCTGCGGCGCTCGCTCGAGGTAGACGCCCCGGGCAGACAGCTCGCCCGCCGCGCGATCGATCGACTCCACCCGGAAGTACAGGCACACCTCGTCGCGCTTGCCGGTCGGCTCGTGGCCGCCCTCGAGCATGAGGCGCACGCCAGCCATGTCGAAGAACACCGTCTGCCCAAAGCGAAACAGCGGCGCAAACCCGAGCTTGTCGCGGTAGAACGCCTCGGCGCGGTCGGGATCCGACACGTGCAGGGCCACCTGGCCCAGCACGCCCGCCGGCCCCGCCTTACTCATCGAAGTCGTCCTCGAAGCGTGCCCCTTCTGGCGTCGCCTCGGCCGGCGCGGCTGCCGGCGCCGGGGCGCGGGCGGGCCGCACGGCGGCGGCCTCGCGCGGCGCCGCGGCACGCGCTGGCACCTGGGCCGCAAGCTCGATCAGTCCGCGCAGCGCGGCGTTGACGGCCTCGGAGTCGCGGAACACGCGGGCCACGTCGGGGTCGAGCGAGACCAAGGCCGGGCGGCCCGGGCGCTCCGCTCGCTGGTTCGCATCGGCGTAACGCTGCTCCTGTGCCGCCCGGGCGCGGGGCCCGCTGCGGTAACCACCCTCGCCACCGCTGCCTCGATCACCGTAAGGCTTGCGCTCGCCGAAGGGC
>DAOTEJ010000015.1:0-44374 GCA_035454085.1 Burkholderiaceae bacterium | reverse complement strand
GCCTCCCCAACGCGCGCGACCTGATAGGGATGCTCCAGGTAGGTGCGCCGTTCGGCAAAGCTGCACGCGTTCCAGTAGTTGACCATCAGCGCCGCGTGAGGGCGATAGCGTTGTTCGTCGGTCTGGTCAAACTGCCAGTAGTAGGCCGTTGCCTGATCGAAGCAGACCATCAGCTCCGGGTGCAGGATGGTGGGCCGGCGCTGGGTACCCAGCAATTGGGCCGAGGCGAGCAGCCAATTGCTGGAGTACAGATCGTCGCCGTCGTGCGTGGCCAGAAAGCGGCCACGACCTTCGGCCACGCCCGCGTTGCGAGCGAGCGAGAGGTC
Source organism: Burkholderiaceae bacterium (assembly GCA_035454085.1). Lineage (GTDB taxonomy): Bacteria > Pseudomonadota > Gammaproteobacteria > Burkholderiales > Burkholderiaceae_F > DAOTEJ01. The sequence continues at coordinate 44,048 of DAOTEJ010000015.1, read as the reverse complement.
ACCCACCTGTACTTCGTGCAGACGCACATCGGCATGGCGTAGAGCAAAGGTCTGGGCCACGCGCCGGGTCTCAGGGTCGGCCTTGTCGAGCACGACCAGGATCTCGACCTTCAGGCCCTCGGCACGAGCGTGGTCCGCGGCATGCTGCAAGGACCGCAGGGTGGGCTGCGCCAGGCAGCCTTCCCGGTGCAGGGTGATGAGGGCGGTGATGTCGACTGGCATGGCGCTATTTTGACAGCCGCCGCAATCACCGATGTCCCGATTTGAGAGAGTTGGGGGTCTCCGATATTGACTTGCGCCAAGGCATGCTCTGTGCTCGGCGGCTCGTCAACGCGCTCAGCTCGCCTTGGAGCCTGCCGGAGCGCGCCCGTAGTTGTCCTCGAAGCGCACGATGTCGTCCTCGCCCACGTAGTCGCCGCACTGCACCTCGATCAGGGTTAGCGGCACGCGGCCGGGGTTCTCGAGGCGGTGCTTGGATCCCACCGGCACGTAGGTCGACTCGTTGGGCGAGAGCAGCACTTCGCGCTCGTCGACCGTGACCTTGCCGGTGCCGCTCACCACCACCCAGTGCTCGCTGCGGTGGTGGTGCATCTGCAGCGACAGCGAGGCGCCCGGCTTGACCTCGATGCGCTTGATCTTGAAGCGCGGGCCTTCCTGCAGCGTCGTGTAGGTGCCCCAGGGTCGCGCCACCGTGCGGTGCAGCTTGTGCGCGTCGTGGCCGCGGCGCTTGAGCTCGTTGACCACGTCCTTGACCTTCTGCGAGGCGTGGCGGTCGCACACCAGCACGGCGTCGGGGGTGTCGACGATCACCACGTCCTTGAGGCCCACGGCTGCCACCAGACGGTCCTCGGTCTGGGCGTGCACGTTGTGGCAGTCGGCCATCAGCACCTCGCCGCTGGCGGTGTTGCCCTGGGTGTCGCGCTCGAACTCCTCGGCCACGGCCTTCCACGAGCCGATGTCGCTCCAGCCGAAGTCGCCGGCCAGCACCACCACGCCCGCGGCCTTCTCCATCACCGCGTAGTCGATCGAGATGTCCGGCGCTTGTTCGAAGGCCGCGCGGTCGAGTTGTATGCGCGCCGGCACTTGCGCCGGACGGCCGGCCGCGTCCAGCGCGGCGCGCGCCGCCGCCAGCACCGCGGGGGCGTGCTGGGCCAGGGCGGCGACCATGGTGTCGGCGGTGAAGCAGAACATGCCGCTGTTCCACAGGAAGTTGCCGGCGGCGAGGTACTCGGTGGCGCGCTCGAGGCTGGGCTTCTCGACAAAGCGCTTGACCGCCTGCTCGGCGTCGCCCGCGGGCACGGCGGCGCACTCGATGTAGCCGAATCCGGTCTCGGGCAGGGTGGGGCGGATGCCGAAGAGCACGATGCGCCCCTGCGCAGCCAGGTGCCCCGCGTGCGCCGCCACTTGGGCAAAGCGCGCTTCGTCCTGAATCAGGTGGTCGGCGGGCAGCACCAGCAAGGGCTCGGCCCCCAGGCCCTTGGCCTGGGCGGTGAGAGCCGCGGCGGCGATGGCCGGCGCGGTGTTGCGTCCCACGGGTTCGAGCAGAAGTTCCAGCTCGGCCGGGGCGCGTCTGCCCAGCTCAGTGAACTCTTCGACCGTCTTGAAGGTGTAGTCCGCGTTGGTCACCACCAGGCAGCGCGTGGCGCCCGAGGCCGCTGCGCGCAGCAGGGTGCGCTGAAGCAGGGAGGGGCCGCCGCCGATGCGCATGAAGGGCTTGGGCATGGCCTCGCGCGACACCGGCCAGAGGCGGGTGCCCGAGCCACCGGACAGGACGATTGCCAACATGCTTGAGTGTCTCCCAGACTGATTCTCGGGCGCCCGCGATTGCGGCGCATGGCCCGGACGCTGCAGGCACGGCGCACGGCCTGCGTAGACGGGTGCCGATACAATCGGCCCAGAACATTCTATCGGGCGCCAGCTGTGCCCCGACCCGGGCCTAGATCCCCGTGCCCGGGCATTGACGGAACCCATCGCCATGAGCTCAAGCAAGACCGCGGTCGTCACCGGCGTCACCGGCCAGGACGGCGCCTACCTCGCCGAACTCCTGCTCGCCAAGGGCTACAAGGTCTACGGCACGTATCGGCGCACCAGTTCCGTGAACTTCTGGCGCATCGAGGAGTTGGGCATCCAGGCGCATCCGAACCTCGATCTGGTCGAGTACGACCTCACCGACATCGGTACCAGCGTCGCGCTGGTGCAGCGCACCCGGCCGGACGAGATCTACAACCTCGCCGCGCAGAGCTTCGTGGGCGTGTCGTTCGACCAGCCCACCACCACGGCGCACATCACCGGCCTGGGAGCGCTCAACCTGCTCGAGGCGATCCGCCTGGTCGACCCCAAGATCCGCTTCTATCAGGCCTCGACCTCCGAGATGTTCGGCAAGGTGCAGGCCGTGCCGCAGGTCGAGTCCACGCCCTTCTACCCGCGCAGCCCCTACGGCGTGGCCAAGCTCTTCGCCCACTGGATGACGGTCAACTACCGCGAGAGCTACGGCATCTTCGGTTCGAGCGGCATCCTCTTCAACCACGAATCACCGCTGCGCGGCCGCGAGTTCGTGACCCGCAAGATCACCGACGCGGCGGCCAAGATTCACCTCGGCAAGCTCGACGTGCTCGAACTCGGCAACATGGACGCCAAGCGCGACTGGGGCTACGCCAAGGAGTACGTGGAAGGCATGTGGCGCATGCTGCAGGCCAAGGAGCCCGACACCTTCGTGCTCGCCACCAACCGCACCGAGACCGTGCGCGACTTCGTGCGCATGGCCTTCCGTGCCATCGGGCGCGAACTGGAGTTCCGCGGCGAAGGCGACCACGAGACCGCCATCGACCGCGCCTCGGGCAAGACCCTGGTGCGCGTCAACCCGCGCTTCTATCGCCCGGCGGAGGTGGACCTGCTGATCGGCAACCCGGCCAAGGCCAAGGCCGTGCTGGGCTGGGAGCCCAAGACCACTTTGGAGGAGTTGTGCCGCATGATGGTCGAGGCCGACCTGCGCAGGAACGAGCGCGGTGCATCGTTCTGAGGCCGGCCGGGTCCTGCTGACCGGGGCCACCGGCTTCACCGGCCGGCACCTGCGCCCGGCGCTCGAGCGCGCGGGCCACACGGTGATCGACGCCGAGGGCACCGGGGCGCCCTTCGACCTCACCCGGCCCGAGACCGTCGCCGAGGTGGTGCGCGCCACGCGGCCCGACTACGTGATCCATCTGGCCGCACTGAGCTTCGTGGGCCACGGCGACGCGGCGGGCTTCTACGCGGTCAACACAGTCGGCACCACCCACCTGCTCGAGGCCCTGATCGCCGCGCCGCAACCGGTGCGCCGCGTGGTGGTGGCGAGCTCGGCCAACATCTACGGCAACGCCGAGGTCGAACCGATCACCGAGGACACGCCGCCCGCGCCGGTGAACCACTACGCCGCCAGCAAGCTGGCGATGGAGCACATGGTGCGCACCTATGCCGCGCGCCTGCCGCTGGTCATGACGCGGCCCTTCAACTACACCGGCGCGGGCCAGACCGAGAGCTTCCTGGTACCCAAGCTGGTGGCGCACTTCGCGCGCCGCGCGCCGGCCATCGAGCTCGGCAACATCGAGGTGGTGCGCGATTTCTCGGACGTGCGCGCCGTGGCCGAGGCCTACGTGCGCCTGCTGGGCGCACAGGTTCCGGACGGCGTCGTGAACCTGTGCTCGGGCACGGGGCGCTCGCTGCGCTGGATCCTGGAGCAGCTCACCGAACTGTCTGGCCACGCGCTCGAGTTCAAGGTGAATCCGGCCTACGTGCGCGCCTCTGAAGTGCACCGCCTGGTGGGCAGCCCCGCACGCATGCGCGCCGCCCTGGGCGAGCTGCCGCACCAGGACTTCCGCGCCACGCTCGCCTGGATGCTCGAGGCCGCGCGTGGCGCCTGAACCCCACTGGCCCCATCCGGTCGCCCAGGTTCCTGTCTGATCACGCCGCGACAGCCCGCATCCTCCCCACATCGCCTAACGCCACCACTGCCATGAGCAACACTTCCGTTTCTGCCTCGATCTTCAAGGCCTACGACATTCGCGGCGTGGTCGAGACCGCGCTCACCCCCGAGGCCGTGCGCGCCATCGGCCGGGCCCTGGGCAGCGAGGCCGTGGAGCGCGGGCTGAGCGCGATCTGCATCGGCCGCGACGGGCGCCTCTCGGGCCCGCTGCTGCGCGACGCGCTCGAAGACGGCATCGCCTCCACCGGCACGGCGGTGATCGACGTGGGCATGGTGCCCACGCCGGTGCTGTACTTCAGCACCGTGCATCTGGGCACCGGCAGCGGCGTGGAGATCACCGGCAGCCACAACCCGCCCGAGTACAACGGATTGAAGCTGATGCTGGGCGGCGCCACCCTGCACGGCGATGGCATCCAGGCGCTGCGCGTGCGCATCGAGGCGGGCCGCCTGGTCACGGGGGCAACGCGCGGCGAGGTGCGCATGGCCGACGTGCTGGACGACTACATCGCCGCCATCACGCGCGACGTGAAGCTCGCCCGCCCCATGAAGATCGCCATCGACTGCGGCAATGGCGTGGCCGGCCCCACCGCGGTACAGCTCTTCCGTGCCCTGGGCTGCGAGGTGGTGGAGTTGTTCACCGACATCGACGGGACCTTCCCCAATCACCACCCCGACCCGGCCCACCCCGAGAACCTCGAGGACCTGATCGGCGCCCTGCGCACCACCGACGCGGAACTCGGGCTCGCCTTCGACGGCGATGGCGACCGCCTGGGCGTGGTCACCAAGGCCGGGCAGATCATCTTCCCCGACCGCCAGATCATGCTGTTCGCGCAGGACATCCTGGCCGCGCACCCTGGCGGCGAGATCATCTTCGACGTCAAGTGCACGCGCGCCCTGGCGCCCTGGGTGCGCGCTCACGGCGGCGTGCCCACCATGTGGCGCACCGGGCACTCGCTGATCAAGGCCAAGCTCAAGGAATCCGGCGCGCCCTTCGCGGGCGAGATGAGCGGCCACCTGTTCTTCAACGACCGCTGGCCGGGCTTCGACGACGGGCTGTACGCCGGCGCGCGCCTGCTCGAGATCCTCTCGCGCAGCGCCGATCCCTGCGCGGTGCTCGAGGCCTTGCCCAGCGCTATCAACACGCCCGAGCTGCACCTGCACACCGACGAGGGCGAGAACTTCGCCCTGGTCGAGCGCCTGCGCGGCCAGGCGCGCTTCGAGGGCGCGACGCAAGTGATCACCATCGACGGGGTGCGCGCCGAATGGGCCGACGGCTTCGGCCTGGCGCGGCCCTCGAACACTACGCCGCTGGTGGTGCTGCGCTTCGAGGGCGACACGCCGGAAGCCCTGGCACGCATCCAGGCGGCCTTTCGCGCGGCCATCCTGCAAGTGGCGCCGGGCGCGCACCTGCCCTTCTGACGCATTGCCCGGCTTGAGCAGGCAGCCACGGCTGCCTCTGAGGGAAAGCCCGCGCCAGTGGCGCGTCGTCAAACCCGCTGTCTGGCGCGCCGGGCACAATCGGGGCGTGCGCGTACTGATCGTCAAGACCTCTTCGATGGGCGATGTCGTCCACGCGCTGCCCCTGGCAGCCGACATCGCCCGAGCCCGCCCTGGCGCCCTGATCGACTGGGTGTGCGAGGACGCCTTCGTTCCCATCCCGCGCATGAGCCCGCACGTCAACGAGGTGCGACGCGTCTCCTTGCGGCGCTGGCGCAGGCAACTCCTGTCGCCGGCCATGTGGCGCGAGGTCGCGCGCGTACGCACCAAGCTGCGCGACGCGCGCTACGACCTGGTGATCGACTGCCAGGGCCTGATCAAGAGCGCCCTGGTGGGGAGCTGGACCCGCGCACCGGTGGTGGGCTACGGCAAGCTCACGGCCCGCGAACCTCTGGCCACGCGCTTCTACTCGCGCTGCTTCGAGGTGCCGGTCGACCTTCCCGCGGTCCAGCGCTGCCGTGAACTGGCCGCACAGGCGCTGGGATACGAACTCGAGGGACCGCCGCGCTTCGAGTTGCGGCCCACGGGCACACCGCTGGCCGACCTGGGCGCCGACTCCGCGGTGCTGCTCGCCAACACCAGCCGGGCGAGCAAGCTCTGGCCCGAGGAGCGCTGGATCGAACTGGGCCGCTGGCTCGGCGAGCGCGGCCTGCGCAGCGTGCTCTTCTGGGGCGCGCCCGAAGAGGGCGAGCGCGTGCGCCGCCTGGCTGCTGCCATTCCTGGTGCGCGCGTGGCGCCACGCTCGGGTCTGGATGTGCTGGGCGCGAGCCTCGCCCAGGCGCAGCTGGTGGTGGGCGTGGACACGGGGCTCACGCACCTGGCAGCGGCCCTGGGCCGGCGCTGCGTCGGCATCTTCTGCGACTATCCCATCGAACGCGTGGGCCTCACCGGAGACGGCCCGGTCGAGAGTCTGGGCGGGGTGGGTCAGCAACCTGCACTCGAGCAGGTGCGGGCCGCTTGCGAGCGCGTGCTGGCCTGAGCCCGGCGGGCGCTAAAGTGCGGCGCATGAGTCGCGCGCGCTTTTTCTACACCCTGTTCGTCGTCCTGGCCCTGCCCTTGGCGGCGGTCTACCTGCTGTGGCGCTCGCGACGCCAGCCGGCTTATCGCGAGCATTGGTCCGAGCGCTACACCGGTGCCGTGGGTGCGCGCCCGCCCGGGCCGCTGATCTGGCTGCATGCCGTGTCGCTGGGCGAGACCCGCGCCGCCCAGCCCTTGGTGGAGGCCCTGGCGCAGGCCTATCCGCGGCACCACATTCTGCTGACGCACATGACACCCACGGGCCGCGAGGCCGGGGCCGCGCTCTCCGCACGCCTGCCGGGCCGCATCGTGCAGCGCTATCTGCCCTACGACCTGCCGTGGACCATGCGGCGCTTCCTGCGCGAGGCGCGGCCCGACGTCGGCCTGATCATGGAGACCGAGGTCTGGCCCAACCTGATCGCGCAGGCGCGCGTCGAGGACCTGCCCCTCGTGCTGGTGAACGCGCGCCTGTCCGAGAAGTCCGCCGCCAAGGCGCAACGCACCCCGGCGCTGATGCGCGAGGCGGCGCAGGGGTTCACGCGCGTGCTGGCGCAAACGGCGGCCGACGCCGGGCGCCTGCGCGCGGCCGGTGCGCAGGCAGTGGAGGTGGTGGGCAACCTGAAGTTCGACCTCACGCCCAATGCGGCCCAGATGGCCCAGGGGCAGGCCTGGCGCGCAGCGATTCAGCGCCCCGTGCTGATGTTTGCCAGTTCGCGCGAGGGCGAAGAGACGCTGCTGCTCGCGGCCCGGGCCGCCGCGCCTTCGCCCGCGCTGCTGGTGATCGTGCCGCGCCATCCCCAGCGCTTCGACGAGGTCGCAGCGCTCGTCGCCGGCACCGGCGCGCGCACGCTGCGCCGCTCGCAACTGCCGGCGCACGCCGATGCCGCCGCGGTGGCAGCGGCGCTGGCCGATGTCGACGTGCTGCTGGGCGATTCGATGGGCGAGATGGCGCTGTACTACGCGCTGGCCGATGCCGCGCTGATCGGGGGCAGCCTGCAAGCGCTGGGCGGGCAGAACCTGATCGAGGCCTGCGCGGTGGGCACGCCGGCGCTCGTGGGACCTTCGACCTACAACTTCGCCCAGGCCACCGAGGACGCCATCGCGGCCGGCGCCGTGCGGCGCGTGCCTGACGCCGCAGCCGCGTGGGACGGTCTGCTGACGATCGCCACCGACCCAGACCTGCGCGCGCGCATGAGCGCCGCAGGCGAGGACTTCGCGGCCGCGCACCGCGGCGCCACCGCGCGCACCCTGGAGTGGATCGCGCCCCTGCTTACTGAAGCAGGGCGTTGACGGCGGCGACGTCCTCGTCGGTGAGCGCGGCGGTCGTGGCCTTCAGGCGCAGGCCCGAGAGCAGCACCGCGTAGCGCGCCTGCTTGAGGTCGCGCTGCGTGAGGTAGAGCTGGGTGGTGGCGTTGAGCACGTCGAGCAGAATGCGCACGCCCACCTGGTAGCCGAGCTGGGTGGATTCGAGCTGGGTCTTGGACGAGACCTCGGCCGACTCCAGCGCCTTGACCGTGCTCAGACCGAAGCTCACGCCCGTGAAGGCGTCGCGTGCGTTGTTGGCGGCGCCGCGACGCGCCGACTCGAGGTCGGCGCGCGACTTCTCGTCGAGCGCCAGGGTCTCGCGCACCCGGCTCTGGGTGAAGCCGCCGGTGAACACCGGCCAGTTGAGCTGCAGACCGATTTGGCCGCCGCGCGCGTTGTAGGTGACTTCGGCCGGGGCGCGGCCATCGAAGCGGTTGTGGCTGTAGTTGCCCACCACGTCGAGCGTGGGCTTGTAGCCGTCCTTGGCCTTCTGCAGCTCGCGCGTGGCGATCTCGGTGCCGGCGCGGGCAATCTGCACGGTGTAGTTGCTGTCTTCGGCCAGCTTCACCCAGGGGGGCAACTCCTGCGGCGAGGGCGGCTGCAGATTCGGGCGGTCGCGCAGCCCGGCCACCGCCGCGGGCTCGCGGGCGATCAGCGTCTGCAGCTGGCTGCGTGCCACCAGCAACTGGCCCAGCGCCACCTGCTCCTGCGCGGTGATCTGGTCGTAGCGCGCCTGGGCTTCGTTGGCGTCGATGATGGTCTTGGTGCCGACCTCGAATTCGCGCTTGGCCTGAGACAGCTGCTCGAGCGTGGCCTTCTTGGCGGCCTCGAGGTAGATCAGCTGGTCGCGCGCGGTGAGCACCGCGAAGTAGGCCTGTGCGGTGCGCAGGATCAGGTCCTGGCGCGCCTGGGCAAGCGCCGCCTCGCTCTGCATGACGAAGAGCTTCGACTGCTCGAAGGTCTCCCAGGCCTGCGGCCGGTACACCGGCGCGAGCAGGTTCAGTCCCCCGCCATAGGCCTTCCAGTTGTCGCCGCGGATGATCGTGGAGGTGCCGTCTATGTTGTTGTAGTTGGCCGTGCCGGTCAGCCCCACCTGGGGCAGCAGGGCCGCGCGCGCCTGCGGCGTCTTTTCCAGGTCGGCCTGCGCCTGGAAGCGCTGGGCCGCGAACAGCGAGTCGTTGGCCAGCGCGTCGCGGTAGACGGACATCAGGTCTTCGCGCACGCCCGAGCGCGCGGCCAGCAGTGCCGCTTCGGCCGCACTCTGCTGCGGCGTCTGGTCGATCACCGGCACCGGAATCGAGGGCAGACCGGGTGCCGAGGGCGCCGCCGGGGCGGCTGGCGCCGTGGCAGGCTTGGCGGGTGCGCTGGCCTGGGCAAGGCGCGTGGGGGCGGCCTTCTTGGCCGGCTTGGCCATTGCCGCAGGCATCGCCGCCGCGAGCGACAGCGCCGCCAGGGTGGCGACGGCAGCCGGGTGCAGGCGGAACGGACGGTAGCCTCGAGTCATTGCTGTCTCCCTTGCGCAGGTCTCAGTAAGTGGCCATCTGGGGATCGACCCGGCGCGCCCATGCATCGACGCCGCCGGTGAGGTTGTAGACGCGGGTGGCGCCCTGGTGGGCCAGCCACATCGCTACGTGGGCGCTGCGTCCGCCGTGGTGGCAGATGCAGACAATGTCGCGTTCGAGTTCGAGTTCGGGCAGGCGGGCAGGCAGGGCGCGCATCGGCACCAGGGTCGAGCCGGGAATCTGGCACACGGCGGTCTCCCAGGGCTCGCGCACGTCGAGCAGCACGGGGGGCGTGCGCGACGGATCCGCCAGCCACTGTGCCAGCGTCTCGACCGGGAGCGCCTGCATCGCGTTCAGAACTTGAAGCGCTCGGGCTGCGGCGCATGGTCGAGCTCGGCGGCCCAGGTCTCGAAGAGCGGCAGGCGGTCGTACTGCGACTCCGAGACACGGGTCACGAGCAGGGCCTGCATCACCGGCCCGGTACCGACGATCGCCGCCAGACGCCCGCCCACGCTCAGTTGCGCAAGCAGTTCCGCGGGCAGCATGGGCAGGCCGCCCGAGACGACGATGGCGTTGTAGGGCGCTCGCGCGGGCCAGCCACGCGCGCCGTCGCCCAGTTCGACCCGCACGTTGTGCACGCCGTTGCGCGTCAGGTTGGCCGAAGCGAACGCGGCCAGGCGCGGGTCGATCTCGACGGTCGTGACCTGCCGGGCCTTGTGCGCGAGCAGTGCCGCCATGTAGCCCGAGCCCGTGCCGATCTCGAGCACGCTGTCGCTGGGGCCGAGCTTGAGTTCCTGCAGCAGGCGGGCTTCGACGCGTGGCGCGAGCATCAGCCGGCCCGTGTCCACGCCGTCGACGCGCAGCGGCACCTCGACGTCCGCAAAGGCGACCCCGCGGAATTGCTCGGGTACGTAGTCCTCGCGCCGGACCATGAAGAGCAGGTCCAGCACCGACTGGTCGAGCACCTCCCACGGCCGGATCTGCTGCTCGACCATGTTGAAGCGCGCGCGTTCGGGATTGAAATCGGGGTTCATCTTGGGCAGCCAGAGGCTTGAATCGCCGGCGAGTTTATCAGCGGCAGCAGTGTCGCCCGACGCGTTTCGACCCTCGAATGCCGCGCTTCGTCGCGTGGTGTGAGCATGGTTACGCCCGTTGCGGCACCAGGGCGGAGCGCACCATGGCGATCGTGGTGGCCAGATAGGCCTCGGGGTCGAGCGGCTCGGCGCTGCACGGGCCGAAGGAGCGGCTCCACAGCGCCAGCATCACCAGCGGAGCGGTGATCACGCGCACGTGGCTGGCCACGTCCACCGCGCGGAACTCGCCCCGGGCGATGCCGCGCTCGAGCGCCTGGCCGAGCAGGGCGTGCCAGGGCTCGATCACCTCCTCGAGGTAGAAGCGCGCGATCTCGGGGAAGTTGCCGCTCTCGGCCATCATCAGCTTGGCGATGCCGCCCGCGTGGGTGGCGCCGAAGTCGCGCCACCATTGCTCGATCAGCGCCGTCACGAGCTCGATGCTGGCTCCGGGCCAGGCGGCGGCTTCGTCACGCGCACGCGCGATCCTGGCAACCACGTTGTGGCGCACGACCTCCTTCAAGAGGTCTTCCTTGTTCTCGAAGTACAGGTAGAGGGTGCCCTTGGAAACTCCGGCGCGCGCGGCCACGTCGTCGAGCCGCGTCCCGGCGAAGCCGCGCTCGACGAACAGTTCAAGCGCAGCGGCCAGCAATTCGGCTGGCCGGTCCTGCTTGCGTCGTTCCCAGCGTGGTCTTGAGGTCGTGGCGGGGTTCATGGGCAGGGCGCAAGGTAGGCCGGCGGGGGCGGCCCGCGAGGAGGACGGGGGGAGCGCCGAACGCGGCAGTTCAACTCCCTTGCGCGTAGGGATCGGGCAGGTCAGGCGTCGAGAATTAAGTGACCAATGAGTCAGTAATATAGGAGCCGACCGGGGTCGGGTCAAGCTAGGATCGCCCGCCCATCCTGATACTGCGCATGACCGCCTCGTCCCCCCCCAAGGTACTGAGCATTGCCGGCGTCGACCCCTCCGGCGGCGCCGGTGTGCTGGCCGACGTCAAGGCCATGAGCGCGCTTGGCGCCTACGGCTGCGCCGTGATCGCCGCGCTGACCGCCCAGAACACTCGCGCGGTCACCGGCATCTGGCCCGTGCCGCCGGACTTCGTGGCGCAACAGATCGACACCTTGTTCGCGGATGTGGCGATCGACTCCGTCAAGGTCGGCATGCTGGGCGAGGCGCCGGTGATCGAGCGCGTCGCCGAGCGCCTGGCCCACTGGCGGCCTCGTTACATGGTGGTCGACCCGGTGATGGTGGCCAAGAGCGGCGATGCGCTGCTCGCGCCGAGCGCGGTCGAGGCCTTGCGCTCGCGCCTGCTGCCGCTGGCCACGGTGATCACGCCCAACCTGCCCGAGGCGGCGGTGCTGCTGGCCGAACCGGTGGTCACGCGCGTCGAGGACATGCCGCTCGTGGCCGCACGCCTGTGGCGCCTGATCGGCGCGCGCGAGGGCAGCTATGTCCTGCTCAAGGGCGGTCACCTGCCGGGCGAGAACTGCACCGATGTGCTGTTCGACGGCGTGCGCGTGATGGAGTTGCCGGCGGCGCGCATTGCCACGCGCAACACCCACGGCACCGGCTGCACCCTGTCGGCTGCGCTCGCCGCGCTGCTGCCCCAGTCGCCCGACGTGCCCACTGCCGTGCATCGCGCCAAGGCCTACCTCGGCGCGGCGCTGGCGCGCGCAGATGAACTGGGGGTGGGCGCGGGTCACGGCCCGGTGCATCACTTCCACGCCTGGTGGCCGATGTCCTGAGCCGTCGGCCCAGGCCCGTCGACGCCTCGGGATGGCGCCGCATTCAGGCGATGGCGTGGTGTCGGGAAAGCCCCGACACTGACACACCGATTTGACCTGCCTGCCGCGCTTCAAGATAATGCGCGGCCTTGGCGGATTAGCTCAGTCGGTTAGAGCAGAGGAATCATAATCCTTGTGTCCGGGGTTCGAATCCCTGATCCGCCACCACCAAATTCCGATGCGCCTTCCCAGCAGCCTGCTGCTCGCCGCCTCCCTGCTGTTCTCCTGGGACGCGGCCCTGGCCCAGACCCGCATCATCCCCGCCGACGCCAAGCCAGGGCGCCTGACCGTGTTGCAGGCGCCCTTCGTGCGCATGACGGATCCCGCGTTCCATCTGTCGGACCTGTTCGGCAAGAGCTACGTGGACCTGCGCCTCGCCCCCGGGGCACGCGTGTTCAACGCGCGCAATGTCGCGGTGCCGGTCAATCACCTGTCGGCCGAGACCCTGGTGCGCTACCAGGTCGATCTCAAGGGTCAGGTGCGCGCCGTCTGGGTGCTCACCGAGATCGAGGCTGCCGAGCTCGACAAGCCGCGTCCCCAGTTGCGCCCCCTGCCGGCTGCGCAGCCCTAGCCGGCCTGCGCCTGGAGCCGGAATCCAGCGCGCCCGGCGCCTGACCTGCCGCCCTCCGCCCGCAGTGCGCGCTGTCCCGCCTGGCTCGGGCGCCTACAATTCGCCTCCCCATTCGCCACCGGATCCACACCGTGACCGCGAAGAAAGTATTCATCCGCACCTTCGGCTGCCAGATGAACGAGTACGACTCGGACAAGATGGCCGACGTGATGCGCGCCGCCGAGGGCTATACGCCCACCGATTCGCCCGAGGACGCTGACCTCATCCTGTTCAACACCTGTTCGGTGCGCGAGAAGGCGCAGGAAAAGACCTTCTCCGACCTGGGCCGGGTCAAGCACCTCAAGGCGCTCAAGCCCGGGCTGGTGATCGGCGTGGGGGGCTGCGTGGCAAGCCAGGAAGGCGCGGCCATCATCGAGCGTGCGCCCTACGTGGACATCGTCTTCGGCCCGCAGACCCTGCACCGCCTGCCCGCGCTCATCGAGGCGCGCCGCGCCCAGGGCCGGCCACAGGTGGACATCAGCTTCCCCGAGATCGAGAAGTTCGACCACTTGCCCCCCGCCCGCGTCGAGGGTGCAAGCGCCTTCGTGTCGATCATGGAAGGCTGCAGCAAGTACTGCACCTACTGCGTGGTGCCCTACACCCGCGGCGAAGAGATCTCGCGCCCCTTCGAGGACGTGCTGGCCGAGGTGGCCGATCTCGCCGCGCACGGCGTCAAGGAGGTGACGCTGCTGGGGCAGAACGTCAACGCCTACGTCGGCCGGATGGCCGGCGCCGAGCGCGCCGACTTCGCCCTGCTGCTCGAGTACGTCGCCGAGATCCCCGGCATCGAGCGCATCCGCTACACCACCTCGCACCCCAAGGAATTCACCCAGCGCCTGATCGACGCCTACGCGCGCGTGCCGCAACTCGTGAACCACGTGCACCTGCCGGTGCAGGCGGGCTCCGATCGCGTGCTCGCCGCCATGAAGCGCGGCTACACGGTGCTGGAATACAAGTCGATCATCCGTCGCCTGCGCGCGGTGCGGCCCGACATCGCCGTGGCCACCGACTTCATCGTCGGCTTCCCCGGCGAAACCCAGGACGACTTCGACAAGACGATGAAGCTCGTCGAGGACATCGGCTTCGACGCGAGTTTCAGCTTCGTCTACAGCCGCCGCCCTGGCACGCCGGCGGCGGACCTGGCCGACGACACGCCGCAGGAGGTGAAGCTTGCCCGCCTGCAACAGTTGCAGGCCGCGCTCGAGGCCAACGCCCGGCGCGTGTCGAGCGCGATGGTGGGCAGCGTGCAGCGCATCCTGGTCGAGGGCGCGGCGCGGCGTGGCGCCGGGCTGATGAGCGGCCGCACCGAGAACAACCGCATCGTCAACTTCCCCGGCTCGGCGCGTTTGGCCGGGCAGATGATCGAGGTGCGCATCACCGAGGCCCTGCCGCACTCCTTGCGCGGCGAGGTGCTGGTGCGCGAGACCGCCACGGCTGCCTGACATGACTCGCAAGCCCTCGACGGCGAAGAAGGTGCTGAGCTTCTCGGCCGACGCGAACAACGCCGACCTCGCCGCGCTCGCCGGTCCGCTCGACGGCAACCTGCGCCAGATCGAGACCGAGCTCGACGTCACGCTCGCCCGTCGCGGCCACGTCTTCCGCGTCGAGGGCGGCCCCGAGGCCGCGCAGGCGGCGCTCGCGGTGCTCGAGGAACTGCTCGAGCAGGTGCGCTCCAGCGGACGCGCGCTGTCGGTCGACGACATCCAACTGCACTTCGTCGAGCGGCGCGGCCGCGCACGCGACGGCACGCTGCCCGCGGGCGAGCCCCTGCCGGAACTGCACACCCGCCGGCGCGACCTCCAGGGCCGCACACCCCGCCAGCGCGACTACATCCAGGCCATCCTCGACCACGACATCAGCTTCGGCATCGGCCCGGCCGGCACCGGCAAGACCTACCTCGCGGTGGCCGCGGCGGTCGACGCCTTCGAGCGCGACGCGGTCAGCCGCATCGTGCTCACGCGCCCGGCCGTCGAGGCGGGCGAGCGGCTGGGCTTCCTGCCGGGCGACCTCGCGCAAAAGATCGATCCCTACCTGCGCCCGCTCTACGACGCCCTGTTCGACCTGCTGGGCTTCGAGAAGACCCAGCGCCTGCTTGAGCGCCAGGCCATCGAGATCGCGCCGCTGGCCTACATGCGCGGGCGCACGCTCAACGGCGCCTTCGTGATCCTGGACGAGGCGCAGAACACCACGCCCGAGCAGATGAAGATGTTCCTCACCCGCATCGGCTTCGGATCGAAGGCGGTGATCACCGGCGACGTCACGCAGATCGACCTGCCGCGCGGCACCGCGAGCGGCCTGGTGGAGGCGCAGCACGTGCTCAACGGCGTGCGCGGCATCGCCATGGTCTATTTCACCGCCGCCGACGTGGTGCGCCACCCGCTGGTGGCGCGCATCGTCGAGGCGTACGAGCGCGCCGAGGAAGGCCGCGAAGACCTGCCCGCGCGGCCCACGCGCGGCCCGGGGCGCCGGTGAGCGCCGCGCCGCGGCTCGCGCTGTCGCTGCAGGGCGCCACCGACTTCGACGCCTTGCCGGTGCGCGCCACGCTGCGCCGCTGGGTGGCGCGCGCGCTCGAGCGCGACGCCGAGCTGACGCTGCGCTTCGTGGCCGAGGCCGAGGCGCGCGCGCTCAACCGCGCCTACCGCCGCAAGAGCTACGCGCCGGACGTGCTTACCTTCGACTACGCGCACGCGCCCGTGGTCCAGGCCGACATCGTGATCTGCGTGCCGGTGGCGGCGCGCGAGGCCGCCGTCCAGGACAAGCCCTGGCGCCAGCACCTGGCGCACCTCGTCGTGCACGGCGTGCTTCACGCCCAGGGCTACGATCACGAGTCCGATCGCGACGCAGCGCGCATGGAAGCGCGCGAAGTGGCCATCCTGGCCAGCCTGCGCGTGCCTGATCCTTACTCGGCGCGCTCGTGAGGCGCGCGCGTCATGGCGTCGCGGCCACGCGCGCGACTTGCCCCGTGCCTACTTCGACTGCGCTGGCGCGGGCCGCGTCAGGGGCGGCTTGAGGGCGCCCGGGTTGTAGCCCGGCGGCAGTTCGAGGCGGATGCGCGGGTCGCGCGGCGCCCGCTCGCGGAAGGCCTGAACCTCCGCGTGGAGCTTGGGGATCATGTCGCTCACCGCGAGTTCGAACCCCTGCGTACGCCCCTCGCGCGAACGCTCGGCAAATCCCACCCAGCTCGCCGCGCCCTTCACGTTCGAGGTGCCCGAGGCGCGCATCAGCAACTGCCGGCTTTTCACGTCGAACACTGCCACTTCCACCGCGGTGAGGATGTCGTAGCGGTCGCCCGGCACGACGTAGGCGCCGATCAGGGTCCAGTAGAGGATCGACCACTCGCTCGCGTTGGCGTGCTGCACCTGGTCGTACGAGACCAGCGCGATCACGTCCAGACGCAGCAGCGCGGCGATGCGCTCCAGATTGGCGAAGGATCCGCCCGCCTCGAGGTAGACGCTGGGCACCGGCACGATCTCGGACACGAAGGGGTAGCCCGAGAACGCGTCGCGCACCTGACCGGCAAGCTTGAGCCGCTCCGACTCGGGCAGGCGGAACACCGGATCCGCGGTGTCCGGCACGAAGGCCACGCCGATGCGGAAGGGCACCTTGATCACCGCCACCTCATTGGAGGCCGGCGGGGGTTGCTGGCTGCCCGGGTACAGGTACGCGAGCATCGAGGCCACCTGGCGCTGCTGGCTGCCTTTCTCTTGCGAGGCGCAGCCGGCCAGCGCCAGGACCAAGCCCGCCAGGACGGCGAGCAGTGCGTTGCGGATGCGCATACGAGCCTCCCTTGTCGATGGCCTCGATCTCACTCTGGTGCGCGGCGCGGGCGATGAATTGACCCCCGGCAAGGGTCGGGCGCAGGCGGCCGGCCAGGGCCGGCGAGGGCAAGCTCGAGGCGGCCGTGCCCGCCCGGGCCGGGGTGGGGCTCGTGTATCCTCGCCGCGTTTCAACCACCGGGCCGGGCGCTGCGTGCCGGCCCGATGTCCATGGCCGAGCCAACGCGGGGCGACAAGCCCCTCAAACCGAAAGACAAGACCTTCTTCGAGCGCCTGCTGGCGTTCATGACCCGCGAGCCAGACAGCCGCGAGGATCTGCTCAACGCACTGCACGAGGCGCACCGGCGCGACCTGCTCGACGCCGACGCCATGTCGATGATCGAGGGCGTGCTGCAGGTGTCCGAACTGCGCGCCCGGGACCTGATGGTGCCGCGCACCCGGATGGACGTGGTCGACATCACCGAGCCTCCCGAGGGATGGATCGAGACGGTGATCGCCAGCGGCCACTCGCGCTTCCCGGCCATCGAGGGCGACCGCGACCACATCGTCGGCATCCTCCTCGCCAAGGACCTGCTGCGCCACTACGCACGGCCCGGCTTCGATCTGCGCGCCGCCCTGCGGCCGCCGGTCTTCATCCCCGAGAGCAAGCCCACCAACGTGCTGCTGCGCGACTTTCGCGCCAACCGCAACCACATGGCGATCGTGGTGGACGAGTACGGCAGCGTGGCCGGCCTGATCACCATCGAGGACGTGCTCGAGCAGATCGTGGGCGACATCGACGACGAGCACGACGTCGCCGTCTCGGAGACCGACATCGTCCTCGAGCGCGAGGGGCGCTGGCGGGTGCGCGCGCTCACCGAGATCGCCAAGTTCAACGAGACCTTCGGCACCGTGTTCAGCGACGAGCACTACGACACGGTGGGCGGCCTGATCACCGGCGAGCTCGGCCACGTGCCGCAGGCAGGCGAGACGCTCGAGTTCGACGGCTGGCGCTTCACCGTGCTGCGCGGCGACGCCCGCCAGGTCGAGCTCTTTGCCGTCGAGCGCGAGCCGGCCGCACCGGCGCACGGCGACGGGCGCTGAGGCGCTCCGCCCCGCCGCCGCGCCGCGCTGCGCACCCTGCCCCCGCACGCCCCCATGCCGGCGCGTCCTCTGCCCTGGTTGTCGATCGCCGCGCTGATCCTGGGCTTGGCGCAGGCGGCCTCCTTCGCGCCCTTCGGCCTGCCCTGGCTGCAGGTGGTGGCGCTGGCCGGGTTGTTCCTGCTCGTGCAGGGCACCGGCAGCGCGCGGCAGGCGGCGTGGCTGGGCTGGTGCTTCGGCATGGGCTGGTTCGGCCTGGGGATCTCGTGGATCTTCGTGAGCCTGCACTTTTTCGGCGGCCTGCCGGCGCCGCTGGCGGTGCTGGCCACCGCGGCGCTGTGCGCCTTCCTCGCGCTCTATCCGGCGCTCGCGCTGGGTGTGGCGCGGCGCTGGGTGCGCGACCCGCGCTGGTTGCTCCTTGCCGGGCTGCCGGCTGCCTGGGCCGGCAGCGAGTGGCTGCGCGGCACGCTCTTTACCGGTTTCCCGTGGGTGGCCAGCGGCTACGCGCACAGCGACGGTCCGCTCGCCGGCTACGCGCCCTTGCTCGGCGTCTACGGCATCGGGCTGATGGCGGCGCTGGTGGCAGGTTCCCTCGCACTTCTCGTCTGGCTGCCTCTCACGCGCACCCGCCGGCCGGCGGTGGCGGCTCTGGCTGCACTGCTCATCGTGGTGCTGGGCGGAGCGGGGCAGGCGCTGCGCGGGCGGGCCTGGTCAGAGCCCGCGGGCGAGCCCGTGGTGGTGCGGCTCGTGCAGGGCAATGTGCCGCAGGACGAGAAGTTCACGCCCGAGGGGCTGGACCGCGCCTTCGAGCTACATCACGGCCTGATGCTGCGCCCGGCGGCCACGCCGCCGCGCCTGACCGTGCTGCCCGAGTCGGTGTTTCCGGTGCCGCTCGCCTACGTGCCGGCCAGCGCCTTGCGAGCGCTCGAGCGCTTCGCCGAAGAGCGCGATTCCGCGCTCATCTTCGGGGTCTTCCTCGAGGAGCCCGGGCCGCGCTACTACAACAGTGCCGTGGGTCTCGCGCCCGACGGCGCCGTCTTCACCTACAGCAAGCGCCAACTGGTGCCCTTCGGCGAGTTCATCCCGCCGGGCTTTCGCTGGTTCGTGGACATGATGAACATCCCGATCGGCGACCAGGAGCGCGGCGCGACCTACCAGCCCCCCATGCCCCTGGCGGGCCAGCGGGTGGCCGTGAACATCTGCTACGAGGACCTGTTCGGTGCGCAGATCGCCGCGGCCTGGGCAGACCCGGCCGCGGCGCCCACCATGCTGGTGAACCTCTCGAACCTCGCCTGGTTCGGCGACTCGCTCGCGCTGCCCCAGCATCTGCAGATTTCGCGACTGCGTGCGCTCGAGACCGCCCGCCCCATGCTGCGCGCCACCAACACGGGCGCCACCGCGGTGATCGACGCGCAAGGCCGCGTCCAGGCCCTGCTGCCCTTCAACACGCTCGGGGTGCTCGACGCCCCGGTGCAGGCCACGCGCGGCACCACGCCCTACGTGCGCTGGACCGATGGGCCGGCACTGGCGCTGATCGGCCTGCTGCTCGTGGCGGCCCTGGCGCTGGGGCGGCGGCCTGTGGCCTGAGACCGTAGAATCGGCGCGAGGCCGCGCTCCGCGCGGCCCTTGCATGCCGGCGCCCGTCGTCGGCCGCACCGCACGGGATCCCACCGGAATGATCAGCTTTCAGGAAGTCATCCTGCGTCTGCAGGAATACTGGAACGGCCAGGGCTGCGCGCTGCTGCAGCCCATCGACCTCGAGGTCGGGGCAGGCACCTCGCACACCGCCACCTTCCTGCGCGCGCTCGGCCCCGAGCCCTGGCGCGCCGCCTACGTGCAGCCCTCGCGCCGGCCCAAGGACGCGCGCTACGGCGAGAACCCCAACCGCCTGCACCAGCACCACCAGTACCAGGTGGTGCTCAAGCCCTCGCCGCCCGACATCGTCGACGTGTACCTCGGCTCCCTGCGCGCGCTGGGCATCGACACCCTGACCAACGACATCCGCTTCGTCGAGGACAACTGGGAGAACCCCACGCTCGGCGCCTGGGGCCTGGGCTGGGAAGTGTGGATGAACGGGATGGAGATCACCCAGTTCACCTACTTCCAGCAGGTGGGCGGTCTGGAGTGCAAGCCCATCACCGGCGAGATCACCTACGGGCTCGAGCGCCTGACCATGTATCTGCAAGACTGCGACAACGTCTTCGACCTGGTCTACACACGCTGGCGCGACGGCGACGCCGAGCGCGTGCTGACCTACGGCGACGTCTTCCACCAGAACGAGGTGGAGCAGAGCAAGTTCAACTTCGAGGCCGCCGAGCCCGAGGGCCTGCTGAGCCAGTTCAATTACTTCGAGTCCGAGGCCAAGCGGCTGATGGCCGCTGAGCTCGCCCTGCCCGCCTACGAGATGGTGCTCAAGGCAGGCCACACCTTCAACCTGCTCGATGCGCGTGGCGCGATCAGCGTGACCGAGCGCGCGGCCTACATCGGCCGCATCCGCAACATCTCGCGCGCGGTGGCGCAGAGCTACTACGACGCGCGCGAGCGACTGGGCTTTCCCATGCTGGCGCGCGCCCGGGAGGCCGCATGAACGCGAGCCTGCTGGTCGAGTTGCAGACCGAGGAACTGCCGCCCAAGGCGCTGTCCGTGCTGTCCGAGGCCTTCGCCGCGGGCATCGAGCGGGGCCTGCGGACGCGGCACCTGCTCGCGCCGGACTCGCAGGCCACGGCCTACGGCGCCCCGCGCCGCCTGGGCGTGCTGATCACCGACGTGCTGGCCGCCTCGCCCGCGCAGGCCTTCAAGCAGAAGCTCGTGCCGGTTTCCGTGGGCATCGCGCCCGATGGCTCGGCCACGCCCGCGCTCCTCAAGAAGCTCGCGGCCCTGGGCATCGTGGCCGGGGTCGACCAGCTCAGGCGCGAGTCCGACGGCAAGACCGAGCAGCTGGTGGTGGAGGGCGTGAAGCCCGGCGTGGCGCTCGCGGCCGGATTGCAGGCCGCGCTGCTCGAAGCCATCGAGGCGCTGCCGATTCCCAAGGTGATGAGCTATCAGCTCGCCGACGGCCACAGCACGGTGCAGTTCGTGCGTCCGGTGCAGCACCTCGTGGCGCTGCACGGCACCGAGGTGGTGCCGGTAAGCGCGCTGGGGCTCGCGGCCGGTCGGACCACGCGCGGGCATCGCTTTCACACCAGTGCTCCCATCCAACTGGCCAGCGCCGAGGGCTACGCGGCGCAGCTCGAAAGCGAGGGCCGCGTGATCGCCTCGTTCGCGGCGCGGCGCGCGCGCCTGGTCGAACTCGTGCAGGCGGCCGCCGCCCGGCTGGGCGCCACGCCCATCATGCCGGCCGAGCTGGTGGATGAGGTCAACGCGCTCACCGAGTGGCCGACCGTCTACGAGTCGGGCTTCGAGCGCGAATTCCTCGAGGTGCCCGAGGAGTGCCTGATCCTCACCATGCAGCAGAACCAGAAGTACTTCGCGCTGCGCGGGGCCGACGGCCGGCTCACCAACACCTTCCTGCTCGCCTCGCACATCGAGGCCGTCGACGGCGGGGCGGCGATCCGCTCGGGCAATGCGCGCGTGGTGCGCGCGCGGCTGGCGGACGCCAAGTTCTTCTACGACCAGGACCGCAGGCAGACGCTGGAGTCGCGCATCCCCGGCCTGGCGCACGTGGTCTACCACAACAAGCTCGGCAGCCAGCTCGAGCGCGTCGAGCGCGTGGTGGGCATTGCCGTGGCCATCGGCCGCGGACTGGGCGCGGACGAGACTCACGTGGAGCGCGCCGCGCGGCTGGCCAAGGCCGACCTGCGCACCCTGATGGTGGGCGAGTTCCCCGAGCTGCAGGGCGTCATGGGCGAGTACTACGCGCACCACGATGGCGAGGCGGCCGACGTGGCGCTGGCCATCCGCGAGCACTATCAGCCGCGCTTCGCGGGTGACGCGCTGCCCGCCTCGCGCGTGAGCCTGGCGGTGGCGCTGGCCGACAAGCTCGAGACCCTGGCTGGCCTGTTCGGCATCGGCCAGGTGCCTACCGGCGACAAGGATCCCTATGCGCTGCGCCGCCATGCCCTGGGCGTGCTGCGCATGCTGATCGAACGCGATCTGCCGCTCGCCTTGCCCGAGCTCGTCGACACCGCGTTCGCGGCCTTTGGCCCGGCCCACGGCCAGGCGCAGGCGCAAGTGAGCGAGTTCCTGTTCGACCGTCTGGTGGGCTATCTGCGCGACGCCGGCTACACGCTTCAGGAGATCGACGCGGTCGTCGCCCTGCGCCCGCCGCGCTGGGGTGACATCCCGCGCCGGCTCGCCGCCGTGCGCGCCTTCTCGCAGCTGCCCGAAGCTGCGTCGCTGGCCGCGGCCAACAAGCGCATCGGCAACATCCTCAAGAAGGCGACCGAGCCGGTGCCTGCGTCCTATCGCGCCGAGCTGCTGCTCGAGCCCGCCGAGCAGCAGCTCGCCGCCGCGCTCGAACGCGTGGCGCCGGGCGTCGAGGCGCTGGCCGCCCGGGGCGAGTACGAGGCCCTGCTCAGGTCGCTCGCGCCGCTGAAGCTGCCGGTGGACGCGTTCTTCGACGAGGTGATGGTCAACGTCGACGATGTCGCGCTGCGCGCCAACCGGCTCGCGCTGCTGGCGCGCCTGCACGCGGCGATGAACCGCGTGGCCGACCTCGCGCGCCTGTCGAGCTGAGCGGAGCGCGGCGCCGTGATCCAGCTGCTGCGCTCGGCCCTGTACGTGGCGGTGATGTTCGCCGCCGTCGTGCCGTGGTCCTTCGTGGTGCTGGGCGCGGCGATCTTCGCCAAGCAGAAGACGCGCTACAAGCTGTGCCAGATGTGGACCTGGCTCGCGGTGCAACTGGCGCGCAAGCTGTGCGGCATCGAGTGGCGGGTGGAGGGGTGGGAGCGCCTGCCCGACGGGCCCGGCATCGTGATGAGCAAGCACCAGTCGACCTGGGAGACGCTCTGGCTCGCCACCTACATGCCGCGCCGCCTCTCGTTCACCTACAAGCGCGAGCTCGCCTACCTGCCCTTCTTCGGCTGGGCGCTGCACTCCCTGGGCATGGTCAGCATCGACCGTTCGCGCGGCAAGGACGCCTTCCAGCAGCTCGTCGAGAAGGCGCCGGGCCATCTTGCCGACGGCTGGTGGATCACCATGTTCCCCGAGGGCACGCGCACCGCCCCCGGCGAGAAGCGCCGCTACAAGAGCGGCGGCGCGCGCCTGGCGGTGGCCACTGGCACGCCGGTGATCCCGATCGCGCTCGACTCGGGCGAGTGCTGGCCGCGCAAGAGCTTTCGCATGAAGCCGGGCGTGATCACGGTGGTGATCGGCGAGCCCATCTCGCCGGCGGGCAAGTCGCCCGAGCAGATGGCGCGCGCGGTCGAGGACTGGATCGAGGGCCAGATGCGCCGCATCGCGCCGCATCGCTACGCCCAGGGCCGCGCCGATGCGCCTGCGGCCGCGGCTGCGCCGACGGGGGGCGCATGAGCGCGCGCCGAGAGTTGCAGCAGGCGCAGGCCCAGGCGCAGCTGAGTCTGGGCTTCGATGCGCCCGTGGCTGCTCCTGCCGCCTTGCCCGAGCCCGCGCCGGGCCTGCCGGGCGTGCGCGTGGCCGCGCTCGCTCAGGGGCCGCTGCGCTACCGGCTGCGCCGCGCGCGCCGCCGCACCATCGGCTTCACCATCGACGAGCAGGGCCTGGCGGTCGCGGCGCCGCGTTGGGTCACCCTGCGCGAGATCGAGGCCGCGGTGCAGGAGAAGGAAGGCTGGATCCGCCGCAAGCTCGCCGACTGGCACGAATGGCGCAGCCGGCGCCGCCTGCCCGAGCTGCGCTTCGCCGAGGGCGGGCGCCTGCCCTACCTGGGGCGCAGCGTGGTGCTGCGCCTGGCACCGGCCACCTCGACCGGGCTCGTGGCCGGGGCGCACGACGAGGAACTGCACCTGGCGCTGCCGGCGGAGGCCGACGAGGCCCGCGTGCGCGACGCGGTGCTTTCCTGGCTGCAGTCCGAGGCCCGGCGCGTGTTCGCCGAGCGCATCGAGCTCATCCGGCAGCGCGTGGACGTGCCGCTCACCGCGTGGGCGCTGTCCTCGGCCCGCTCGCGCTGGGGCTCGTGCTCGGCCGACGGAAGGGTGCGGCTCAATTGGCGCCTGATCCACTTCCAGATCGAACTGGTCGACTACGTGATCGCGCACGAACTCGCCCACCTCAAGGAGATGAACCACGGCCCGCGCTTCTGGCAGGCGGTGGCGCAGATCCTGCCGGGCTTCGAGGTGGCACGCGCCGAGATGCGCCGCGCCGACCTGTCCGCCCTGCCGCTCTAGCAAGCCGGGGCAGTCCGAGGGCCTGCCTGTCAACGGCGTATTCGCCAACTCCTGCGCATCGCGCAACGCGACTGTCCCACTTTGGAGAAACCCGTGTTGGGCCGGCCCTGCGACCGAAAATGGGTCGCAGGAGGTAGCCATTCGTCGCCGGGCAAGGGCCAAGAGCGACAGGCGCGTGGTGATGGAGCAGGTCAACGATTCGGCGGGTAGGGAAACGGCAGGTCTGGCGCCATGGGACTCGGTCCCGCCCTCGCAGCGCCTCGCAGGCGGACACGAGTGGCTGGAGCCATTCCTGGTCAACAGCTACAACTTGCGGATGTTGAATGGCATCTACGCCATCTTCCGCGGGCGTATCGAGCTGTTTCTGCCACTGCTCGCGGCCTGGCTCTCGCGCGAGGCGACCCTGGGCGACCCCGCCACCGCGGCCCTGGCCCGCGAGGCGCTATCCGAATCGGGGCTTTACCGGCACGGCGGGGTGGTGCGCGGCACGCTCAGGACGCTCGGGTCGGCGCTGGGATTGCCGCGCGAGACACTGCGCCGGGCGATCGCCGAACTGCACGACGAGGGCTGGCTGATTCACACCGCGGGCGACATGCCCGTGCCCGGGACGCGCAGTCACGAGTATCTGCGGCGGGGTCTGTACGCCGAACGCCTGCGCGACTTCCTGTGGACGGCGCAGCGCATGGACGAGTTCAAGGAGCACCGCCCGATTCTTGCCAGTCGGGTGGGCGAGATCGAGCGTGCGATCCGCGCCTGCCGGGTCGCCGAGTTGCCGGCCGAACTTCAGGAAGGCGTGTTGCTGCCGCCGCCGGACTCTGCCGTCGCGCGCCAGGCGGCCGTGGTGGTGGCGGGCTACAACCTGCGCCAGATCATCGCCCTGCGCCGCCTGCTCGGCGGCGATGCGCTGCTGGGCGTGATCCTCGGCGAGATTTCCCACTACTCGCACATCGCGGTGGCCGCGACCTGGCCGGCCACCAGTTGGGACGAACTCAAGGCGCGGTTGGGCGACGAGGCCCTGACCCGCGCGCGCCATGATGGACGGGCCCGTGCCTGCACGGCCCATTCGCTGGCCCTGAGCATGGACGTGCCGGCCGAAACCATGCGCCGCAAGCTCAAGAGCCTCGTGGAGCGCGGCTGGGTCGAGCGCGACGAGGACGGCCGCTATTGGCCGCCCGTGGGTCTGACGCGCCACTTCGAGGTGTTCAACCGACCGCGCTTCGAGGATTTCCGCCGCAGTGCCGCGCGCGCGCGGGCGCTGTTGGCGGCCTGAGCCCCAGTCGCCTCGCTATTCTTGACTCCCACCCGGCGCCCGCACGCGCCGCCTGAAGGAGTTTCGATGCGCATCCTCCACACCATGCTGCGGGTCGGCGACCTGCAGCGTTCGATCGACTTCTACACGCGCGTGCTCGGCATGCAACTGCTGCGCACCACCGACCGCCCCGAGCACAAGTACACGCTTGCCTTCGTGGGCTATGGCGACGAGTCGCGCGGCGCGGTTCTCGAGCTCACCTACAACTACGGAGTCGACCGCTACGAGCTCGGCACGGCCTACGGTCATATCGCGGTCGAAGTGGACAACGCCGCCGCGGCCTGCGATCGCGTGCGCGTGGCGGGAGGCACGGTCACGCGCGAGGCCGGCCCGGTGGCGGGCGGGCGCACCGTGATCGCGTTCGTCACCGACCCCGACGGCTACAAGATCGAGTTCATCGAGCGCGGCTCGCCGCTCTAGCGAGGAGTCCGGTCCCGCCGCGCCCGCGGCCCCTGCCTAGCCCCGCTTCTTGACCAGGTCAGCCAGGGCCGCGAAGGGGTTGTGGGTGGCAGCGGCGAGGGTGTCGGCGCCGGGGCTGCGGCCGGCGGAGTCCAGGTAGCGGGAATGCTCGTTGTCGTGACAGTAGACGCACAACAGCTCCCAGTTGCTCCCGTCGGCCGGATTGTTGTCGTGGTTGTGGTCGCGGTGGTGAACCGTGAGCTCGTGCAGCCGCTCGCGCGTGAAGCTGCGGGCGCAGCGGCCGCACACCCAGGGGTAGAGCTTGAGTGCCCGCTCGCGGTAGCCGGACTCGCGCTGCTGCGCGGCGCGGCGCGCTTCGAGCACCACGCGGTCGAGCTTGCTGGGCGGGTTCATGCGCGGACCACCCGGTTCAGCCCAGCCGCACCGGATCGCCGTCGCGATCGAAGGCGATGGCGTTGAACTGCGCGCCGGACTTGAGTGCATCGACCATGCGTTGCAGGTGAGGCTCGGCCTCGGCGCTGCTCGGGGCCCGGCCGCCTTGGCCGGGCAGCGCTGCCACGAAGACCAGGCTCCAATCGGCGCCGAACTGCGCGGCCTCGGCCTTGAGGTCGGTGAAGCTCGCCAGCTCATCGGCGGTCTTGTCGACACACATCACGGGCTCGAGCTGTCCGCCCTGGCCCGCCTCGAACGTGGCGCGCTGCGCCGGCGTGCTGTCGGGCGGCAGGGTGGCGTTGGCGAACACGAACAGCAGCCGTTGGGGCTCGTCCTGCTGGCGCGCGGCGCCGAGCAGGTCATCCAAGTTGGCAATTTGCATGCGGGTCTCGAAGTCGTCAGGGATAGCTTGTGGAATCGGCGGCCGCCTGGGCCAGGCGCACGAAGGCGGGTAGGTCCAGGGTCTCGGCGCGCGCACCGGGGTCCACGCCCGCGTCGCGGATCGCCGCTTCGTCCAGCACGCTGGCGAGCGCGTTGCGCAGCGTCTTGCGGCGCTGGCCGAAGGCGGCGGCCACGACGCGCGCGAACACCGCGGCGTCCACCGTGGGCAACTCGGCCGCGGGCTTAGGGATCATGCGCACGATGCTCGAGGTCACTTGCGGGGCCGGCGTGAACGCGCCGGGCGGCACGTCGAAGAGCTTGCGCAGGCGATAGCGCGCCTGGAGCATGACCGAGAGCCTCCCGTAGGTCTTGCTGCCCGGCGCGGCGACCATGCGGTCCACGACTTCCTTTTGCAGCATGAAGTGCTGGTCGCTCACCCGGTCGGCGATGCCGACGAGCTCGAACAGCAGCGGGCTCGAGATGTTGTAGGGCAGGTTGCCGACAATGCGCAGCGGCCCCTGAGCCGTGGCCAGCGCGCTCCAGTCGTAGGTCAGCGCATCGGCCTCGATCAGCGTGAGTTGCTGCGGCGTGAACTGCGTGCGCAGCCAGGCCGCCAGGTCGCGGTCGATCTCCACCGCGCTGGCCTGGCCCGCCGCGCGTACCAGTTCACGCGTGAGCGCCGCCTGCCCCGGGCCGATCTCGACGATCGTCTGGCCGGGCAGCGGATCGATCGCCGCCACGATGCGGCCGATCCAGTGCGCGTCGTGCAGGAAGTTCTGGCCGAAGCGCTTGCGCGCGCGGTGCCCTTCGAGGCGCTCGCTCATCGCGCCGCCAGTCGCGCGGCCAGGCGCAGCGCGGCGCGCAGGCTGCCGTCGTCGGCGCGTCCGCTGCCGGCCAGGTCAAGCGCGGTGCCGTGATCGACCGAGGTGCGCACGAAGGGCAGGCCGAGGGTGACGTTGACCGCCGCGCCGAAGCCCGCGTGCTTGAGCACGGGCAGCCCCTGGTCGTGGAACATGGCGAGCACCGCGTCGTAGTGCGCCAGCTGGGCGGGCAAGAAGACGGTGTCGGCGGGCAGGGGACCGTGCGCGGCGATGCCGCGCAGCCGCGCGGCGGCGACCGCCGGCGCGATCACCTCGATCTCCTCGCGCCCCAGGTGCCCCGACTCGCCCGCGTGCGGGTTGAGGCCGGCGACCGCGATGCGCGGCGCCGCGATCCGGAAGCGGCGCACCAGGTCCGCGTGCAGCACGCTGAGCGTGGCGTCCAGCAGGGCGGGCGTGATGGCCGCGGGCACCGCCGCGAGCGGCAGGTGGGTGGTCGCCAGCGCCACGCGCAGCGGCGGCTCGAGTTCCTCGGCCGTGAGCAGCATGACCACGTGGCGCGTTGCCGTGCGCTCGGCGAGGTATTCGGTGTGGCCCGAGAACGCGATGCCCGTGTCGGCGATCACGCTCTTCTGGATCGGCGCCGTGACCATGGCGGCGAACTCGCCCGAGTTGCAGCCCGCGATGGCGCGGTCGAGCAGGGCCAGGACATAGGACGCGTTGCGTGCATCGAGCCGCCCCGGCACGGCGGGCACGGCCAGTGGCACATGCTCCACGCTCACGCACGGGGGCGGGGGCCAGGGCAGGCCCGCCAGCCGCGCGCGTTCGGCGAGCAGCGCTTCGTCGCCGATCAGGGTGACGGCAAGGCCGCAGGCGGCAGCCGCGGCCAGCGCGATCTCGGGCCCGATGCCGGCAGGCTCGCCGGTGGTCAGCGCGAGCTGTGCCATGGCCCGTGCGGCGCTCAGGGTTCCTCGGGGCGGATCTCGACGTAGGCGCGGTCGCGCAGCTGGCGCACCCAGTCGTCCGTGGCTTCGTCGAGCTTGCGCTCGCGCAGCGCCTGGCGCGCCGCGAAGCGGGTGCGCTCGGCCGAGACGGTCTCGGTGCGGCGCTCCTGCACCTGGATCAGGTGCCACCCGAAGGGCGACTGCACCGGCTTGCTCACCTCGCCGATCTGCAGGGCGTTCATGGCGCGCTCGAACTCGGGCACGGTGTCGCCCGGGTAGACCCAGCCGAGGTCGCCGCCGCGAGTGCCCGAGGGATCGAGCGAGTGCAGGCGAGCCAGCGAGGCGAAGTCGGCCTGCTTGGTGTCGATGCGACCCTTGAATTCCTCGAGGCGGCGCTTGACGTCGGGCTCGGGGGTGAGATCCGAGACGCGCAGCAGGATGTGGCGCACGCGCGTCTGCTGCACCGGCGCGCCGGCGAGCTTGGCCTGCACCGCGTCGCGCTTGCCGGTGAGCTTGAGGATGTGGAATCCGTTGGGGCTGCGCACGAGCTTGGGTGCGATCTCGCCGGTCTTGAGGCCCTTGATCTCGTCCAGGAAGAGGTTCGGGATGCGGTCGGCGTTGCGCCAGCCCAGGTCGCCCCCGGACAGTGCCTCGGCGCCCGACGAGTAGGTGGCCGCCAGCTGGCCGAAGTCCGCCCCGCCGCGCGCGCGCTCGGCCACCTGCTCGGCCTCGCGGCGCACTTCCTCGACGCGCGCCGGTGATGTCCCCTCGGGGACGCGCAGCAGGATCTGGGCGATGCGGAACTCCTCGGCGTCGCCGCTCACGCCCGCCTGCTCTGCCAGGAAGGCGTCGACCTCGGTCTCGGGGATCTGCAGGCGGCTTTCGACCTCGCGCTCGCGCAGACGGACCATGGTGATCTCGTCGCGCACGCTTTCGCGGAAGGCGTTGAAGCTCATGCCGTCGGCCTCGACGCGCTCGCGCAGCTGGGGCAGGGTGAGGCGGTTGGACTCGGCAATGCGCGCCAGCGCCGCGTTCACCGTGGCGTCGTCGACGCGGATGCCGTTCTCCTTGGCGAGCTGGAGCTGGGCACGCTCGACGATCATGCGGTCGAGCACCTGGCGGCGCAGCTGCTCCATGGGAGGCAGGGGAATGTTCTGCGCGCGCAGCTGGATGGCGGCCTGGCGCACGCGCGCGCGCAACTCGTTCTCGGTGATCACGTCTTCGTTGACCACGGCGACCACGCGGTCGGCCGCGCGGTTGGTGCGGTTCGCGCCGGAGGGGGCGGCGGGCGCCGCCGGGCCCGGTGCAGCCGTGGGAGGCGCGGCCGTGGCCGGTGGCGCGGCCGTGGGTCCGCCGCGGGGCCCGGGGCCGGAAGCGGCGCCGGGCGCGCCACCGATCGGGGCGGGCACGACTTCCGGGCCCGACCCGGGGGCCGCCGAGCGCGTGGGCTGCGCCGACAAGGCCAGCGGCGCGCTCAGGGCCAGCGCGAGGATCCAGGACACTGCTTTCATGGGGAACTTCACTCGTAGAACTGGTAACGACCCTGGTCTTCCGGCAGCGGGTTCAGGATCTGGTAGCCGGGGATATTACGACGCAGGGTCTCGAGGGGACTCACGCCCAGGCCGCCCAGGCCGTTGAGTTCGAGCTGCACGTAGAAGCTCGAGGTCTGGGTCTGGGCCGAGGTCGTGTAGCGCTGCGCCACGGCGCGGAACACCCAGCAGTCAGCCTTGTACTCGAAGCCGGCGAGCGCCTCGATGGGCTTGTTCACGAGCAGCGAGTAGTTGTAGCGGCCGATGGCGTAGAACTTGTCGGTGATCGGCCACTGGATCGTGGCGTCGATCTGATCGAGCTGTGACCCGGGCTGCTTCTGGTAGCGGTAGTACACGCCCACCACCGAGGCCGGCTTGGGCTGCCAGCGCACGCCCGCAAAGTTGCGCACCCACTGGTTGAACTGGGTCGAGTACTGGGCCGAGAGGTCGGCCGTCCACTGCCGCGCCACCCGGGCGGTGATGGAAAACAGCAGGTCGGTGCTGTCGCCGGCGCGGGCCGGGATGCCCGGGAGGGTGACCTGCTGCTGCGAGAAGTAGTAGCGCTGCCCGATCGCGGCGCGCACCCATTCCTCGCCCGTGCTGTCGTCGAGCAGGCGGGTGGTGACCGTGGCCGAGAGCTGGTTGGCGTCGCCGATGCGGTCGTAGCCCGAGTAGACGTTCTCGGTGAACAGCTGCGCGAAGTTGAAGTCCGCGAGCGCGCTATCGAAGTTCGGCAGCATGCTCTGGTCGCGGTACGGGATGTAGGCGTAGTACAGCCGCGGCTCCAGGGTCTGCGTCACGCCGCGGTCGAACCAGGCGGTGTTGCGCTCGAAGATCATCCCCGAGTCGAGGCTGGCGATGGGCAGGTAGCGCGACGCGCTGGTGGCGAGCTTGGGATCCACGCCGGGATCGACCGAGTACCAGGTCGCCATGTAGGAGGCCTTGGGGATCACGAACCAGCCCGGCCGCAGGTAGGGGTAGGCGGCGCTCGCGCCGGCGATGGTGCGTGTTCCGGTGGGCAGGCTGGGATGGACGAAGCGCGTGGTGTCGAGGCCCGTGCGCAGTTCCAGGCCGTTCCAGTCCGCCAGGTAGCCGTTGAGCGTCGCCTGAGGTTCGCGTTCGTAGGGCTTGGCGAAGGGCACGCCCGGCAAGGTGAGCGTCTGGTTCTTGGTCACCCGCAGGGAGGTGTTCCAGTAGGTCTTGGCGAACGACACGAAAGCGTCCTGCGGCAGCACCGTCTGCGAGGACGTGAGGATGCTGGTCGAGAAGTCGGTGAGGAACTTGTCGTCCGAGACGCGGTTGTAGTTGATCCCCGCCGACAGGCCGATGGGCGAGGTGTACTGGGACTGCAAGCTGATCGCGTCGCGCTTGTCGCCCGTTTCCCGGTCGTAGGGGATCACGTCGTAGAGCAGCTTGCCGTTGCTGCCGGGCAGGAGGTAGCGAAACTCGTTGCCCAGCATCATGCCGCGCTTGGTCATCAGCCGCGGCGTGAGCGTGTAGTCGTAGTTCGGCGCCAGGTTGAAGTAGTAGGGCGCGGACACGTCCAGTCCCAGGGTCGAGGACAGGCCCATGCGCGGCGTCAGGAAGCCGCTCTTGCGCTGGTCGCCGATCGGGAAGGTGAACCAGGGCGCAGCGACGATGGGCACGTCCTGGAAGATGATGCGCATCCCCGAGGTCGTCGCGGTGCGGTCCAGGTCGTCGATGTCGATGCGCTCGGCCTGCACCCACCAGGCTTCGTTGCCCGGCTGACAGGTGGTCATCCGCGCGCCTTCCATGCGCGACTTGCCCTCGCCCAGGAACTCGAGCATCTGCGACTCGCCCCGCAGGTTGCGCGGCGCGTAGCTGTAGCTGGCCTGGGGCATCTGACCGGTCTGGGCGTCGATGTTGAAGCGCAGGCTGGGCCCGGTGAACACGACCCCGTCGCGCGCCACCCGGGCATTGCCCTCGACCTTCACCTCGTCGGTGGCGCGGGTGTAGGTGATGCGGTCGCCGCGCAGCACGGTGCCGCCGCGGCGCACCTCGGCGTCGCCCAGCAGGACCAGGGCCTCATCGGGCGAGCCTTCGATGCGTTGCGCACGGGCGTAGGCAGCGCCTTCCTCGCCGGAACGGCGCTCCTCGGCCAGGGCGCGCTCGTACTTCAGGCGCGGCCACAGCGGTGCGGCGGACTCCGGGGCCTGGGCGTACGCAGCCCCCCCGAAGGCCAGGGCGACGGCCGCCGCGAGGGGCAGTCGCGTCGGCAGGGACGGAAACGCGGCGCGAGCCGGCGGACACGGCATCTAGAATGGTCCTGTTCGGAGCGCCGCGATTATAGGCAGCCCGAGCTTCACTCCCCTGCCCATCGTGTCCGACCCCATCGATCCCGCCAACGACACCCGCCTCGCGCTCGTGCGCGACTGGCTCGCGCAGCAGCCGCAGGACCTGCGGCTTGCGCCCGAGACGCTCGCGCCCGCGTCCGCCGACGCGAGCTTCCGCCGCTACTTCCGCGTCCAGGGCGGCGCGGCCACCTACATCGTGATGGATGCGCCGCCCGCGCACGAGGACGTGCGTCCCTTCCTCAAGGTCGCCGGGCTGCTGCACGAGGCCGGCCTGCATGCGCCACGCGCGCTCGCGGCTGACGAAGAGCGCGGGCTGCTGCTGCTCACCGACCTGGGGCGCGAGACCTACCTCGAGCGCATGGCCGGCGCGCCCGATGCCGTGCGCGACGACGCGCTGATGCGGGCCGCGATCGCCGCCCTGGTGCGCTGGCAGTCGGCCTCGCGCCCGGGCGTGCTGCCGCCCTACGACGCCGCGCTGCTGCGCCGCGAGCTCGAGCTCTTTCCGCAGTGGTACCTCGCGCGCCATCTGGGCATGGCCTTCGAGGGCCGCGTCCAGGCGCTGCTCGAGCCGCTGTTCGCACGCATCGTCGCGGCCAACCTCGCGCAGCCCGCGGTGTTCGTTCACCGCGACTACATGCCGCGCAACCTGATGGTGTGCGAGCCGGCGCCGGGCATCCTCGACTTCCAGGACGCGGTGCACGGTCCGATCAGCTACGACATCGCCTCGCTGATGCGCGACGCGTTCCACAGCTGGCCCGAGGAGCAGGTGCTGGACTGGACCGTGCGCTACTGGCAAGAGGCGCGCGCCGCCGGCCTGCCCGTGCCGGATGACTTCGGCGCCTTCTGGCGCGACTTCGAATGGATGGGCTTGCAGCGCCACCTCAAGGTGCTGGGCATCTTTGCGCGCATCAACTACCGCGACGGCAAGCCCAGGTATCTCGCCGACACGCCGCGCTTCCTGGGCTATGTGCGCCGCGTCGCCGAGCGCTACGACGAACTGCGCGGTCTGGCGCTGCTGCTCGACGAGATCGAGGGCCGCAGCTTGGCCGTGGGATACACCTTCTGATGCGCGCCCTGCTGCTCGGCGCGGGCCGGGGCGAGCGCATGCGCCCGCTCACGGACCAATTGCCCAAGCCCCTGCTCGCGGCCGGCGGGCGGCGCCTGGTCGAGTGGCAGATCGCCGCCCTGGCGCAGGCCGGGGTGCGCGAGTTCGTGGTGAACACCGCCCACCTCGGCCAGCGCTTCCCCGAGCTGCTGGGCGACGGCCGCCGCCTGGGCGTGCAGATTGCCTACTCGGTCGAGGGCGAGACCGCTGCCGACGCGCTCGAGACCCTGGGCGGCATCGTGCGCGCCCTGCCGCTGCTCGCGCCCGACGAGGAAGCCTTCGTGGTGGCCGCCGGCGACGTGGTCACGGACTACGACTATGCGCGCCTGCGCGAGCCGGCCCGACGCATCGCCGCGGGCGAGATCGACGCGCACCTCGTGCTCGTGCCCAACCCCGACTTCCATCCGCGCGGCGACATGGCCCTGGTCGACGGCCGCATCGCTGCGCTGCCGCGCACCTACACCTACGCGAGCTTCGGCCTGTTTGCGCCGCGCCTGTTCCGCGGCCTGGCTCCGGTGCGGGCGAGTCTCTTCCCTTGGCTGTACCGTCATGCCGAGGCGGGTCGGGTGAGCGGAGAGCTGCACCAGGGCGCGTGGGCGAACGTGGGCACGCCCGAGGAGCTCGAGCGGCTCGACGCCGAGCTGAGTGGACGCTATGCCGCGCCGGCGGGCGCAGGAGCGCGCGAGTCATGAGCCTGCCGGTGGCGATCCTAGGCGGCGGCCCGGCCGGGCTGCTCACCGCCTTGCTGCTGGCGCAGGCGCGCGTGCGCAGCGTGGTGGCGGACGCGCGAGCCCTGGATCAGGCGCGCGCCGATCCGCGTCTGCTCGCCCTGTCGCGCGGCACCCTGCAGATCCTCGCACCCGTGGTGGCGCTGCCCGAGCGCTCGCTCGGACCGATCCGCACCGTGCAGGTGTGCTCGGCGGGCGAGTTCGGCGCGGCCCTGATCCGCGAGGACGAGCTTGGCGGCGAGTGGCTGGGCGCCACCGTGCGCTACGGGGATCTCGTGGCGGCGCTCGACGCGGCGGCTGCCGCTTGCGCGGACCGCATCGACCTGCGCCGCCCGGCGCGCGTGGCCGGCGTGGCGCAGCAGGCCGCCGGCGTGCGCGTGACGCTCGACGACGGCGGGGCAATCGAGGCGGCGATCGCGGTGCACGCCGAGGGCCTGGGCGGCGCGCCGCGCGTGGCGCCGCCGCCGTCGCAGGTGGCGCTGATCGGCGAGGTGCAGGTCGACGGCGTGCCCGCGGGGCGCGCCGTGGAGCGCTTCACCCGCGAAGGGCCGCTTGCCCTGCTGCCCCTGCCGGGCGAGGGCGGGCCAGGCACGCGCTGGATGTCGCTGGTGTGGTGCATGCCCGCGGCGGCGGCGTCGGCGCGCCAGGCGGCGCCCGACGCGCAACTGTGCCGCGAGTTGCAGGCGGCGCTGGGTTCGCGGATTGCCCAGGTGCGCGCGCTGCGCGGGCGCGCCGCCTACCCGCTGCACGAGGTGGCCCGGGGCGAGCTGGTCGACGGCCGCTCGGTCTTTCTGGGCAACGCGGCGCAGACCCTGCATCCGGTCGCGGGCCAGGGCTTCAACCTGGCGGTGCGGGATGCCCGTGAACTGGCGCTGCGCGTTGCCCAGGCCGCCGCCGCAGGCGCCGATCCGCACACCGCGCTGGCGCCCTACGCCGCGGCGCGCCGCGCCGATCGCGCGGCCTTGCTCGCCCTGACACGCAACATGCCGGCCTTCTTTGCCTCGCGGCGCTGGCCTGTGCCGCTGGCGCGAGGTCTGGGCCTGGCGGCGCTCACGGCGCTGCCTGCGGCGCGGCTGGCGCTGGCGCGCCTGCTGATGTTCGGTGTCCGCCTCTAGGGGTCAGGGGGCGCGCGGCGCTTGGCTAGAATCGCGCCCCTCGCCGCCCACCCATCCGCTCCGCGCCATGCGCATCGGCCCTCACGAACTGCGCAACAACGTCTTCGTCGCCCCCATGGCCGGGGTGACGGATCGTCCCTTTCGCCAGTTGTGCAAGCGGCTGGGGGCGGGCTATGCGGTGAGCGAGATGGCGGCGTCGAATCCGCGCCTGTGGGCCAGCGAGAAGACCAGCCGCCGCCTCAACCACGACGGCGAGGCCGAGCCCCGGGCAGTGCAGTTGGCGGGCGCCGATCCGGTGATGCTCGCCGAGGCGGCCCGCTACAACGTGGCGCGCGGCGCCCAGGTCATCGACATCAACATGGGCTGTCCGGCCAAGAAGGTGTGCAACGTGGCCTGCGGCTCGGCCCTGCTGCGCGACGAAGACCTGGTGGCGCGCATCCTCGACGCGGTGGTGGCGGCGGTCGACGTGCCGGTGACGCTCAAGTTCCGCACCGGCTGGGACCCGGGCAGCCGCAATGCCGTGGCCATCGCCCGCCGCGCCGAGGCCGCCGGCATCGCCATGCTCACCCTGCACGGCCGCACCCGCGCCTGCGGCTACGGGGGTCGGGCCGAGTACGAGACGATTCGCGCGGTCAAGCGGGCGGTGGCGATCCCGGTGGTGGCCAACGGCGACATCGACTCGCCCGAGAAGGCGCGCGAGGTGCTCGCGGCCACCGGGGCGGACGCGGTGATGATCGGCCGGGCGGCCCAGGGCCGGCCCTGGATCTTCCGCGAGATCGCCCATTTTCTGAGTACCGGGCAGCACCTGCCCGCGCCCAGCCTGGCCGAGGCGCGAGAGTTGTTGCTGACGCACCTCGAGGATCACTACCGTTTCTATGGCGCGGATCAAGGCGTGCGCACCGCGCGCAAGCACATCATCTGGTACACGCGGAGGCTCGAGGGGGGCGCCGCGTTCCAGGCTGGCATGAACCACATCGAGGACGCAGGCGCGCAGGCGCGCGCCGTGGCGGCCTTCCTGGACGAACAGGCTCGCGGGGGCGAGCGGCTGCGCTACACGGCGCCGGCCTTGCATTGAGGGGAGCAGGTTGGACATTCAGACCCCGGCGCCGAACGGCGCCGCCGAGGCCGCGCAGACGGCCCGTCACCGCGCGCCGCGCGGCGAGACCATCGAGCAGTGCGTGCAGCGCAGCCTCGACGACTATTTCGCCCAGCTCGACGGCTCGCGCCCGCACGCCCTGCACGAGATGGTGATCGCCGCCGCGGAACGCCCGGTGATCGCCTTCGCCATGAAGCGCTGCGCGGGCAACCAGTCCGCCGCCGCCGAACTGCTGGGCATCAACCGCAACACGCTGCGCAAGAAGCTGCAGCACTACGGACTGGCCTGAGGCCGGCACACCACATCATGCGCAAGCAGGCCCTGATCAGCGTTTCCGACAAGACCGGCGTGGTCGACTTCGCCCGCGAACTCGCCACGCTCGGCTTTCACATCCTGTCCACCGGGGGCACCGCCAAGCTGCTCGCCGAGTCGGGCATCGCCTGCCAGGAAGTGGCCGACTACACCGGCTTCCCCGAGATCCTCGACGGGCGCGTCAAGACGCTCAACCCGCGCATCCACGCCGGCCTGCTCGCGCGCCGCCCCGACCCGGTGCACATGGCCACGCTGGCCGAGCACGCGATCGACCCGATCGAAGTGGTGGTGGTCAACCTCTATCCGTTCGAGCAGACCATCGCCAGGCCGGGTTGCGCGTTCGAAGACGCGATCGAGAACATCGACATCGGCGGCCCGGCGATGCTGCGCTCCTCGGCCAAGAATCACGAGAGCGTGGCGGTGGTGGTCGATCCGGCCGACTACGCCGGCGTGATCGGTGAGTTGAAAACTGCGGGCAGCGTCAGCGCGGCCACGCGGCTGGCGCTTGCCACCAAGGTCTTCGCGCACACCGCGCGCTACGACGGGATGATCGCCAACTACCTCAGCTCGCTCGATGCCTCGGGCCAGCGCGCGAGCTTCCCCGAGGTGCTCACGCGCCAGTGGGTCAAGGTGCAGGACATGCGCTACGGCGAGAACCCGCACCAGGCGGCGGCCTTCTACCGCGAGCGCAGCGTCGCGCCCGGCCTGCTCGCGGGCTACGCGCAGGTCCAGGGCAAGGAACTGTCGTACAACAACATCGCCGACGCCGACGCGGCCTGGGAGGCGGTGCGCTCCTTCGACGAGTGCGCCTGCGTGATCGTCAAGCACGCCAACCCCTGCGGTGTGGCGCTCGGTCGCGACGCGGCCGAGGCCTACGCCAAGGCCTTCAAGACCGACCCGACCTCGGCCTTCGGCGGCATCCTGGCCTTCAACCGCGCACTCGACGGCGCGGCCGCGCAGGCCATCGGCAAGCAGTTCGCCGAGGTCGTCATTGCCCCGGCCTACACGGCCGAGGCGCTCGCGGTGTTCGCCGCCAAGCAGAACCTGCGCGTGCTCACCGTGGCGCTGGGCGATGGTCAGAACGACTACGACTTCAAGCGCGTGGGCGGCGGCCTGCTGGTGCAGACCCCCGACCTCAAGGCGGTGACCGAAGCCGAACTGCGTGTCGTGACCAGGCTCGCGCCCACGCCCGCGCAGCTGGCCGACCTGATGTTTGCCTGGCGCGTGGCCAAGTTCGTGAAGAGCAACACCATCACCTTCGCTCGCGACGGCATGACCCTGGGCGTGGGCGCGGGGCAGATGAGCCGCCTCGACTCGGCGCGCATCGCCTCGATCAAGGCACAGGCCGCGGGGCTCACGCTGGTGGGCTCGGCCGCGGCCTCCGACGCCTTCTTCCCCTTCCGCGACGGGCTCGACGTGATCGTCGACGCGGGCGCGAGCAGCGTGATCCAGCCCGGCGGCTCGGTGCGCGACGAAGAAGTGATCGCCGCGGCCGACGAGCGCGGCGTGGCCATGGTGTTCACCGGCACGCGCCACTTCCGCCACTGACGAGGGCCGCACCCGCGCGCGCGAGCGGGTGCCCGATGCTGTCCGGCTGGCCTGCGCCGCGCGGCCCCGACTCTAGGTCTTACCCGAAACACGGACCCGCGAGCGGCCCGAGGGCGACCGGGCGCTGTCTATACTCGGGCCAATGAGCGATCAGCCCGCGACCCACCCTCCTGCTGTCTCGTTGCGCCGCCGCGCCCTGTGTGCCGCGGGCCTCGCCCTGCCGGGCCTGGCGGGTGCGCAACTCAGGGTGGAGATCACCGGGGTCGGCGCCAATCAGTTCCCCATCGCCATCGCGCCCTTTGCGGGCGACGCCCCGGCACAAGTCGATCTGGCCAAGGTGATCCGCGACGACCTCGCGCGCAGCGGCGCTTTCCGCGTCGTCGATGCGGGCGCGACGCCGGTGGCTCTGCCCGCGGCCGCGTCCGTGCCGGCGGACCTCGCGAGCTGGAAGGGGCGGGGCGCCGATGCGCTGGCGATCGGTTCGGTCACCCGCCTCGCTGACGGCCGCTACGACGTGCGCTACCGGCTGTTCGACGCGGTCAAGCAGGCGTCGCTCGACGGCCAGTCCTTCGTGGTGCAGGCGGGTCAGCTGCGCCTGACCGCGCATCACATCGCCGATCGCATCTACGAGCGGCTCACGGGCGAGCGCGGGGTGTTCGCCACGCGCGTTGCCTACGTGGTGCAACTGTCGCCCACCGCGTTCGAACTCGTCGTCGCCGATTCGGACGGCGCGAACCCCCAGACCGCCCTCAGGAGCCGCGAGCCCATCATTTCGCCCGCGTGGTCGCCCGACGGCGCCAAGCTCGCCTACGTGTCCTTCGAGAGCCGCAAGCCCGTGGTCTACGTGCACAACGTGTCCACCGGTCAGCGCCAGGTCGTGGCCAACTTCAAGGGCAACAACAGCGCGCCGGCCTTCAGCCCGGACGGGCGCACGCTGGCGGTCACCCTGACCCGCGATGGCCTGGCCCAGATCTACCTGATGAACGTCGACGGCAGCAATGTGCGGCGCCTCACGCAGAGTTCCGGCATCGACACCGAGGCGGTGTTCAGCCCCGACGGCAAGTTCATCTACTTCACCTCGGACCGCGGCGGCAGTCCGCAGATCTACCGCCAGGGGCTCGACGGCGGCAACGCGCAGCGCGTGAGCTTCGGGGGCGAGTACGCGATCAGCCCGGACGTGAGCCCGGACGGCAAGTCGCTCGCCTATGTCGCGCGGCGCGGCGGCCGCTTCCAGGTGATGCTGCTCGACCTCGAGCGCGGCTCCGAGATCCCGCTGACCGACACCGCCAAGGACGAGTCGCCGAGCTTCGCGCCCAACGGCAAGCTGGTGCTGTATGCCACCGAGGTGGGTGGCCGCGGCGTGCTGGGCACGGCCAGCAGCGACGGCCGGGCGCGCGCGCGCCTGACCGGCCCCGCCGGCGACATCCGCGAGCCCACCTGGGGCCCGCTGATCAAGTGATGTCTCATCGATCGAACGCAGTCCGCAACATCCGCGATGCGCGCATCGCAGTCCAGAAGGAGCTTTCAATGACCGTGTCCCCGTTCCTGCGCGGCCTTGCCGCCGCCGCTCTCTGTGCAGGCCTGCTCGCCGGGTGCTCTTCCGTGCCCCTCGACGAGCCCGCCGCACCGGTGGTGGACAAGAGCAACGACCCCGCGGCCGCCGGCGCGGCCGACCCGCGCGCGGTGGCCAAGGTCGACACCACGGGCGGCAAGGCGGTCGATCCCCTGAACGACCCTGCCAATCCGCTTTCCAAGCGCAGCGTCTTCTTCGACTTCGACAGCTTCACCGTCAAGCCCGAGTTCCAGGGCGTGGTCGAGGCGCATGGCCGATACCTGGCGGCCAACAAGTCGCGCAACATCGTGATCGAGGGCAACACCGACGAGCGCGGCGGGCGCGAGTACAACCTCGCGCTCGGCCAGAAGCGCGCCGAGGCCGTGAAGCAGCGCCTGCAGTTGCTGGGCGTGGGGGACCGCCAGATCGAGACGGTGAGCTTCGGCAAGGAAAAGCCCAAGGCCCTGGGCAGCACCGAGGAAGCCTGGGCGCAGAACCGTCGCGCCGACATCGTGTACAAGTAGCTTCGGCGCAGGGCGCTCTGGCCCTGCCTGAACCTCATGGGGCGACCGCATGGCGGTCGCTTCGTTTTGGGAGAACTGGATGCGTCAGCTGATCCTTGCGGCCTGCGCCGCCCTCACCCTGGCCAGCCCCGCGGCGCATGCGCTGTTCAGCGACGACGACGCGCGCAAGGCGATCCTCGAGTTGCGCGCCCGGCAGACCGAGTCGGACAAGCGCATTGCCGATCTCACCACCCGGCTCGAGGCCAGCCAGCGTGGCCAGCTCGAGCTCGCCAACCAGATCGAGGCGCTGCGCGCCGAGGTGGCCCGCCTGCGTGGCCAGGTGGAGACCCTGGGCAACGAGGTCGCCGTGCAGGGCAAGCGCACGCGTGAGCTCTACACCGACGTCGACTCCCGCCTCAAGCGCACCGAACCCGCCACGGTGACGATCGACGGCCGCAGCGTGCAGGTCGACCGCGCCGAGCAGGTGGCCTTCGACGCCGCGCTCGAAGCCTTCCGCGCCGGCGACTTCAAGACCGCCATCGACGGCTTCCGCCAGTTGCTGGCGCGCTTCCCGTCCACGCCCTATGCGGCCGCGGCGCAGTACTGGCTGGGCAGCGCCTATTACGCCAATCGCGACTACCGCAACGCCATCGTCGCCCAGCAGGTGGTGGTGGATCGCCACAAGGACTCGCCCCGCGCGCCCGAGGCGCTGCTGTCGATGGCGGCGAGCCAGCTCGAGCTCAAGGACAAGAAGGGCGCGGCGGCTTCGCTCAACCGGGTGATCAAGGACTATCCGGACACCGAGGCGGCCAGGCTCGCTCGCGAGCGCCTGCCCGCCACGCGCTAGCCGGCCCGATGTCGCCCGCCGAACTCGCCGAGCTCACCCGCTGGGTGCTGGCGGGCGCCTTTGCTCTTGCCTTCGCCTTCGGCCTGATCGCGCAGCGCACCGGCTTTTGCACCATGGGGGCGGTGGCCGACCTCGTGAGCTTCGGCGACTGGACCCGCATGCGGCAGTGGCTGCTGGCCATCGCGGTGGCGGTGCTGGTCACCAACCTGGCGGCCGCCGCGGGCTGGATCGACACCGCCCAGAGCTTCTACACCGCGCCGCGCTTCACCTGGCTGGGCTACGCGCTGGGCGGATTGCTCTTCGGCTTCGGCATGGTGCTCGCCGGAGGCTGCGGCGCCAAGTCGCTGGTGCGCCTGGGCGGTGGCAGCCTCAAGGCGCTGGTGGTGCTGATCGTCCTGGGGCTCGTGGCCTACATGAGCCTGCGCGGCTGGCTGGCGCTGGTGCGCGTGCACGGCATCGAGGCCTGGCGCCTCGACTTCGCGTCACGCCAGGATCTTCCTACGCTCGCGGCCGCGGCCGCGGGCGGCTCGCGTGCCGCTTGGCAGGCGGGCTTGGGTCTGGTGATCGCTGCGGGCCTGCTCGTCTTCGTGTTCGCCGACCGCGCCTTCGCCACCGCGAGCAACCTGCTCGCGGGCCTGGGCATCGGCGCGGTGGTCGCCGCGGTGTGGCTGCTCTCGGGGACCGTGGGCTTCGTGGCCGAGCATCCCGACACGCTCGAGCCTGCCTTCCTGGCCACGCAAAGCGGCCGGATGGAGTCGCTGTCCTTCGTTGCGCCGGTGGCCTGGACGCTCGATTGGCTGATGTTCACTTCCGACACCTCGCGCCGCCTCAGCCTGGGCGTGGTGGCGGTGATGGGCGTGGTGGCGGGTGCGGCGGCGGGTGCCCTGGCGTCCGGGCGCTTTCGCTGGGAGGGCTTCGCCTCGACCGAGGACACGGCCCACCACCTCGCGGGGGCGGCGCTGATGGGCTTCGGGGGCGTCGCGGCCCTGGGTTGCACCATCGGCCAGGGCCTCTCGGGCGTGTCCACGTTGGCGCTGGGTTCGCTGCTCGCTCTGGCGGCCATCATCGCCGGCGCGGTGCTGGGCCTGCGCTACCAGAGCTGGCGCGTCGAACGCGCCGCCTGAACCGGCCCCGGCGCGGCCGCGCCCTTCAGTCGAGCATGGCCTCGAGCTGCTGCGCGCACTGCCCGTCGCGCCATACCGACAGCGTGCCCAGGCCCGGGCCGCGCCGCACCGTGACCTGCGTGCCCAGAGGCACCGGCTTGAGGAACTGCACCTGCGCCGCGCGCACCTCGGCCCGCGCCGCCTGCTCGAGGATCGCCAGGGCGTGCGCGGCGAGGTACATGCCGTGCGCGATCGGCGCGGCGAGCCCGAAGGGCCGCGCGCTCCAGCGAGCCAGGTGGATGGGGTTGTAGTCGCCCGACAGGCGCGCGTAGCGCCAGCCCGCGCCGGTATCGATGGGCAGCTCCTGCAGCACGGTCGGCGGCACCCGGGCCGCGCCTTGCGCGGCCGGGACGGTCTCGTCTGCGCCGCGCTCCGGTCGCGCGGCGCGTGCAAGGTAGGCGCTGGCGATGCTCGCCACCGGCTGCCCGGCCTGGCTGAACTGGGCGATCAGGCGGAAGTGGCGGCCGCTGCGTCGCTGTTGCTCGTCGGCCATGCGCACGGTGAGCGTCATCGGGCGGGTCGTGTCGGGCTGGCCCAGCCAGCGCATGTCGTTGGCCACGTGGATCAGGCCCAGCGCACGCAGCGGGAAGTCGCGGTGGTTGAACAGGGCGAGTTGGGCGCGCTGCACTGGCAGGTAGAGGTAGCTCAGAGGCACGGCCGCGCGGAAGCCGAAGGCCCCGCGGTACGCCGCCACGTGGGCCGCATCGAGCCGCACGGCCTCGACGGTGAGATCGAGCGCAGGCAGGGGCGCGGCGCTGGCGGCCGGTTTGCGCACGCCCAGCGCGCCCAGCAGCAGGCCGGGCAGTGCGGGCAGGGTGGGGAGGCAAAGCCTCGTGTTCATGAGGCAAGCCTAAGGGAGGCGGCACTCGTGCGGGCTCGCCTGAATTAGTGCTTGCGCCTGCTATCGTTGCCCGGCACTGCGTTGGGGGTACCGCGCCGGAGCGCGGTTGAGAGAGTCCCCTGGAACCTGAACCAGTTAACACTGGCGGAGGGAAACGCGCGACGGCCGCCGCCGTCCGTCCACCCCGCCGGGCAGGAGTACCGATGAACGCCCGACTCGAATTCAAGGCCGACGAGGCCACGGTGGACCCGACCGCGGTGCAGCCTCTGCCGGCTTCGCGCAAGGTCCACCTCACCGGCAGCCGCGCCGACATCCGCGTGCCGATGCGCGAGATCACGCAGGAAGACACGCCCGCCTCCTTCGGCGCCGAGCCCAATCCGCCGGTCTTCGTCTACGACACCTCGGGGCCCTACACCGACCCGGCCGCGATCATCGACATCCGTGCCGGCCTGCCCGCGCTGCGCGCCGCCTGGATCGCCGAGCGCGGCGACACCGAATTGCTCGCCGGCCCCAGTTCAGCCTACGGACGCGAGCGCGCGGCCGATCCGCTGCTCGCTGCGATGCGCTTCAACCTGACGCGCGCGCCGCGCCGCGCCCGGGCGGGCGCCAACGTGAGCCAGATGCACTACGCGCGCCGCGGCATCGTCACGCCCGAGATGGAGTTCGTCGCGATCCGCGAGAACCTCAACCGCGCGGCCTATGTCGAGAGCCTGCGCGCGCTGGGGCCCAAGGGCGAGCGCATGGCCAGGATGCTGCTGCGCCAGCATCGGGGCCAGAGCTTCGGCGCGGCCATCCCAGCCGAGATCACGCCCGAGTTCGTGCGCTCCGAAGTGGCGCGCGGCCGCGCCATCATCCCCGCCAACATCAATCACCCCGAGACCGAGCCGATGATCATCGGGCGCAACTTCCTGGTGAAGATCAACGCCAACATCGGCAACTCGGCGGTGAGCTCGGGCATCGCCGAGGAGGTCGAGAAGATGACCTGGGCGATCCGCTGGGGCGGCGACACGGTGATGGATCTGTCGACCGGCAAGCACATCCACGAGACCCGCGAGTGGATCGTGCGCAACTCGCCCGTGCCGATCGGCACCGTGCCCATCTACCAGGCGCTCGAGAAGGTCGAGGGCCGCGCCGAGGAGCTGACCTGGGAGATCTTCCGCGACACCCTGATCGAGCAGGCCGAGCAGGGCGTGG